>NC_008571.1:2720000-3040000 GCF_000060345.1 Christiangramia forsetii KT0803 | reverse complement strand
CAAATGCAGTAAGTAGTTCTGCGGTCTCCAGATCAAATGGAGAATTTGAAATTCACTTTCTTGAAGAAGGTGATTATGAATTACATTTCGCTTCTTATTCTGACGAAAACTCGGATGGAAAACTAGAATTCTCGGGCATGGTGGAAGCAGATACAGCAAGTAGTATTGATTTGAGCGGATTTACTGTAGAAGCTAATTCTGAAGTAAATCTTCAGATTTCATTTACAGGTCTTTTAGGCTTGTAATCCTAGGAAATATGAAATTAAAGAGCCCCCGTTAATCGCGGGGGCTTTTTTTATGGAGTAGGAAGATCGCCCTCTCCTTTTATGGGTAATTTTGATTTCCCCATGAGGAATTTATCTACATTATGTGCAGCTTCACGACCTTCAGAAATTGCCCATACAATTAAAGACTGACCTCTGCGCATATCTCCGGCAACAAAAATATTCTTCATATTGGTTCTATAGTCGTCGGCTCCTTTTATGTTAGTTCTAGGATCTAACTCCAGGCCTAATTTTTCACTTAAAGTCTTTTCTGGACCTGTAAATCCAAGTGATAATAAAGCGAGATCACAAGGCCATTCTTTTTCAGAATTAGGAACCTCTTCTATTTCAGGTCTTTGCCCGGGTCTTCTTATCCATTCTACTTCTACTGTTTTTAATGCTTTCAGATTTCCTTTGGGGTCTTTTATGAACTCCTTGGTTTGAATACTCCAGTTTCTATTTACACCCTCTTCATGCGAAGAACTGGTTTTTAAAGTGAATGGCCAGTAGGGCCAAGGATTTTCCTGTGTTCTAGACTCCGCTGGAATTGGTAGGATCTCGAAATTTGTAACAGAGGTTGCTCCATGTCTATTGGAAGTTCCAACGCAGTCAGATCCTGTATCACCACCCCCAATTACAATCACATTTTTACCATGGGCATTAAGCTTTTCTTCAACTTCGTGCAACCCATCAACAGCTTCATTATTATGTTTTAAGAATTCCATTGCCTGTATTACGCCTTGAGCGTCTGAACCGGGGATTGGTAAATCCCTTTTTTCAGTAGCACCACCGCAAAGTACAACGGCATCAAATGCTTTTAATTCCTCTACTGAATAATTTTTACCAACTTCTGTATTAGTTTTAAATTCGATTCCTTCAGCTAACATTTGGTCTAAACGGCGATCTATTACTTTCTTTTCCATTTTGAAATCAGGAATTCCATACCGAAGTAATCCACCAATTTTGGCATCACGTTCAAAGACAGTAACATGATGTCCCGCTCTGTTGAGTTGTTGTGCTGCGGCTAACCCCGCAGGACCAGAACCTATTACTGCTACTTTTTTATCTGTACGATGAGCAGGCGGTTCAGGCTTAATCCAGCCTTCTTTAAAGCCACGCTCTACAATATACTTCTCGATCATTTCAATTGCCACAGGCGGCTCTATAATACCTAATACGCAAGCCGATTCGCAGGGCGCGGGACATAATCTTCCTGTAAACTCCGGAAAATTATTTGTCGCATGTAATATTTTTAACGCTTTTTGCCATTCATTTCTGTAGACCGCATCATTAAAATCTGGGATCAAATTCCCTAAGGGACAGCCACTGTGGCAAAACGGAATTCCGCAATCCATACAGCGCCCACCTTGTTTTTGGAGTTCTTCTGTTTTTAATTCTTGATGAAACTCGTTGTAATTCTTAACCCTTTCTGCGGGTTTTATATCTTCTTCCTGAATACGATCATACTCTAAAAATCCTCTTATCTCGCCCATTCTTATGCTGTTTTAAGATCTACCTTTTCTTCTTTTTGTTTTTCTGCTTCAAGCTTTTGTAGTGCCTTCTTATATTCTGTCGGCATTATTTTAATAAAAGCTTTGGATGCTTGCTCCCAATCATTCAAAATAACCTTTGCGATTTCACTTTCGGTATATTGATAATGATTTACAATCAGCTCTTCCAATTCTTGTAAATTTTCTTCGGAAGGAGCTTCTAGTTCTATCATTTCCATATTGAAATTATTCCTGTCCAGATCATTTTCCGGGTCAAAAATATAAGCAATTCCTCCACTCATTCCGGCAGCAAAATTTCTACCTATTTCTCCAAGTATCACGGCAACACCACCAGTCATATATTCGCAGCCATGGTCACCAATTCCTTCGATAACCGCTTTGGCTCCGGAATTTCTAACACAGAAGCGTTCGCCTCCAATTCCGTTGATATAAGCTTCACCGGTTACAGCACCATATAAAGCCACATTCCCGATTATGATATTTTCGTTGGATTTAAAAGTCGCTTCTTTAGGTTTTCTAATGGAAAGCACTGCTCCGGAAAGTCCTTTTCCGAAGTAATCATTTGAGTTGCCTTCAATATTCAGGTTTAGGCCTTTGGCAGCAAATGCTCCAAAACTTTGTCCGGCCGAGCCATTAAAATTCAGTGTTAACGTATTTTTCGGCAATCCTTTAGAACCATGAATTTTGGAAATTTCATTACTGATGATTGTTCCCGTGGTCCTGTTAGTATTGCTTATAGGAAAATTAAGTGTTACAGGTTCTTTTCTGTAAATAGCTGGATGGGCCTGTCTCAAAATTTCAAAATCCAGAACACCTTCTATATTATGAAGTTGCTTTTCGGTATTTGAAAGTGGTACTCCAGGCTTAATATTTGGTCTATGTAGGATGTTGGAAAGATCAATTCCCTGAGCTTTATAATGTTTAATAGCTCTATTTGTCTCCAGTTTTTGAGACTGACCTACCATCTCTTTCATGCTTCTGAAACCAAGCTGAGCCATAATCTCTCTTAATTCCTGTGCAATGAAATACATGAAATTGATCACATTTTCCGGGGTTCCTTTAAAGTTCTTTCTAAGCTCGGGATCCTGGGTGGCGATACCCACAGGGCAGGTATTTAAATGGCATGCACGCATCATGATACATCCTGTTGCCACAAGTGGAGCGGTGGAGAATCCAAATTCTTCAGCACCCAATAAACATGCAATTGCTACGTCACGACCAGTTTTTAACTGACCATCACATTCCACCACGATCCGGCTTCGCAGATTATTCAATAAAAGGGTTTGCTGTGCTTCGGCAATTCCAAGTTCCCAGGGTAAACCTGCATGTCTTAGGGAGGTTAACGCAGAAGCACCGGTTCCGCCATCGTAGCCCGAAATTAGCACCACATCTGCCTTCGCTTTAGCAACGCCGGCAGCGATAGTACCTACACCAACTTTAGAAACCAATTTTACATTGATACGTGCTTCTCTGTTTGCATTTTTGAGATCGAAAATCAATTGTGCAAGATCTTCAATAGAGTAAATATCATGATGTGGAGGAGGAGATATTAGGCCTACATAAGGTGTAGAATTCCTCGTTTTCGCAATATCAGGATTTACTTTCGCTCCGGGTAGTTGTCCACCTTCTCCGGGTTTAGCACCCTGCGCCATTTTTATCTGAATCTCACCTGCACTGGATAGATAATCGATACTCACTCCAAATCTTCCTGAAGCTACCTGCTTAATAGCTGAATTCCTCCAGTTTCCATCGATATCTTTCTGAAAACGATCGGAATCTTCACCACCTTCACCAGAATTACTTTTTCCTTTTATCCGGTTCATAGCGATGGCCAGATTCTCATGTGCTTCTTTACTAATAGACCCGAAAGACATTGCACCTGTTTTGAACCTTTTTACAATCTCGGTCCATGGCTCTACCTCTTCAATTGGGATTGGATTGAGCTCCTTGAATTTGAACATACCCCTTATGGTCATGAGTTTTTCATTCTGCTCATTGATGATATTGGAATATTCGGTATAAGTTTCGTAAGAATTTTGCTTGACAGCCTGCTGAAGTTTGGCAACACTGGCAGGATTAAAAACATGGCGTTCTCCATTTCTTCTCCAACGGTAATCTCCGCCCATTTCAAGATCAAGATCGGTTTCAGTTTCCGGAGGGAAAAATGCGTGTTGATAACGTTTCTGAATTTCTTTTTCTACTTCATATAGTCCAATTCCTTCTATCCTCGTAGGTGTATTACAGAAATATTTATTGACAAATTTCTTATTCAGCCCTAATATTTCAAAGATCTGCGACCCGCGATAAGAGAGCAATGTAGAAATACCAATTTTGTTCATGATCTTAACAATCCCTTTACCTATAGCGATATTAAAATTCTCAACAGCTACTTCAGGATCTTCCACATCGATCTCTTTTCTTTTTACCAAATCATAGATCACTTCATTTACCATATAAGGATTAATGGCACTGGCACCATAACCGAAGAGGGCTGCAAAATGATGTGGTTCTCTTGGTTCAGCAGATTCAATTACGATTCCGAAAGAAGATCTTCTATTATGATCTTTTGCGCGATGATGTACAAAAGAACAGGCAAGCAGAGACGGGATGGGAGCGAGTTTTGGATTTACATTTCTATCTGACAGGATGATCATATTACAACCATCATCAACAGCATGTTTAATTTCTGTAACCATCTCCTCCAAACGGTCCTCAAGACCATTCATTCCTTTTTCAGCTTCATAAAGTATTGAAATAGATTTTGCTTTGAAGCCCGGGTAATCGATGTATTTGATTTTGTCCAGATCCTCATTGGAAATAACAGGATTCTGAATTTTAAGTTTTTTAGCCTGCTCTGGAATTATATCAAACAGGTTGATATCTTCTCCAACGGAGAGGCTTATATCAGTCACAATTTCTTCACGAATTCCATCTAGCGGTGGATTGGTTACCTGTGCGAAAAGTTGCTTGAAATAATTAAATAATAACTGTGGTTTATCTGAAAGTACTGCCAGAGGAATATCTGTCCCCATAGAACCAATCGCTTCCTTAGCCTGAGAGGCCATAGGGGAGATGATGGTCGTGATATCCTCATAGGTATAACCAAAAAGTTTTAGTCTTGTAATATACGAGATGTCTTCAACCGGAGTTTGATTCCCTGTATAAGGAACATTTGCGAGTGGTAGCAGGTTCTCGTCAAGCCAATTCCTATAGGGTTTTTCTGAAACAATTTTTTCTTTTACTTCCTGATCTTCGATGATCCGACCTTCTATCATATCTACCAGGAACATTCTTCCCGGTTCCAGCCTTCCATGTTTTAGGACGTTTTCAGGCTCAATATCTAATACACCGGTTTCAGAAGACATGACTACATATCCATCTTTAGTGACGGTGTATCTGGAAGGTCTTAAACCATTTCTGTCCAGTAACGCACCGATATAATTTCCGTCAGTAAATGGAATAGAAGCAGGGCCATCCCAGGGTTCCATGATACAGGCATTATACTCGTAAAATGCTTTTTTCTTGTCGTTCATTGATGGGTTTTTCTCCCAGGCTTCAGGAACCATCATCATAATAGCTTCCGGCAAAGATCTTCCGGTTTGGAGTAGTAATTCTAAAGCCATATCCATCGAGGCGGAATCAGATTTTCCTTCCATTGTAATTGGAACGATCTTTTTTATATCCTCGCCAAATACATCACTTTCAAAAAGCTCTTCCCGCGCTTTCATTCTGCTCAGGTTTCCGCGAAGCGTATTAATTTCCCCATTGTGGCACATATATCGAAACGGCTGGGCCAGATCCCAGGTAGGAAAGGTATTTGTGGAAAATCGCTGATGCACTAATGCTAGTTTAGTGATCACATCAGGGTCGTTCAGGTCTTTATAATATTCGTTGATATCCTGAGGCATCAAAAGACCTTTATATATGATGGTATTAGTTGAAAGACTTGAAAAATAGAAATATTCACTTTCGGCAAGACCAGAATTTTCAATAGAATGTTCTGCGATCTTCCGGGCTGAATATAGTTTCGCATTGAATGCCTGGTCACTTAATTCTTTTGGTCTTCCTATAAATACCTGTTCTATAGCGGGTTCTACATTACTGGCCATTTTACCAAGGCAGGAATGATTTACCGGAACTTTTCTCCATCCCAGAACTTCCAGTTCCTGATTTTCGATTTCCTTCTCAAAAGTGGATTTACAAATTCCAGCCTGATTCTTATTCCTGGGAAGAAAAACCATTCCCACAGCATATTCTCTAGATCCTGGTAATTCGAATTCACAGACTTTTTTGAAGAATTCGTGAGGAACCTCAATTAAGATTCCGGCACCGTCCCCGGTTTTTCCATCTGCACTTACCGCACCCCTGTGTTCCAGTCTAACCAGGATGTCGATGGCTTTATGGATGATGTTATTGGTTCGTTCGCCATTAAGATTACAAATAAACCCCGCGCCGCAGTTATCGCGCTCAAATAGAGGGGAGTAGAGTCCCTGTTCTTTCATTTTCATATGTTTTCCTTCTGAATTATTCTTTTCAAGTTATATAAAACTTAGGAAAACAAATAAATTTTAAAGCTCTTTAAATCAAGTTTTTAGAGATTGACAATTTGAAGCCGTAATAATAAGAATATGCAAAAATATAGCTCATTAAATACGAAATAAATAATGCCGTCCCATTAAAAATCTAGGCGGGGGAAAACCATTATTTTTTGATTTCTATAACATTTATTTAGGGTGATATAAAATAAAATGTTAAATTTAACCTATTGAATATGAGACAATTACTCACTGTTGTTTTAATAAATATCGAAAATTTTGAAACTCAGTAGATTTCAAATTTTTCATATTCTCAATTTTATCCCATTTCAATTTTAATTAAAACCTATCCGTATAAATTGAATACTTCCCTCGGAGTAAATTAATTGCCTTAGAAGGTAACTGCCTGCGTAACTGCCAGGATGATTTGCACCCCCTCTTTTCATAATTATTTTTTCACGCGATAAAAAAATTTGACTGCCCTATCTGCTTTTGAAGGTTAGCCAGGCATATGGTGCCAACCTTTAAAATTATATTATGAAAGAAATTACAATTATCTCAAAATGCCTTTTTAATTCTATATTTAGAGAAAGGTTTTTGCCACGCAAAAATTGTTTGATAATAATCCTCTTTTTTATACCACTTATTGGATTTTCTCAAGCAGTAACAGATGCATTTGACCTTCCGGCAGAAAGAAGATGTACCTCTAACGATCTTGATGTTGTTAGTGCAAATCTGGATTTGGAAACCTGTGACTGTGAAATAGGGGAAACGGTATATGTTCCTCTAAACCTTGGAGTAATAAATAATACGAATTCATTTCGTACCAGTTATGCTTTTTGGGCAAGACTTACAATTACGCATCCAGACGATTCCGAGGATGTGTATTTCATTTCAGGATGTGATGCTGATATCCTTCCGGGTAATCAATTACCCGATCGAACAAAAATTATAAATACAGATGAATTGGATAATCCACTCACTGTTTTACAATATGATGAAGCTTCAGATTCTTATTTACCTGCAGAAGATCCAGAGGGAAATTTAATTACTAGTATACCCTATGTATGTGGAAGTACTCTTAATCTGGCAAATATCTTCCAGGCCTGGACCGATGCTTCTGACAATGCGGCAAGACAGTGTCCATTGGAATCTTCCAGAATTGCTCCAAAATGTGGAGTAGAACCTTCATTGACCGTTGGGGTAGGTTTATCGGCTGAAGAGGAAACTACAGATGTAACCTGTAATGATGAGGATGGTAGCAGTAATGATGGTTCAGTGACCCTTACATTTAGTGGGGGTAAGCCTCCATATTTTGTCAATTTTAATGGAGGAGATTTTATTGAAACCATAAGTCCGGCAGTATTCTCTAATCTTAGCGGTGATACTTATCAATGGGTAGTACGGGATTCTGAAACTCCGGTTTGTGTGAAAAACGGTTCGTCCATTGTTGGATTACCTGATCCTTTTAGTGCCGATGCTACCGGAACGAACCTCACCTGTAGTGATGAGGATGGTCCAAGCGATGATGGTACTGCGACTGCTAATCTGACCAATGGTATAGCACCGTTCAGTTATTTATGGGATGATGGCAGTGCTCAAACCACGGTAACTGCGACCGGACTGGCTGCAGGAACCTATAATGTTGTTGTAACAGATTTTACCGGCTGTAAGGCTTATGCGAGTTATGAAGTAACATCTCCTGATCCTTTTAGTGCCGATGCTACCGGAACGAACCTCACCTGTAATGATGAGGATGGTCCAAGCGATGATGGTACTGCGACTGCCAATCTAACCAATGGTATAGCACCGTTCAGTTATTTATGGGATGATGGCAGTGCTCAAACCACGGTAACTGCGACCGGACTGGCTGCAGGAACTTATAATGTTGTTGTAACAGATTTTACCGGCTGTAAGGCGTATGCGAGTTATGAAGTAACATCTCCTGATCCTTTTAGTGCCGATGCTACCGGAACGAACCTCACCTGTAGTGATGAGGATGGTCCAAGCGATGATGGTACTGCGACTGCTAATCTGACCAATGGTATAGCACCGTTCAGTTATTTATGGGATGATGGCAGTGCTCAAACCACGGTAACTGCGACCGGACTGGCTGCAGGAACCTATAATGTTGTTGTAACAGATTTTACCGGCTGTAAGGCGTATGCGAGTTATGAAGTAACATCTCCTGATCCTTTTAGTGCCGATGCTACCGGAACGAACCTCACCTGTAATGATGAGGATGGTCCAAGCGATGATGGTACTGCGACTGCTAATCTTACCAATGGTATAGCACCGTTCAGTTATTTATGGGATGATGGCAGTGCTCAAACCACGGTAACTGCGACCGGACTGGCTGCAGGAACCTATAATGTTGTTGTAACAGATTTTACCGGCTGTAAGGCGTATGCGAGTTATGAAGTAACATCTCCTGATCCTTTTAGTGCCGATGCTACCGGAACGAACCTCACCTGTAATGATGAGGATGGTCCAAGCGATGATGGTACTGCGACTGCTAATCTTACCAATGGTATAGCACCGTTCAGTTATTTATGGGATGATGGCAGTGCTCAAACCACGGTAACTGCGACCGGACTGGCTGCAGGAACTTATAATGTTGTTGTAACAGATTTTACCGGCTGTAAGTCGTATGCGAGTTATGAAGTATTACTTCCTGATGAATTAACATTGAGTTTAGATAAACAATTTGAGCCCACATGTAAAGACGCCTTTAATGGATCAATTGAAGTCAGTATTGGAGGAGGTGTAGCATCATACGATTTGGTACTTAAGAGATTTGACGTGATACACGATACAAAAGAAAATGTTGCTGCAGGTACGCATACATTTTCTGATCTTGGAGGAGGCACTTATGAGGTGGTGTTAACAGACGATAGTGGATGTATCAATTCTGAGAAATTAATTATCCTGGATGAACCTTTAGAAATTTTAGGAGATCCAACTCCTGGAGCAGAAACTTGTTTAACCAGTGATGGTACAATTAGTTTAGAAGTATCTGGTGGAACACTACCATATACATATGCATGGGAAATGCTTGAAGATGTGAATTTCTCAAGTACAGACCAGAATCTTAGTAATTTGATTGCTGGTACTTATAAATGTACAATTACAGATAAAAATGGATGTATTGGAGTTGTACAAGACGTGTTGGTAGAGGCCCCAATTAATTGCTCTCATTTATTCCCGACTCAAACTGATTGTAGTGATTATTTATACTGTGATAAAGATAGTTTTGTACAGGAATATATGTGTGCTACCATTAAAAAAGTGAAAGGTATAGACCAGGTAACAAACGTGATCCCTGGAGCATTGTTCTATTACGGCGATTTTTCTGTATCTCAGGCAATGGTTAATACACCTATGATAGTTGAATTGCAACAGGAAGCTCCTGTAGGATTTAAATTCATGCTCTTTGTAAACAATTCAAATGTTAGGATATACCAGAATGGTTGTCAGGTAGCGACGATCCGCAAGGTGACAACGCGTGTGGAAAATGGTAAATATTATGTGAAAGCTGAGTTTACACCAGAAATTGCTGGAACACACGTATTTTCTGTGAAGCTTGATCCAAAATCAGTGATTGGCTCTACCGGATTTACCCGTGACGATGGTAATTTCCAAACCAATTCCTATTTAATGGGTATGATTGTAGATGGAAGTCCTTTAGGAGTGAGTTTTGGAAGCCTTGGAATGAATACAGACAGAAGGTGTTCAGATCCGGCGATATTTGATAGAGGAACTTGTAATTATCCATCAAATTCAATAGCTGATGCATTACAATCTGAAACTTTAAAAGCTTCAATATTAGTTGAAGAACCAAGTTTCAGTGTGGCACCTGTACCATTTACAGATCAGTTGAGTTTGAGATATGATTTTGAGTATACTTCCGATGTTAAGATCCAGTTTTTCGATCTTAATGGATCCTTATTGAGAACCTATGCAGATAAGCAGGTGACTCGTGGAGATGAAACATCAATAAGCATCGATTTTGCACTTAAAGCGAATCAGGTTTATATAATTAGAGTAGAAACCGACAGGGATACATTCTCGAAAACTGTGATGTCGGGTAATTAAGAAGTATTTTCGATGAAAAAAAAGGCTGGCCTTAAATAGGACAGTCTTTTTTTTTGATTTTAAGAGTGGCTGGGGGAATACCCTAGTTTTTTGATTAGAATCCTTAAAAAACGTAGTAAATATCTGATATTAAGATTTTTATAGATGATTTGTTATATATTTGAATTAACTATTATTATAGAATGTTCACCCTGAATTTTCTGATTACTAGATTCACGTACCCTACAATTTTTTAATTTCTCCCCCCACTGATGATCAATGAGTTTAACCTTCATTTCAGAATATAGCTGAATTTTAATGTTGTTGATTGCCCTTACTTGCTTATTTAAAGATTATAAAATTCGATTTTCATACTTTTTCTAAAAGTTATTCAAATCGATGTTCTTCCCCCCGGTAGACGGTTTGCCTATTTGGCAATTCCCCTGGTCACATGTGATTCAGGTTTACTACTCTACTCTTAACAGTTTACGATTAATAATTCGATAGATTTCGGAAAAGACATTGCCCAATCGATCTTCCTTTTTTCATAACCTATGCCATGGTCTAACCATTAAAACTAATTATTATGAAGAATTTTACATTGAAGTCTTTCGATTGGTTTTTTAAATCCAACAAAAGATTAATTAAAAGGCAAGCTATTTGGATAATTGCTTTGTTGTTTTTCGTTTTTAACGGTTCATTTGTTTTTGGACAGTCGGCAGATTTGGATCAAATTAGGAATGGAGGCGTTGATAATGTAACCGATCCCGGTGACTGGGTAAATGGAAATGCAGGAAAGCAAACTTCTCATTATGCTGAGGGGATGTCAATTCCCTATAGGGTAATTATGGAAGATATGGTTGCTGGTCAAACCGTAGAATTAACATTAGAATATGATGTTAAGCATAGTGGGAAACATGCTTTAGATTATTTAACTAGTTACGATAGACTCCAACCTCACGAATTGGCATTTGGACATCCCGATCAGGAAGAGATTGATCCAACAATAGGAATTACAGGTTTTTCTGAGCCGCCTGACGATACTTATCCTATTCCAACTCCGCCGTCTGTTGGTTCTCCCGTTTCTGGGCAACCAGGGGATAGTTTTGAGTTAATTAGTGATGCGGGAGATGCAGAAATGTCTATATGGAATGCTACTTTAACAGATGTTTCCTATGGACCTGCAGCAGCAGGAAATTTAAGCCTGAATAAAGTTGAACAGCAAATTACTGTTTCGTTTACGGTAACCAATTCTGGTACTGTTATTCTCGCATGGGGAGGTCATATAGCTAGTAGAATAGACTGGGGAGAATTTGGAGGAGTACCTCAATCAGCAGGTGGTATTTCAGGTTCTCCATATCATATGAGATTAATTGATTGGAATTTAAATAATCTTGGTAATCAAGATAGGTCTTTATCAGCTGATGCTGTTGTGCCTGCTCCTCGCTGTGAACTTGCAGGACCAGATTTGATATGTGAAGGACAGCAGGATGTGATTTATACACTTACTCCTTTGGGAGCGGAAAATCCTACATATACCTGGGAAATTTTAGATAACACGGCTGGAGCTTCCTTTGTTGATCCTCCTCCAGGGGATTTAAGTACTCAGGCCGAGATAATTACTACTTCTAATGGTAGTTATACTGTACGGGTAACAATAACTTCTGCTTTTGGTACTAATATATGCCAAGTGGTTGTTGCTGTAGATAAAGCTCCAGATGCTGGAGATGATGATGATGTAAGCTTTTGTGTAACAACATCGGGTCTTGATATGTATGACCTTAGTGGTCTTCTGTCTGGGGATGCGAATACTGGCGGGACCTTCTCGGTAACCGGCGGTGCGGACATCGTTGGATCTGTTGTGGATGTTAGCGCAGTTGGCGATTATAGCTTCACCTATACCCTTGCTGCCAATGGGGACTGCGACGGCGACACTGCGGTGTTCACCATCGAGGTCTTTGAACAGCCTGATGCTGGAGATGATGATGATGTAAGCTTTTGTGTAACAACATCGGGTCTTGATATGTATGACCTTAGTGGTCTTCTGTCTGGGGATGCGAATACTGGCGGGACCTTCTCGGTAACCGGCGGTGCGGACATCATTGGATCTGTTGTGGATGTTAGCGCAGTTGGCGATTATAGCTTCACCTATACCCTTGCTGCCAATGGGGACTGCGACGGCGACACTGCGGTGTTCACCATCGAGGTCTTTGAACAGCCTGATGCTGGAGATGATGATGATGTAAGCTTTTGTGTAACAACATCGGGTCTTGATATGTATGACCTTAGTGGTCTTCTGTCTGGGGATGCGAATACTGGCGGGACCTTTTCGGTAACCGGCGGTGCGGACATCATTGGATCTGTTGTGGATGTTAGCGCAGTTGGCGATTATAGCTTCACCTATACCCTTGCTGCCAATGGGGACTGCGACGGCGACACTGCGGTGTTCACCATCGAGGTCTTTGAACAGCCTGATGCTGGAGATGATGATGATGTAAGCTTTTGTGTAACAACATCGGGTCTTGATATGTATGACCTTAGTGGTCTTCTGTCTGGGGATGCGAATACTGGCGGGACCTTCTCGGTAACCGGCGGTGCGGACATCATTGGATCTGTTGTGGATGTTAGCGCAGTTGGCGATTATAGCTTCACCTATACCCTTGCTGCCAATGGGGACTGCGACGGCGACACTGCGGTGTTCACCATCGAGGTCTTTGAACAGCCTGATGCTGGAGATGATGATGATGTAAGCTTTTGTGTAACAACATCGGGTCTTGATATGTATGACCTTAGTGGTCTTCTGTCTGGGGATGCGAATACTGGCGGGACCTTCTCGGTAACCGGCGGTGCGGACATCGTTGGATCTGTTGTGGATGTTAGCGCAGTTGGCGATTATAGCTTCACCTATACCCTTGCTGCCAATGGGGACTGCGACGGCGACACTGCGGTGTTCACCATCGAGGTCTTTGAACAGCCTGATGCTGGAGATGATGATGATGTAAGCTTTTGTGTAACAACATCGGGTCTTGATATGTATGACCTTAGTGGTCTTCTGTCTGGGGATGCGAATACTGGCGGGACCTTCTCGGTAACCGGCGGTGCGGACATCATTGGATCTGTTGTGGATGTTAGCGCAGTTGGCGATTATAGTTTCACCTATACCCTTGCTGCCAATGGGGACTGCGACGGCGACACTGCGGTGTTCACCATCGAGATCTTTGAACAGCCTGATGCTGGAGATGATGATGATGTAAGCTTTTGTGTAACAACATCGGGTCTTGATATGTATGACCTTAGTGGTCTTCTGTCTGGGGATGCGAATACTGGCGGGACCTTCTCGGTAACCGGCGGTGCGGACATCATTGGATCTGTTGTGGATGTTAGCGCAGTTGGCGATTATAGCTTCACCTATACCCTTGCTGCCAATGGGGACTGCGACGGCGACACTGCGGTGTTCACTATCGAGGTCTTTGAACAGCCTGATGCTGGAGATAACGGAGATGATAAATTCTGCTTCGGAGATTTATCTAAAAGTTCTGTTAATTTGATAGACGTTTTGGAAGGAAGTCCGGATAACGGCGGGTCTTGGATAGAAACTAGTATTGTTAGTTCTGGATTAACCATTGGAAATGGGATTAATTTAGATTTCACAGAAGTGGTTTCTGGAGTCTATACATTTAAGTATACAGTAAATCCTATTGGTGAGAATTCTAATTGTGAACCAGATTTTGCAATTGTGACAATTACCATTGATGTTGTGCCTTTAGTACCAGAAATTCAAATAAAACAGGCAGATTGTTTTGTTGATACCGGTTCAATTACGATCACCTCTTCGATGGATGGTTTAACTTTCTTGCTTGTAAGAATTGATGGCGATGCTTTATTGGTTATTGAAAATTATGAAAATTTAGAAGAAGGAGATTACGAGCTAACTGCGGAAAATGAAGCTGGATGTATTTCTGATGTGAGAGAATTTTCTATTGAAGGGCCAAGAGATACACCAATTACACCAATAGTTGATAAAATTGATCCTGATTGCGAAACTTTACAGGGAACTATAATAGTTACTTCAAGAACCATAGGGTTAAGGTTTGCGATTCTATTAACTTCAGAAGTTCCTAGTGAGATAGCTTCTATACCAGATTCAGAGTTTATGACATATACTGAAGGTGGATTTGAAGGATATGCGCCAGGTGACTATACTGTAGTTGCTAAAAGTAATGACGGGTGTTTATCAGGTCTAACTGCCGTAAGTCTTATTGAGCCGATTTGTGAGGAATTCGAAGGTTGTACTTTAGGGTACTGGAAAAACCATACCGATAGATGGGGTTGTTATTCAACATGTACACTTTATTCTGCCGTATTTGGAATTGGAGAGGATCATTATGTACCAGAGGAATTACAAGGAAAAACCTTATTACAAGTGTTGAATCTTGGCGGTGGCGGAGTTTACAATATGGGTCGCCAGTCTGTAGCAGCATTACTTAATATTTGTCATGGTGATGTTAATTATGAAATTCTAACAGAAGCTGAGTTAGTACTGTATGTACAGGATAGCTTTGACAACGCAGGTGCTGCTGGAAGTTATTTGGATGAACTGAATAATGCCGGTTGTACCCTTGGAGGTTCAAGAGCTACAACAGCTCCTTCAGAAGGATGCGATGTGCCTGAAGATAGCAAACCAGGTAAAGGTAAACCAGCTAAGAACAATAGAATTTCCGAAACTGGTAACTTTAAAGCATCCCCTGTACCATTCAATGAGAGGTTGACAATTCAGTATGATTTTGAATACACTTCAAGCAAAATTGAGATACAGGTTTATGACCTAACTGGTAGACTTCTTAGAACTTATAAGGACAAAAAAGTGACCAAGGGAGATACCAAGGAACTGGATATTGATTTCGCACTCAAAGCAAATCAAGTGTATATAGTGAGGATGATAACAGATAGAGAAGTAATCTCGAAAAATATAATATCGTCTACTAAAAAGTAAATTGAAGATTAACTAAAAAAAAAGAGCAGCCAACTGGCTGCTCTTTTATTTTATATAAAATTCAAAAAATTAATCTTTAAGAATACTTCTTGAAATTACAATTTTCTGAATCTCTGAAGTTCCTTCGTAGATTTGTGTGATCTTTGCATCGCGCATTAATCGCTCTACGTGGTATTCTTTTACGAATCCATTTCCTCCATGAACCTGTACCGCTTCCACAGTCACATCCATCGCAGTTTTAGAAGCGTAAAGTTTAGCCATTGCTCCTGAAAGATCATAATTCTGTCCCTGATCTTTATCCCAGGCAGCTTTCATGACCATATGTCTTGAAGCTTCAATAGTAGTATGCATATCTGCAAGTTTAAATGCGATCGCCTGGTGGTTGCAAATTTCAGTTCCAAAAGCTTTACGCTGTTTAGAATAATCTTTGGCCAATTCATAAGCCCCTGCAGCAATTCCTAATGCTTGCGCAGCGATCCCAATTCTTCCACCTGAAAGGGTCTTCATGGCAAATTTGAATCCGAAACCATCTTCACCAATTCTATTTTCTTTAGGTACTTTTACGTCGTTGAAATTTAAAGAATGGGTATCACTACCTCTAATCCCTAATTTTTGCTCTTTTGGACCTATTTCAAAGCCTTCGGAATCTTTTTCAACGATAAAAGCATTAATTCCCTTATGCTTTTTCTCCTTGTCAGTTTGAGCGATCACTAAATAATAATCAGCTGTACTCCCATTGGTGATCCAGTTCTTCGTTCCATTTATAATGTAGTGGTCACCTTTGTCTATCGCTGTGGTTCTTTGCGACGTAGCATCACTTCCGGCTTCAGGTTCAGAAAGACAAAAAGCGCCCAGTTTTTCACCAGTAGTTAGCTTAGAAAGGTATTTTTTCTTTTGCTCTTCATTACCAAAAGAATCAAGCCCCCAACATACAAGAGAGTTATTTACAGATATCATCACTGATGCAGATGCGTCTATCTTAGAAATTTCTTCCATCGCCAACACATAAGAAATGGTATCCATACCACCCCCGCCATATTCCGGAGAAGCCATCATTCCAAGAAACCCAAGATCTCCCATTTTCTTCACAAGTTCTCTGGGGAATTCCTGCTTTTCATCTCTCTCGATAACACCCGGTAATAATTCTGTCTTTGCAAAATCACGAGCGGCATCGCGTATCATTAAATGCTCTTCGGTAAGTTTAAAATCCATATTGAAATATTTGTAAAAAACTGATTTTTGGAGGGCAAAGATAGCTTTTTGATACCTATTTTTCAATTGATATTGAGTATTTTTACGAATATGGAAAAAACTGAATACAGATTGATCGGTGTTATGTCTGGAACTTCCCTTGACGGGGTTGATCTGGTTTTCACAACTATCAATTTTCAAAGTGAACCTGAATTTTCTATAATCGCTGCTGAAACTTTTCCGTATTCAAATGAGTGGCGAAATAAATTGTCAACAGCTATTACCTTAGATCCACCGGAGCTTAATAAACTGGATGAAGAGTACACCGTATATCTGGCACAAGTAATTAGGCGTTTTATTCAGAAATATGAGATAGACCTTTTAGATGCGATTTGTAGTCACGGCCATACCGTTAAACACAGGCCAAAACAAGGAATTACCTTTCAGATTGGGAATATACCAAATCTGGCAAAATTGATAGATGCACCCGTGGTATGTGATTTTAGGGTTCAGGATGTAGAGCTTGGTGGGCAGGGGGCCCCTTTAGTTCCTATTGGAGATCGTTTGCTATTTAACGAATATAAATACTGTATCAATCTGGGCGGTTTTGCAAATGTATCCATGGAGAAGGATTCTCAAAGAATAGCTTATGATATTTGTGCCGTAAATACAGTCCTTAATCATTTCATGCGAAAATTGGATAAAGAATATGATGAGGATGGTAAACTGGCAAGAACTGGAGATTTAGATAAGGACTTACTGGATAAACTCAATGCTTTACAATATTTTAAAAAAACACCACCAAAATCTTTGGGGATTGAATGGGTGAATTCTGAAATAATTCCTCTATTGGAAAAGAATCAAAAAGATATTCCTGCGATTTTGAAAACTTTTTCTATTCATGCTGCTACTCAAATAGCCAATTCGCTGGATGATGATCCAGAATCAAAAGTATTGCTAACAGGTGGTGGAACATTCAATAAATTTCTTATTGAAGAAATTAAATCCAGATCTTCCTGTGATTTTGTGATACCAGATAAACAATTGATAGATTTTAAAGAGGCATTAATATTTGCGCTCTTGGGGGTTCTAAAACTGAGAGGTGAAATAAACGTTTTGAGTTCTGTTACCGGTTCTAAAATGGATCATTCTTCGGGACGTGTTTATGAACCCTGAAAATTTTGCCAATTTCGGAATTGCGCCTGCTTAGTTTTTTATATTTGTCTCAAAATATTTCAAAAATGAAAGAATTACTCAAAGTATACGAGAATAAAGAGCCTGAAATAGTATTTAACTGGAAAGATTCTGAAACTGAAGCCGAAGGCTGGACAGTTATCAACTCCCTTCGTGGGGGAGCTGCCGGTGGTGGAACGAGAATGAGAAAGGGATTAGACCAAAACGAAGTTCTTTCATTGGCTAAAACTATGGAAGTGAAATTTACAGTTTCGGGACCTCCGATAGGCGGCGCAAAATCTGGAATTAATTTCGATCCAACCGATCCTCGTAAAAAAGGAGTTCTAGAACGTTGGTATAAAGCCGTATCTCCACTTCTTAAAAGTTATTATGGTACTGGTGGTGATTTAAATGTTGATGAAATAAATGAGGTAATCCCAATCACAGAGAACTGTGGTGTTTGGCATCCGCAGGAAGGTGTTTTTAGCGGGCATTTTCAACCAACCGAATCTGACAAGATCAATAGAATTGGTCAGTTAAGGCAGGGTGTAATTAAAGTACTGGAAAACACCAATTTTTCGCCAGATATCAGCAGAAAATATACCGTAGCAGATATGATTACCGGTTATGGAGTAGCTGAGGCAGTTCATCACTATTATAGTATTTATGGAGGTGATATTAAAGGAAAAAAAGCCATCGTTCAGGGATTTGGAAATGTTGGTTCATCAGCAGCCTATTATCTTTCTCAAATGGGAGCGAAGGTTGTTGGAATTATAGATCGTGCCGGAGGACTTATTAATGAAGAGGGTTTCAGTTTTGAAGAGATCAAACAAATGTTTTTGAATAAGGATGGAAATGCTCTGAGAAATGAGAATTTAATGCCTTTTGAAGAGATCAATGAAAAAGTTTGGAAGCTTGATGCGGAGATTTTTGCACCATGTGCAGCTTCAAGATTAATTTCAAAAGATCAGATCACCAATCTTATAGATCGTAAACTGGAAGTTATTTCTTGTGGAGCCAATGTTCCATTTGCAGATAAAGAAATTTTCTTTGGACCAATTATGGAATATACCGATGAAAAAGTAAGTCTTATTCCAGACTTTATTTCAAATTGTGGGATGGCTCGTGTCTTTGCATATTTTATGGAGAGAAGAGTTCAGATGACAGATGAAGCCATTTTTAATGATACTTCTATGATCATTAAGAATGCTATTCAGAATACTTTTGATAATAATAGCAGTAAGACCAATATTAGTAAAACGGCTTTTGAAGTAGCTCTTAAACAGCTTGTTTAAAAGTTTTTATAAACATTTTGAAGGTTCAGATAAATCTGCCCGGTTGTTTATTTAAATTTGGTTTACAATTAAAATCATATTAGCACGTTACAATACAAAACCCAATTATACATATGCTTAACTTTTTTCAGCAGGACGAGGTGGCTGAAGCTGCACAGGCAGCAGAACCGGTCGTAGAAGAGAAGACTTTATCGTTATTCGATCTAATGTTTAGCGGCGGTCTTGGTGGCCAGATCATCATTATTATTCTCTTTGTTCTATTATTCGCAGCGGTATACATCTATTTTGAAAGACTTTTTGCAATCAAAGCAGCAAGTCGGGTGGATAAGAACTTTATGCATCAAATTAAAGATAGTGTTCAGGGGGGTAATATTGAATCTGCAAAGATTAGATGTGCCCAGAGCGAATCCCCTGTTGCCAGGCTAACTGAAAAAGGGATATCCAGAATTGGAAGTCCGTTGGAAGATATTAATACCGCAATCGAGAATGCAGGTAGGCTAGAGGTCTATAAACTGGAAAAGAATGTGAGTATTCTGGCAACTATTGCCGGAGCAGCGCCCATGATTGGTTTCCTTGGAACTGTAATTGGTATGGTGCTTGCTTTCCATGAACTGGCTACAAGCAGCGGGCAGGCGCAAATGGGAGCACTGGCAGAAGGAATTTATACTGCTATGACTACTACCGTCGCCGGTCTAATAGTGGGAATTATCGCTTATATAGGTTATAACCACCTTGTTGTAAAGACAGATAAAGTGGTTCATCAAATGGAGGCTACTGCGGTAGATTTCCTTGACCTTTTAAACGAACCTGCTTAATATGAATTTAAGAGGAAGAAATAAAATAAGTCCGGAGTTTAGCATGAGCTCGATGACAGATGTAGTTTTTCTACTGCTCATCTTTTTTATGCTAACCTCACCGGTAATCACTCCAGAGGCATTGGATCTAATCCTTCCGAAGGCAAAAGGTAAAACTACCAATAAGCAAACACTTTCGGTAAGTATTACTAAAGATCTTCAGGTGTATATCAACAGTGAAAGAATTAGTAATAGTGCCCTGGAATCAACGCTGAAAAGTAAATTGGCCGGGGAAGAGAATCCAACGATTATCCTGAGAGCTGAAGAAGGAGTACCTATTGAAAAGGCGGTAAACGTAATGGATATTGCTAATAGAAATAGTTATAAGATAGTTTTAGCGGTAAAACCTGAATAGAATGTCAATGCTGGAAACAAAACATGAGAAGAAATCACTGACCATTACAGTAGCAATACATGTAGTGCTTATTCTTCTTTTGATTTTTTTCGGTCTAACCTATTTAGATCCACCACCAGAAAGTGGGATTGCTATAAACTTTGGGACTTCTGAAGTTGGTTCAGGAAATGAGCAGCCTAAAGAACCTGTAAAATCTGCACCAAAACAATCAACAGCACAGCCGGTAAAATCTGAACCAGTGATCGAGAAAGAGGTGGTTACTCAGGATATTGAGGAAGCCCCGGTGATCGAAAAGAAAAAGAAGAAACCAACTCCCGTTGAAACAAAACAACCTGAACCTCCTAAAGAAGACCCTAAGCCAGTAAAGAAACCGGAACCAAAACCAGATAAATCTACGAACGATGCTCTAAGTAGTATTCTAAATGGACCAGAAAGGTCTGGTACTGCAAACGGTGGAGAGGGAAATGATAATGTGGCCGGAGATAAAGGAAGTCCGGATGGAGATCCAAATGCAAGTTCTTATTATGGGCAGGGATCAGGTCTGGATGGAGATGGTAATTATAGGCTGGGAGGAAGAAAGGCGCTGAATAAGGAGAAATTTGTTCAGGATTGCAACGAATCTGGAATTGTGGTAGTGAAAATAGTGGTAGATCAGTCAGGTAGGGTTGTAAGCGCACAGCCAGGAATGAAAGGAACTACAAATAGCGCTTCGTGTTTAACAGGACCTGCAAAAAGAGCCGCCCTCGCAACAAGATTTAATAGCGATTCTAACGCACCATCTCAGCAGGTAGGAACAATCATCTACAATTTTAAACTTACCGAGTAAGTGAAAGCTTATAAAGAAACTGTTGACTGGATGTTTCAGCAGTTACCAATGTACCAGCGAGTAGGAAAGACAGCTTTTAAAAAAGATCTTTCCAATACTTTGGAATTAGCTGAACATTTGGATCATCCCGAAAATAAATTTAAAAGTATTCATGTTGCCGGGACCAATGGGAAAGGCTCTGTGAGTCATATGCTGGCTTCAATTTTTCAGTCGGCCGGTTATAAAACCGGCTTGTATACTTCACCACATCTAAAAGATTTTAGAGAGCGTATTAGGATTAATGGAAAGTTAATTTCAGAAGGAGATGTTGTTCCGTTTATTGAAGAAAATCAAAATTTTCTAGAACAAAATAAGCTTAGTTTTTTTGAAATGAGCGTGGGAATGGCCTTCGATTATTTTGCAAAACAGGAAGTTGACATTGCCATTATTGAGACCGGAATGGGGGGCAGGCTTGATTCTACTAATATTATCATTCCTGAACTTTCAATAATTACCAATATAGGCTTGGATCATACTGCTTTCCTTGGAGAGAATTTATCTGAAATCGCTGGAGAGAAAGCCGGGATCATTAAAGCTAATATTCCGGTGGTGATAGGTGAAAGGCAAACAGAAACTGAAGCTGTTTTTAAAAATGTTTCAGAAAAATTAAATTCCAGAATATTATTTGCTGAAGATTTTAAGTTCCAACAATATTATACAGATTTAAAAGGGGATTATCAGAAAAAAAATATCAGAACTGTGCTTGCTTCAGTAGAGGTATTAAAGGGAGCCGACTGGGATATTTCAGAAGAAGCAATTATAAATGGATTAACCAGCGTAAAACTACATACGGGACTTCAGGGACGCTGGGATGTGATACGTGAGAAGCCAAAAGTAATTTGTGATACAGCGCATAATGCTGAAGGTCTCAAACTTGTAATGAATCAACTGAAAAAAGAGAAATTTCAGCAACTTCATATAGTTCTCGGTGTGGTGAATGATAAAGACCTTTCTAAAGTTTTACCATTATTTCCTGATAGTGCGAAATTTTATTTTGCACAACCTAACGTTCCCAGAGGACTTGAAGTTGATATTCTTCAAGCTGAAGCTGCTAAATACAGTTTAGAAGGAAATATATACATGTCAGTTTTGGAAGCTTTTCGAGCTGCGGAAGAAGAGGCCTTAGATGAAGATCTTATTTTTGTTGGAGGCAGCAACTTTACAGTGGCAGAAGTATTATAATTTAAAGATTACTTAGAATTAAAATTTACCTTATCTTTATAAAATACTGTAATTCAGTAAATTGAGTTATTCTTCGTTTTAGTATTTTTCCCATACCTACCTATTAGTTGACTTTTTATACTATGAATATTTATTCACTAAAAAATCAACTCACAATGAAAACTATTTCAAAACTCGTATTATTTGTATTCATGCTATGCCTATGCAGTATTGGCGTGAGTCAGGAAGAGACAGATCAACCAGAGGCGCAAGCCTATGAACCTGTTTTTATTACAATGACCATTACTCATTGGAACGATGATCCCAATACCGATTTTTCAGATTGGTTAGATACCGAAAAAAAGTTTTTCCAAAATGTTACCAGTAAAAATGAACTTATCCTTTCTTCAGGGGTTTATACCCATTATTTTACTCCAGATAATTCAGAGGTTTTGCTTGTAAATGTCTATAAAACCTGGGCAGATATTGAAAAATCTAATGAAATAAATCAAAAGCTAATAGAGGAAGCATGGCCTAATGAAGATGAAAGACAGGCATTTTTCGTTAAACAGGAAAATTATTATTCACGCGATCATAGCGATGAGATCTATCAATCCATGAACTTTATGATTCCAGAATCTGAGACAGATAAATCACGTATCTATTATATGCGTAGCAATAATCTTGCAATGGACGGTGAGGGTTCTCCAGAAAAATTCAAAGAGTATTTTGAAAAAATTACAAAGAAGAGTCAAAAACTTAAAGGTTACTACACTCACAGACATTTATGGGGCTCTAACAGCCGTGAAATGAGTGAAGTTTTTGTATTTGATAGTTTGGCAGATATTGAAGAATTTTTTGAAGAAGAGGAGGGCTTGGTTTCATCCAATTGGGAGGATGAAAAGGAGCGAAGCACTTTTATTAAAGATATGGGGAAACTTTTTACAGGTAAACATGCAGATTACGTCTATCGAAGTGTACCCGAATTAATGAAGTAAAAAACTGATGTAGAACTCTTTAGTTTATATCTTTTTTCGTGGGGTTTATTCATCAATTTTAGGCTGGAAAAAATAATTTAATTTTTTTCTTGAATTGTTTTGCGTAATTGAAAATGTAGCCTATATTTGCATCCGCAATCACGCAAGGGCGCGTAGCTCAGTTGGTTCAGAGCACTTGGTTTACACCCAAGGGGTCAGGGGTTCGAATCCCTTCGCGCCCACAGAATCTAAAAAGGTTTCCAATTATGGAAGCCTTTTTTTATTTCTATCATGATTTAAGTCTAATTGTGGATCAAGCCTAATTGTTGTGTTTATGCAAAAATATTGGTTAATCTATATAGGAAGAATTCTACATTTCTTACTCCTCTAAATTGGGACCTAAAGGCTTTTATCTTTGCATTAAATGATTCTGCTGAAGCATTTGTGCTTCTATTGATAAAAAAGTTCAAGATGGATCTATAGTTGAGTTTTATCGTGTTTGCAATTGTATTGAATGCTTTAAACCCTGTTTCTTCTATATCTTTGTACTAGTGAGCCAGTTTTGTATAAGCCGCCTCTATTGACTTTGCTTTACTAAATATATCCCATAGCCTTTGCGCAAGGGTAAATACCAGTGCGATATTGGGGTAAAGTTCAAATAGTATTTTACTTCGCCCGTATTGGTTTTCTGTCCAGTTTGAAGGTGCTTTGTAAAGGAGGTACCTATGCTAGGAAGTCCGGAGCTTTGGAGTGAAGATAATAAGCCTTGGAATTTTAATGTGAAGAGCAGTTATATATTCCAGACGGAGTTTTTATATATTTGTTTTGTGATTGGGTGATTAGCTCAGTTGGTTCAGAGCATTACCTTGACAGGGTAGGGGTCACTGGTTCGAATCCAGTATCACTCACATGAATTAGGCCTCACAATTATGTGAGGTTTTTTCGTTTTCCGGAAATTCATTAAAATTTTGACTCATGAAAAAGCTTTTAATTTACTTTGTTCTATTCTTCTATATGATTAATACTTCGCGTGCTCAAACCGTTTCTGATGAGGAGCAATTAAAAACTTTGGTTCAGAACTCTTTTGATGATATTTTATCTGAATTGGATGCGGAAAGCATCCCTGAGTATTTTACAGATGATTTCGTTCTCCTCGAAAATGGAGAAGTTTGGGACATGATGAAACTTAGGAGGATGCTGAATTCAGAAACTATGAAAGGTGTAAAGCGTATGAATGATTTTGAGTTCATTCAGATAACCATACATGGAGATGCGGCCTGGCTTGCTTATCATAACAAAGCGACTTTCAGGAAAGGGGATAAGATTGTTGGTGAAATGAATTGGTTGGAAAGTGCAACGGCTATTAAAACTAAAGATGGCTGGAGACTGGATATGCTCCACTCTACCAGGAAAACTGAAGTTAAATAGATTTTATTTCTTTATGGAATCCAAAACTCTTTCCAGGGCCATTCCTCTAGAACCTTTAATAAGGAAATAGCAATTTTGAAAATCGGTTTCTTTTAAATGTTCTTTTAGGCTCTCTATAGATTTAAATTTAAAGATAAAATTGCTACTTGTATTGGTGTTTTTGAAATTATCCCCAAGGAGATAAGTTTCTGCGAAATCACTATTTTGAACATAATTTGCAATAATTTGATGTTCTGTGACGGCGGAGCTTCCAAGCTCGAACATGTCTCCCAGAATAGCAATCTTTTGCTTATTGGTTTTAAGTTGCTTAAAATTCTCTAATGCGGCGTGCATGCTGGTAGGATTTGCATTGTATGCATCCATTATTATAGTGTTGGAAGCAGTGTTTAAAGTTTGGGAACGATTATTATCTGGGCTGTAATTTGAGAGTGCTGTTTGGATCTCTTCAAACTTCACTTTAAAATAAAGGCCTATACATAGTGCGGCAGCCATATTTTTAGCATTGTATTCGCCAGTTAGCTTGCTCTTAAAATCGGTATTATTGTAATTAAGTTGTGCATTAGCAAGTCCTGATTGATAGCTTAGTTGTACATCGGCCTCGTTACTTTCTCCAAAGCTAAAGGTGTGGTTGTAATTTTCGTGTTTCCTTTGAACTTCATCATCAATATTCAGAAAGATCAATTTATGTCTTTCCTGTAAATTTTTATAAAGTTCGGTTTTGGCTTTTACAACTCCTTCCAGACTCCCAAAACCTTCAAGATGGGCTTTTCCAAAATTAGTAATATATCCGTAATCCGGGTTAGCAATTGTGCAGAGAAACTCTATCTCTAAGGGGTGATTTGCCCCCATTTCCACGATTCCAAATTCAGTATGATCATCCATGGATAACAAGGTAAGAGGAACTCCAATATGATTGTTTAAATTGCCTTTAGTGGCAATGGTTTTAAATTTCCTTAAAAGAACAGAATGAACAAGCTCCTTTGTCGTTGTTTTTCCATTGCTTCCTGTAATTGCGAGAATAGGAATGCCCAGATATTTTCTATGAAAAATAGCTAATTTCTGAAGTGATTCCAGAACATTCTGAACTAAAATATAGTGTTCTTTATTTTTGACAAATTTTTTATCATCAACAACTACATAGCTAGCTCCCTGTTTTAAAGCTTCACCAGCAAATTCATTTCCATTGAAATTAGTGCCTTTTAGGGCAAAGAACATACTATCTTTCCTAATATTGCGGGTATCTGTATCAACGCCAGAGCAAAGCAGAAAACGTTGATGTAGTCGAGCTGTATTCATAAAATAAAGCTATAAAAAAAGCCCTAAACAAATTAGGGCTTTAAGTTTATTTTATGGTAATGGCCTTTAATTACTTCTAGCCGTTTTATTTTTATCTAATGATTTAGATCCTACTCTTGACATTGCATTTCTAAAGCCTATATAATCTGTAGCCATGCCCTGTGGGAAATAACGTCTTTGAGCCGGGTCTAACCAATAAGCTCTGTCTCTCCAGCTACCTCCTTTGTAGACTCTTACTTCATCACTTATAAGAGTAGTTCTCTTTTCTTTGTCATAACCTCTTTCGGTAATTCCACCTTCTGCACTGCTATCTGCATAAGTAAAATTATCGTAAGTTGGTGAGTTGTACATTCTCTTGGAAGGATCTTCTTCCGTTTCCTGAAAAGGTTGATAGTATCTACTTGAACTCTTGTCTCCATCACGGTAATCTCTTTGATCGCTTTCTGTGAAGTTTGTCCTCATATATGTGTCTTCCTCAGTAACAGGAACCTGAGCGATTTCACCTGGAAGGTTTCTCGCAACGAGTTTACCATTGCTCAATGTGTCATAAACAATATCGTCTGTTCCTACAATTTTTACGCTTCCGTCTTCATTAATAGCATGCTTAGTGTAGACATTACCACGGTAGTAGTTAAAATCGTTGAACTCATCATCTACGATTGGTCTGTAGACATCTGCAACCCATTCAGCTACATTTCCTGCCATATCATAAAGTCCGAAATCATTTGATTCATAAGATTTCACTTCTGCAGTAATATCTGCACCATCATCACTCCATCCGGCGATTCCGCCGTAATCACCATCACCTTGCTTAAAGTTAGCAAGCTGATCTCCCATTTTCTTTACATCACCATTTCTGGTGTATTGTCCATCCCATGGGTATTTTTTTCTACCACGATATGTGTTGTAATTTCTAATTCCGGTAAGTCCAAGAGCTGCGTATTCCCATTCAGCTTCCGTTGGAAGTCTGTATTCAGGATAAATCAAGCCACTTTCCCGACCAGGATAAATCTTTTTAATAGGATTTCCATTGTCGTCTGTATCTGCAAGTCTGTCTTGAGACTCATCTCCACCCTGACTAATTTCAGTGTTTCCTCCGTACGCTTTACTTGGAGTGTGTATGTAGGTATCTGTATTAAAAGTAGAAGATGCATCTACGTCTGTGTATCTAGCGCCTTCTTTAATGAAACCTTCTCGTTCAAGATTGCTTTCATTTACACGATCTGTTCTCCATTTGCTAAATTCAACAGCCTGTATCCAGCTCACTCCTACTACAGGATATTCTGCATAGGCAGGGTGACGAAGATAATTAGTGACCATTGTTTCATTATAACCCAGTCTGTTTCTCCAGACTAAAGTATCAGGAAGAGCTCCGTCATAAATATTCTTGTAATTTTCTTCACTAGGAGGAAAAACACGTCTTAACCAATCCAGGTATTCAAGATACATTTTGTTGGTAACCTCAGTTTCGTCCATGTAAAAGGACTGGACGTGCTGTTGAGTAGGAGTGTTGTTCCAATCATGCATAGGATCATCTGCTACCCGTCCCATTGTGTAAGTTCCTCCTTCTACAAATACCAATCCCGGAGCAGCTTCCTGCTCTTTGAAATCAGAATTGTATTGGAATCCACCTTCGTCCGAATTTATGTCCCATCCGGTAGCACGTGAGGTATTTTTGTAATTGTTCGATTTATTACAGCTTAGTAAGCTAACGCCACAAACAACAGCAATAATGGCTTTTAAAGCTACATTCAATTTCATAGTATTCCCTTCTTTATGATAGAAATTTAGGCTTTGCAATATACTAATTAACGATAAATGTACAAGATTATTTTGTTAATTCTAAAAGAGGTTGCAATCGTATAACTCTCTGATATGCTATGCGCTAAGTTCGCTATATATTTTCTTTATAATTAGGCTTTTAAGTTTTAAATCTTAAGAGTAATAGTAAACGGCAAAATAACCTAAAAATTATATTCAATTGTCATTTTTATAGTTACTTGTATATCGGTTACAATAATTTCCATTAATTTGAGTTATATTTATTAACCCCTAACCTTATCGTTATCTTGATTTTATTGAGTTTATACTGTTTGAGAAGGCTTTTTCCTTTAGACGTTCTTCCTTAACAGGAATATTACTATATATTTGTTTATCATTAACTACTATAATGAAAAAAAATACATTCTTTTTGATCGCGGCAGTTTTGTTTGCCAATCTTTCATTGTTTGCACAGGAAGGTACCAGGGATAGGGTTATTACAACGGCAGTGCCTTTTCTGAAAATTGCATCAGATGCCAGATCTGCCGGAATGGGAGAATTAGGAGTGGCTACTTCTTCAGATGTATATTCTCAACAATGGAATCCGGCGAAATATGCTTTTTATGAGCATGGTAATGGGGTGGGAGTAACTTATACTCCTTACTTAAGCAGGATCGTTAACGATATTTTTCTTGGAGGCGTTTCCTATGTTCAAAAACTAGATGATCGAAGTGCTATTGCCGGGGGCTTACGATATTTTAGTCTTGGCTCTATTGAGACCAGGGAGGTATTTGAGCAGGAACCTTTATTTGTTAATCCAAATTCTTTTACTCTGGATCTTTCTTATTCATTGAAACTAAGTGAAGATTTTTCAATGGCCGTGGCAGGGCGCTATTTAAGATCAGATCTTGATACCGGTGGAGATGAAAATTTTCCCGGTTCTACATTTGGAGTAGATGTGGCAGGATATTACCAAAGTCAGCAAATTACTTATCAGAATTTTGATGGTGTCTGGAGATTGGGTGCTAATATTTCAAATATTGGCCCTAAGATTAAATACGACGATGCTGGTCAGGAAAATTTTATCCCGACGAACCTTGGAGTAGGTGTAGGTTTTGATTTTATATTTGATGCAGATAATAAATTAGCGACCTACCTTGAATTCAATAAATTGTTAGTGCCAACCCCTCAGGATTTTGATGATGATGGAGATATTGATAGTGAGGATGATGAAGAATACAATTCTACAGGGTCTATAGAAGGAATTTTCAAGTCTTTTGGAGATGCACCTGATGGTCTTTCAGAAGAAGTTAAGGAGGTAACCGTTGCTCTTGGTGCTGAATACTGGTACCAGGAGAAATTCGCTTTAAGAGCGGGGTATTTTAATGAAAGTGAAGAGAAGGGATTTAGAAAATTCTTTTCCTTAGGTGCTGGTTTTGCTTATGAGAATATAGTTATTGATGCATCTTATTTATTTTCTACCTCTTCTGTTCCAAGTCCTTTGGAAGGAACACTTAGATTTGGCTTAAGTTTTAATTTTGGAGATAACTACAGTAATTAAAATTATTTCTTAAAACTCTCTTATTGCTACTTGAAACCTATGTAGTTTCTATTATCTTGTTTTCCCAATAAATTTATATGAAGCCACTTACCATTACTTCACGTTTAGAAGTTTATGAATCTATAGAAGAAATTCCTGAGGATGTTCAGGATTTAATGCAAGAAGCGATTGAGGTTAGAGATAATGCTTATGCGCCATACTCCAACTTTAAAGTAGGAGCTGCAATTCTTTTGGAGAATGAGGAGGTGGTTGTTGGGAGCAATCAGGAAAATGCTTCTTATCCATCCGGTCTATGTGCAGAAAGAACAGCCGTCTATGCTGCCGGAGCTAAATATCCCAATACCAGAATTTTAAAGATTGCTGTTACTGCAAAATCATTGAGACATAAAGTGATATCTCCTGTACCTCCTTGTGGTGCCTGTAGGCAGGCACTAATTGAATACGAAGTAAAACAGGAAGAAGCTATAGAGCTTTATTTTATGGGTGAAACCGGAAAAGTTGTAAAAGCTGAATCTATTAAAGATATACTACCATTAGTTTTTGATAATTCCTGTCTATAAGGTTTTCGTGATTTTTTGCGATAAAACTGTTTTCGTTTCTTATCGAAAATAGTATTTTTGTTATCCGCTTGGCAAAACCAATCTGTCTGGCCTTTAAATATAAATTTTAGATGAAGAAAATTACAAAAGCCACCTACTTAAAGTGGTACGAGGATATGTTGTTTTGGCGCAAATTTGAAGATAAACTTGCGCAGGTTTATATTCAACAGAAAGTTAGAGGATTTTTACATTTATATAACGGGCAGGAAGCTATTTTGGCCGGTGCGCTGCATGCAATGGATCTTGAAAAGGATCGTATGATCACTGCATATCGTAACCACGTTCAGCCAATAGGAATGGGAGTAGATCCTAAAAAAGTAATGGCGGAGCTTTATGGTAAGAAAACAGGTACTTCTATGGGGCTTGGTGGATCTATGCATATTTTTTCTAAAGAACATAGATTTTATGGAGGTCATGGTATTGTAGGTGGTCAAATTCCTGTAGGTGCCGGACTTGCGTTTGCAGATAAATATCATAAAAGAGATAATGTCACCTTGACTTTTATGGGGGATGGTGCTGTAAGACAGGGATCACTTCATGAAACACTCAATATGGCTGTAAACTGGAATCTTCCGGTAGTTTTCTGTGTTGAGAATAACGGTTATGCAATGGGAACCTCAGTTGCTCGTACTTCTAAAGATACAGAGATATGGAAACTTGGGAATGGGTACGAAATGCCGTGTGGTCCTGTAGATGCGATGGATCCTGTTAAGGTTGCTGAAGCACTTGATGAAGCGATTACAAGAGCAAGAAAAGGAAATGGCCCTACGTTTCTGGAATTAAAAACGTATAGATATCGTGGGCATTCAATGAGTGATGCTCAAAAATACCGTACAAAAGATGAGGTTGCAGATTATCAAAAACTGGATCCTATTTCTAAGGTTAAGAAGGTGATTAAAGATAAAAAATACGCTTCAGAAAAAGAAATAAAAGAGATTGATAAGCGCGTTAAGGAAAAAGTTTTAGAATGTGAGAAATTTGCAGATGAATCTGATTTTCCTGATAAGAATATAATGTATGACGTTGTTTATGAACAGGAAAATTATCCTTTTCTAGCACATAAATTAGACTAAACTATGGCAGAAGTTATCAAAATGCCACGTTTGAGCGATACCATGGAAGAGGGTACCGTTGCAAAGTGGCTGAAAAAAAAGGGAGATAAAGTAGAAGAAGGTGATATTTTGGCCGAAATCGAAACAGATAAGGCTACAATGGAATTTGAATCCTTTTACGAAGGTACTTTGCTTCATATTGGTGTTGAAGAAGGAGACGGTGCACCGGTTGATGAATTACTTGCCATTATAGGTGATGAGGGAGAAGATATTTCTGAGCTTATCAGTGGAGGCGGAAGTGATGATGCTGAAGATAAGAAAGAAGACAAGAAAAAAGATAAGTCTGAAGAGTCTGAAGAAAAGAAGTCGAAAGATGATTCAGATAAGGATGATGAATTAGAAGACGATTCAGATGATGATGACGATCAAGATGGTGGAATTCCTGAAGGGGTAGAAATCATCAATATGCCACGTTTAAGTGATACCATGGAAGAAGGTACGGTTGCTTCCTGGTTGAAAAAGGAAGGTGACAAAGTAGAAGAAGGAGATATTCTGGCTGAAATCGAAACCGATAAAGCAACAATGGAATTCGAGTCCTTTTATGATGGTACATTACTGAAAATAGGTATTCAGGAAGGTGAGTCTGCCAAAGTAGATAGTCTTTTAGCTATTATTGGTCCTGAAGGAACTGATGTTTCAAAAATCGATACTTCCGGTGGAGGAGAGAAAAAGAAAAAGAAATCTGATTCAGCAGACAAAAAAGAAGAAGATACAGATGCTTCTAAAGATTCAGAAAAACAGGATAAAGAAGAAAAAGATTCTTCAAGCCAGTCTGAAGGGAAAGACGGAAAAAGAATATTTGCTTCGCCATTAGCTAAAAAGATGGCAGAAGATAAAGGAATAAATCTATCTGATGTCAGCGGTTCTGGAGAGAATGGCCGAATCGTAAAGAAAGATATAGAGAACTTTAAAGAATCTGATAAACCTGCAGAAACAAAAGCCGATTCTGCTGAAAAAACTACAGCAGCTCAACCATACACTCCGGCAGGAGAAGAAAGTTTTGAAGATCGCAAGAATTCTCAAATGCGTAAGGTTATAGCCAAACGTTTAGGTGAGTCCAAATTTACAGCACCTCATTACTATCTTACTATTGAGGTAGATATGGCGAATGCCATGGCTTCAAGAAAGCATATTAATGAGATGCCAGATGTTAAGGTGTCTTTTAATGATATGGTAATTAAGGCTTCAGCAATGGCGCTTAGAAAACACCCGCAGGTAAATAGTCAATGGACGGGAGATAATACTAAAATTGCGAAGCACATTCATATGGGTGTTGCGGTAGCAGTGGAAGAAGGTCTTGTGGTGCCGGTACTTAAGTTTGCAGATCAAATGTCCCTAACTCAAATTGGTGGGAATGTGAAAGATCTTGCAGGTAAGGCTAGAAATAAGAAAATTCAGCCAGCCGATATGGAAGGAAGTACTTTCACGGTGTCCAACCTTGGAATGTTCGGAATTGTAGAATTTACTAGTATTATTAATCAGCCTAACTCAGCAATACTTTCCGTAGGAACTATTGTAGAAAAGCCTGTGGTTAAAAATGGTGAGATCGTTGTAGGAAACACGATGAAGCTAACTCTTGCATGTGATCACCGAACGGTAGACGGTGCAACTGGAGCAGCCTTTTTACAAACTTTGAAAACGTATATGGAGAATCCGGTTACCATGCTGGCCTAATCCTAAACTTTAATAAATAATAAGAATCCCGCCTAATCGCGGGATTTTTTTATCTTTAGCAGTATGAGAAAAATTAGAATATTCAAAGGGTTTAACGGAGTGTTTTTAATGTTTTTTACCATTTTAGCCTGTACCGCCCAGAAACCAAAAACTACTGATATTGAAGTTTCTAAAGAAGAAGTTCAGAGAACTCTTGATTATTTATCTTCTGATGAATTGAAAGGTAGAAAAACCGGCACTCAGGGAATTGAAGATGCCGCGGTTTTTATCGAAGATAAGTTTAAGGACTTTGGTGTAAAACCATATTTCGAAACTTATAGGGATAGTTTTAATATTAACGAAATAAACGGTTTCAACATAGTTGGCTATCTTGAAGGGAACGACCCTCAATTGAAGGATGAGTTCATTCTTGTTGGAGCGCATTATGATCATATTGGGGCCAGTAAAGAGGTGAATGGTGATACCATCGCAAATGGTGCTAACGATAATGCTGCAGGAACAGTTGGAGTACTTCAACTGGCAAAGTATTTTGCTAAAAATGGAGGTAATAAAAGAAGTATTATTTTCGCTTTATTTTCAGGAGAAGAGATGGGTTTAAAAGGTTCAGAGCATTTAGCTGAAAAGTTAAAATCTGAAGATCTTGATCTTTATGTAATGTTCAATCTAGAAATGATTGGAGTGCCTATGAAGGCCAAGGATTACAAAGCTTATTTAACCGGTTTTGAAAAATCTAACCTTGCAGAAAAATTCAATGAATATTCTAACGGAGATAAAGTACTTGGGTTTTTACCACAAGCCCAACAGATGAGTCTTTTCAAAAGAAGTGATAATTATCCGTTTTTTGAAGCTTTTAATGTGCCGTCACAAACAGTGAGTACATTCGATTTTTCTAATTATCCTTACTATCATCATGTAGATGATGAATCTGAATTTCTCGACACAGGATTTATGGCTTCACTAATAGAAGATTTGATTCCCGGTCTTGTAAAAATGTCTAATACCGATGGGATGGAAATTAAAATGAATGATTAATGAAGAATATTGTAGTTACAGGGACAAGTAGAGGGATTGGTTTTGAAATGGTTTCAATTTTGGCAAAAATGGGACATAATGTTCTGGCGCTGTCGAGAAACGCAAAACCTGTAAAAGATTTAAACCTGGATAATGTACATGCATTTTCTTTCGATATAACAGACGAAGATAGCCACATTCGGGCTGAAAGTTTTATTGATGATCATTGGAGTTCCAGAGTGGATGTACTTATAAATAATGCCGGGGCTCTTTTAAATAAACCATTCGAAGAAACAAAATCTGATGATTTCAGAGCAGTATATGAAGTAAATGTAATTGGAGTTGCGACTATTACCCGCAAATTACTTCATTTTATGCATAAAGATTCCCATGTTTTGAATATTAGCAGTATGGGCGGAATTCAGGGAAGTATGAAATTTCCAGGTTTAGCAGCCTATAGCTCCAGTAAAGCTGCGATATTAACTCTTACAGAATTGCTCGCTGAAGAGTACAAGGAAAACGGACCTTCATTTAATGCATTGGCACTTGGAGCTGTCCAGACTGAAATGCTTGAAGAAGCGTTTCCTGGATATAAAGCTCCGGTGACAGCGCAAGAAATGGCTCAATATATTGCTGATTTTAGCCTTAACGGGCAGAAGTTCTATAACGGTAAAATTATGCAGGTGTCTAATAGTACACCTTGATGAATGAAAGATATTCTTGTTAAATATTTACCGGTAAATGCAGTAGAACCTGTTTCAGAACTGATAAAAATGAACGGAGTTCATTTGAAAATAGTCAATGAACGGGTGACACGGCACGGGGATTATCGTAGAATGCCAGATGGCTCCCAGCAAATTACCATCAATGCTAATTTAAATAAGTATAGGTTTCTTATAACCAGTATTCATGAAATAGCACATTTAATAGCTTTTGAAAAATATGGAAAAGGAATAAAACCGCATGGATCTGAGTGGAAACATTGTTTTAGAAGCTTAATGCTGCCATTTATAAGGCCGGAGATATTTCCTAATACTTTATTGCCGGTAATAGCGAATCACTTTAGAAATCCTAAGGCAAGTAGTGATACAGATGCCGGATTGTCTATAGCGCTAAAAAGTTTTGATCCTGAAAACGATAAAAGCTATATTTTTGAAATTCCTGTAGGAAGTTTATTTAAGATACATAATGGAAAAACCTTCAAAAAAGGTCCTCGGAAAATAAAGCGATACGAATGTCTGGAAATGGATACAGGAAGAATTTATTTATTTCAGCCTAATGCTGAAGTACACTTAATTAAGGTTTAATTTTTATGACGGGTACAAAAAAAGATAATTACTATGCAATTCTTATGGCAGGTGGTGTTGGATCACGATTCTGGCCGGCAAGTAAGGCATCAAATCCCAAACAATTTATAGATATACTTGGAGTAGGAGAAACACTATTTCAAACAACATTTAAAAGACTTTCAAAGCTCATTCCTGTAGAGAATATCTATGTGCTTACCAATAAAAAATATGTAGATATAATTAAAGAACAGGTTCCGCAGATTAAAGAAGAGCAAATTGTTCCCGAACCTGAAATGAGGAATACCGCACCCAGTATTTTGTTAGGTGCTTTAAAGATCTATAAAAGAAATCCCAAGGCCTTAACAGTAGTTGCGCCAAGTGACCATTGGATTAAAGAAGAAGACGAATTTATAGATTCTATTAAGGAAGCTTTTACAAATATAGAAGATAGCGATAAGCTTGTAACCCTTGGGATTGAACCAACTTTTCCAAATACAGGTTACGGATATATCAAATACAATAAAGAAGATAAGGAAAGCCTTAAAAAGGTTGATGTTTTTACAGAAAAGCCAAATAAAAAGAAGGCGGAAAAGTTTATTGAAGCCGGGAATTATGTCTGGAATGCAGGGATTTTTATCTGGAGCGCTAAATTTATCATTGAAAATTTCAAGCAATATCTTCCGGATACTTTTGCAGTTCTAAATAAAGGAGAGGATAAATGGAATACCAGGGAAGAGAAAGAGTTTTTAGAAGAGAATTATTCTAAGACCTCGAATATTTCTATTGATTACGGGATCATGGAGAAATCTGATTCAGTATATGTTATTCCCGTGAGTTTTGATTGGAGTGATCTTGGAACCTGGTCTTCAGTTAAAACCGAATTGCCTTCAGATGAAGATGATAATACTGCTATAAATTGCAGGCTGGTTTCAGAAGATTCAGAGAATAATATAGTTTCTACAACTAATAAAAAGATCGTAGTTTTAAAAGGCCTTTCAGACTATATTATTGTTGAAGATAAAGACGTTCTAATGATTGTTCCAAAATCTGAAGAGCAGGAAATAAAACAGATTAGGGAGAAAGTAATGAAAGATTTTGGTGAAGATCTAGGTTAGAAAATGGCAGATATAAAAAATACAGAAACCGAATCTAAGAGTTCCAATGGAGAAAATCTCCGGGAAGATGCAAAGGAGATTAAAGAAAAGGCCAGAACCTTTTTTAGTCGATTATTGGATATTCGTGAAGATACCGATAGGGAGTCTACAGTAGAAGCGGTACAAAAGGATATTTCATTTAAGGGGCATAATGCCTGGATCCTTATATTTTCAATTTTTGTTGCATCTATAGGTTTAAATGTTAGTAGTACGGCAGTAGTAATTGGTGCCATGCTAATTTCTCCATTAATGGGGCCTATTGTAGGTGTGGGTATGTCTGTAGCTATTAATGATGTAGATACGCTTAAACGATCTTTTGTCAACCTTGGGATTATGGTTGGACTTAGTGTTATTACAGCGAGCATTTATTTTTTTATATCTCCTGTGAAAAATGAGACGCCGGAGTTAATTGCCAGAACGTATCCTACTATTTTGGATGTTTTGGTGGCTATATTTGGTGGGCTCGCATTAATAGTTGCTAAAACGAAAAAAGGAACAATAGCAAGTGTGATACTGGGGGTTGCGATTGCTACCGCTCTTATGCCGCCGCTTTGTACTGTTGGTTACGGTTTAGCAAATGCTAAATGGGATTTTGCTTTAGGGGCTTTATACTTATTTTCGATCAATGCTGTATTTATAGCCTTATCAACTTTTGTAGTATCTAAATTACTAGGATTTCCCCTGGTGAAATATGCAAATAGTAAAAGGAGAAAAAGAACTGCCCAGATAGCTTCTACGGTTGCTATAATTGTAATGATACCTAGTGTAGTTCTTTTTGTGAAATTACTCAGGCAGCAGGTTTTTCAGAGTAAGGCTACAGAGTTTATAGAAAATTCGATAAGATACTCCGGAACAGAGACTTTGAAAGCTACCAGTGATTATAAGACGAAGACCATCGATGTATATATGATAGGAAATACTATTCCAGGTGCTACAATAACTACATGGCAGGAAAGATTAGGAGAGATAGAAGCTTTGAAAGAAGCACAGCTCATAGTGCATCAGGGAAATGATCAAAGTCAGGATATAAATCAACTCTCAACAGAGGTTAGAAGTGGTATACTGGAAGATTTGTATGTCAAGAATCAGGAAGTTTTGCAGAACAAGGATCGTAGGATCGAACTACTTGAATCTGAACTTTCTAAATATAGGGGAGATAAATTTTCTTTTGTTAGTTTGAGTAAGGAGGCAAAGATCAATTATGAAAATATTCAGGAAATTGGCTACTCTAACTTAATAACCACCAACTTTCAGAAGACCGATACCATCCCAACATTCACCGTGATATGGAATGATAAAATTGGAAATAAGGAGCTTGTTTCCCAGCAGTCAAAGTTTGCAGATTGGATGCGGGTGAGACTAGATCTTGATACGCTGTCTATAAAGAATGTTAGGTAACTAGTGCCCTTTTAGCTGCGCTTCTCTTACTTTTTGAAAAAGATTGGATGAGTATACAAAATCGGTTACCGTTTTATCATCGGTTTTAAAAATTTCTTCCTTCGTGCCTTTCCAGGCAAGTTTTCCATCTTTTAAGAAAGCAATACGTTCTCCAATTTCTAATACCGAATTCATATCGTGTGTAATCAGTACCGTGGTAATATCATTTTCATGAGTAATATCCTGAATTAGATTATCTATTACCGTAGCGGTTTGAGGATCAAGACCTGAGTTTGGTTCATCACAGAATAAATATTTCGGTTTGTTTACAATAGCCCTGGCAATGGCAACCCTCTTCTGCATTCCTCCACTAATCTCAGAAGGCATTTTATTTCCGGTTCCATCTAGATTAACACGTTCCAAAACTTCATGAACCCTTGAAAACATTTCTTTTTTCTTCTGCTTAGTGAACATTTTTAATGGGAACATTACGTTTTCTTCAACAGTCATAGAGTCAAATAATGCTCCACCCTGAAAAAGCATCCCCATTTCAGTTCTTAGTTCTCTCTGTTCTTCATCAGAAAAACTTGAATATGGTTTTCCGTCATATTCAATAGTTCCTTTATCAGCCTTAAAAAGGCCAAGCATACATTTTAGAAAAACACTTTTACCAGACCCAGACTGACCGATGATTAAGTTTGTCTTACCTCTTTCAAAAGTATAGGAGATTCCCTTAAGAACTTCCTGATCGTTAAAACCTTTATGTAAATCTTTTACCTGTATCATTCGTTAACTTAATAAGAGTTGAGTGATTGCATAATTGGTTATAATTAATACTACGCTAGTCCATACAAAAGAAGTGGTGGATGCTTCCCCAACCTCTAGCGCTCCTCCTTTCATATAATATCCATGATATGAGGGCACTGTTGCTAAAATAAAGGCAAAAAGAAATGTTTTTATAAAGGCATATGTAAGGTGAAAGCCGTTAAAATCATCCTGAAGTCCCGTTAAAAATTGATCTGAAGTAACAAAACCACCAAATACTGCAGCAAAATAAGCTCCGGCTATACCCAGAAACATTGCGATCGCAATCAAAAAGGGATACGTTAGCATGGCAATTATTTTAGGTAAGATGAGATAATTTTTAGAATTTATACCCATCACTTCCAGTGCATCAATTTGTTCGGTAACCCTCATGGATCCTATACTGGAAGTTATAAACGAACCAACTTTACCAGCCATAATTATTGATATAAAAGTAGGGGCAAACTCCAGAATCACCGATTGTCTTGCGGCAAATGCCACAAGAGACTTGGGTATAAGCGGATTATTTAAATTTAGTGCGGTCTGGATGGCAACTACCGCTCCGATAAAAAACGAAAGGAATGCAACAATTCCCAGTGAGCCCATGATAAGCTCGTTTATTTCTTTAAAAATAAGATTTCTGAGAACCGAACCTTTGGTCATTCGGCCAAAAACTCCTTTAAGCATTATAAAATATTCCCCAATGGAGTGCAGGTAGGTCATTAATTGGATTTTGAAAAGCTAAAATACTAAAATTTCGCGCTAAACTATTTAACGCTTAATTAAACTTTAGCGTTTCAAGTTTAGTATTTTTGAAGCCTATTCAAAAAATTAACCTAATGAGACGGTATTTATTCATACTAATATTGCTGCTTAACTTGTCGCCCTTAAAGGCGCAGATTGTAAATGAAAAGCCAAAACTAGTTGTTGGAATTGTAGTGGACCAGATGAGGTACGACTATTTAACTCGTTTTTGGGGCCAATTTGGAGACGAAGGTTTTAAAAGACTGGTAAATGAGGGCTTCAATTTTAAGAATAATCATTTTAATTATGTTCCTACGTATACCGGTCCCGGTCATGCTTCAGTATTTACAGGTACTACGCCAGAATATAATGGAATTATAGGTAATGGTTGGTTCGATAAATTCGAGAATAAATCGGTTTATTGCGCGGGAGACGATTCGGTAGAGTCTGTCGGAACCACGAGTGAGGCGGGTAGAATGTCTCCACATAGAATGAAATCTACCACCTTTGGAGATGAGAACCGACTTCATACCCAAATGAAGGGGAAAACTATTGGAATTGCCTTAAAAGATCGTGGCGCTATTTTACCAGCGGGCCACACAGCAAATGCAGCCTATTGGTTTCATGGAAGAGAGGAAGCAAAATGGATTACCAGTACTTACTATATGAAGGGACTACCTGATTGGGTAAAAAACTTTAATAATTCTGAGAAGGCTAAAACATATTTAAAAACCTGGAACACTTTACGGGATATTAATTCCTATAAAGAAAGTGGCGTAGATGAAAATGACTTTGAATTTGGATATCAGGGTAAGGAAACGGCCACTTTCCCTTATGATCTTAAAACCCTGGCTTCAGAAAATGGCGAATACGAATTGATTAAAGCGACTCCTTTTGGAAACGATCTTACTGCAGAATTTGCAAAGGCCGCGATCAAAGGAGAGAATTTAGGGAAAGATGATGTTACAGATGTTCTAACCCTTAGTTTTTCGAGTACAGATTATGTGGGTCATAACTTTGGGGTAAATTCAAAGGAAATTGAAGATACTTATTTGAGACTGGATTTAGCGCTTGCAGATGTTCTTAAATACTTAGATCAAACGGTAGGAGAAGGGGAGTACACTGTCTTTTTAACTGCAGATCATGGTGGGGTGGATGTCCCTTCCTATTTAAAAAGTCGAAAAATTCCTTCCGGCTATTTTGATGATGTTACAGAAAATAAAAAAATTGAAGAATTTGTTCGTGAAGAATTTAAAGTTGATAGTTTAATTCAGAATATTTCTAATTCACAGATTTTTCTTGATTACAAGGTAATGAGGGGGGAAGGCTTGGATGCCCACAAAGTCCAGCAAAAAATTGCTCATTATCTGCTTCAGCAGAAAAGCATTTCCAGAGTGTATACACGAGAGCAATTGCAATCTGGTAGTTTTACCAAAGGGATTAGTTCCCTAATTCAAAACGGATTTAATCAGGAGCGTAGTGGTGATGTGGTTTTCGTTTTGGATCCCGGTTATATAATTTATCCTGAAAAAGGAACAACTCATGGCTCCGGTTTTATATATGATACGCATGTGCCATTAATTTTCTTCGGAAAAGGTATTAAGCATGGAAGTAGCCTGGAGCGTACGGTAATTCCAGATATAGCTCCCACAATATCGGCGATGCTGGGAATATCATATCCAGATGCGTCCAGTGGGAAACCTTTAAGTATTATACTTGAAGATTAGGTAAATTTCTTTCTAATATTCGTCCAGCGGTATTTACGAATAAAGTCTCCTTCTTCTTTAGAAACAATAAAGGGCAATTTATTTTTAGAAGCGTTAAAATATCCTTTTATGTAGGTATACAGAAGTTTTATGTCTTTTTGTTTCATGCTCATTTTAAGAGCGGTTAATAATGATAGTACATATCCGTATCGCATTCTGTACAAAGCCTCTCCCTGAAGGAATTTAGTTTTTTTCTTATAGGACTTCCAGGTAGGGCGAAGATGTTTTACATGTAAGGTTTTAACGGTTTTAGTTTCGAATCCGTAAAAGTTAGCAAGTAAAATATCTACAGAGTCCCAACCTATTGATGTTCTAAGGCCATCAATCCATTTAAAGCATTTCTTAGAGTACAATTTTATAGGGCCCCTAATATGGGATTTGTCAGAAATATTTTCATGCACCCAATGGTTATTTGAATCCTTGATGAAAATTAAACCGGAACACATTCCCACTTTTTCGTTTAGTTGAAATTCACGTTCTATTTCTTCAAAATAATTTTTCGGCAATACAATATCAGCATCAAATTTACCAATTAGATCGTAATCGTTCTTGATCTTTGATATTCCAAAATAAAATGTATTCACTATTTTAGCCCCTGGAGAGTGCTCAGATTTACCGAAATTATTTTTAAAAACTTTTATCCAGTTATATTTATTTGAATATTTTAGAGCTGTTTCATAAGTGAAGTCTGTAGAATTATCATCGATAATTATCAATTCATCTGGTTTTCTGGTTTGATTAATCATGGAGTCCAGACAATAGGAGATAAATTTTTCCTCGTTATAAGCAGGAATAATTATAGAAATCAACATTAAGTGATCATTTTAAATGGGTAAATTTAGAATAAAAATTTTCTTTGTGTTCATTCTTTTTTTTAAAACCTTTCATAGTTTTTCCCAAAACTATGAAATAGGATGTTTCACGAAAATTAATAAACAACAAGGTAATTTTGATCAACAATTAGATTCAGGTGATCAATTTGGTTATTCAGTAGATAATATTGGAGATTTAAATAATGACGGTATTAGCGATATAATCGTTGGAGCATTTACAGATGATGATGGTGGAGCAAACAGAGGGGCGGTATATGTATTGTTTCTTAAAGCCGATGATACAGTTTTAAAATCTCAAAAGATTAGTTCAACCACTGGTGGTTTTACAGGAGATCTTGATGATAATGATGTTTTTGGCGCTTCGGTTTCATATCTAGGTGATATGAATAATGACGGGTTGGTAGAGGTGGCTGTTGGCGCAGAATATGATGGTGATGGTGGTTATTGGCATGGTGCTGTTTGGATTCTTAGCTTAAATACAGATGGGACTGTGAAAGCCCACTCAAAAATAAGCGATTTTGAAGGTGATTTTACCGGTCAGTTTAATGGTGATGTTGTTTTTGGAACTGATATAGGAAATATTGGAGATTTAAATAATGATGGGATTGAAGATATTATTGTTAGTGCGAGAAGAGATTATGATGGCAATCCCGGAGCCGGAGCAATTTGGGTTCTTTTCCTGAATTCTGATTTTACAGTAAACAGTTATTCCAAGATTAGTGAAACTGAAGGCAATTTTAATGTAGATCTGGATTCTGAAGATTTCTTTGGTGGATCTATTGCTATCCTAAAAGATTTGGATGGTGATGGTATAAAAGAGATCGCAGTAGGATCCTACCGGGATGATGATGGAGGAACAGACTTTGGCTCGGTTTATATTTTATTTTTAGATTCTAACGGTCGAGTGAAAAAACATAAGAAAATTTCTTATACGCAGGGAGGAGGAAGCTTTGATCTAAATAATAATGCTATTTTCGGGAAATCTATAGATGGATATTCAGATATTGATTCTGATGGTTTAATTGAAATTCTGGTGGGTTGTGCCCGCTGTATAAATCCCGAAACAAATACAACAACGGGAGCGTTTTATCTAATTGAATTAAATAACGATGGAACTGTAAGTGAGAGTTTTCCTTTTTCTTATAAAGTTGGAGGTTTTGAAGGGGAGTTAAATTCAGGGGATATTTTTGGTATTTCTTTAAGCTATTTAAAAAAACAAGACCCTTTAAAGGTTGTCGTCGGGGCATCAAAAGACAATGAAGGAGCTGTTTGGATTTTAAATTTTGATGACCAGATGGAAGGGTTGGCAATTAATCCAACTAACTCGCAATGTTCCGGTAGGAATATAGGCTTTATCCTTTCTGGTTTGGAGCCAAATGAATCTTACTTATTGAACTTCGAACACGATAATAATAGCTTTATTGAACTCGAATTTTCAAGTGATGAAAATGGTGAATATACCTTGCAGAATTTAGAAGCTGGTATTTACAATAATATTGAGGTAAGAAAAGATGGATGTGTCTTTGAATTTTCAGAAGAATTTGAAATTTCTGAAGAAGAAACACTTGAACCTGAATTTTCAGTGGTTTCCTCAGATTGTACTAGTTTAGAAGGAAACAGTATTCATATTAGTAATCTTCCAGTTAATGAAACGTTTTCTATCGGCTATGACTATAATGGTATTCCGAGGGAAATGGTTCAATTTTCAAGTGATGCTATAGGTGAAATAACTATTTCTGATGTAGAGCCGGGAGAGTATTCAAACTTTCAAATTGATTATGAGAACTGTAGTAATAGTTTTTCAATAAAACTGGAAGTAAATCCATTAGGTGAAATCGAACCGTTCTTTAATTTCCAGCTAGTAAGTGAATGTAGTACTGCAGATGGGGCGATTGAGATTAGGAATCTTGAGGAATTTGAAAATTACCTGGTTTCTTTCATGGTAGATTCCGAAGAAACTATTGAATTAGAGCTAACCTCAGATAGTGAAGGAATTTTACTTATCGAAAACCTGAAAGGAGCCCAATATTCAAATTTTTATATAGAAATAGCTAATTGCAATTATTATTTTGATGAGACCTTAAATTTAAATTTTAATGGTGCTAATTATGCTGTAGAAATAATACAGAGTCCAATATGTAGTTCAGATAGTGAAGGTATTGTAAAAGTTACCGGATTTACCCCGAATAGCGAATTTGAACTATTTTATTTCGTAAATGGGAGCGAGAAGAACTTAGCGATAGTTTCAGATCTTAACGGGACAATAACCTTAGAAGACCTCTCTGAGGGAGAATATGAGGAAGTTACGTTGGTAGCAGATTCATGTGAAATTTTAATAGAGAATTTCACATTGAATTGTAGTAGTGATGGTGATGAGAAAATTTGCTATAGTTATCCTAAATTTTTTAGCCCAAACTCCGATGGTATAAATGATCGATGGCGGGTTCAAATTACTAGCCCAGAGTGTAACAAGCAGTTTAATTGCTATATTTTCGACAGATATGGAAAGCTTTTAACCGTATTAAGGGGTCCTGATGAAGAATGGGATGGAAACTTTAATGGTGTAGCAATGCCTTCCGATGATTATTGGGTTAAACTGGATTTCCCGAATGAATCAGATTTTCAACCAGAAGTAACACATATCTCTCTTATTCGTTAACTTTCTCTGCGTAAGTTAGATAATACCTCGGAGTAAATTTTCTTAAAACAGGGCGAATTCCTATTTTATTTACAGGATGAGCCCATTTAATACTTTTCTTAATTTCCCAGCCGCTTTTCTCAAAAAGCCAATCGAATTGCCAGTCTTCAAACTCATGATAATGGCGATCCCATTGATCGGTTTTACTCCTGTAAGCTGAGGAAAACCATAGTTTAAGCGGAACACTAGCGATAATTTTTTTTGCTTTTATTTCACGAAGAATATTATATGGAGCAAGCAGATGTTCGAAAATCTCAAATGCCGTAACCAGGTCATATTCTGCATTTTTAACCGCTTTAAAATTATCGTCCAAATCTTCTCCTGAAGTGTTGGTAACTTCGTAGCCATTTTCGACCATAATTTCAGAAAAAGGATTTTTAACTCCCAGGTCCAATATTTTAGCAGGTGGAGGGACTATTTCTTTTAAAAATTTTAAGGTTTTCTGATAGCGCTTTTCAGGAAAATTCTGCTCGTACATTTTAGATCTGATAGGTAATAGCATTAATGTTCATTCCCGCACCAACACTTGCAAACATAACCACATCTCCTTTTTCAAGCTTTTGGTTGTCTATTTTTCCTCTTTGAACAAGGTCAAAAAGAGTAGGAACAGTTGCTACACTGCTATTACCGAGTTCGTGAATGGTCATAGGCATTACATTCTCGGGAGGGGTCATCCCATGTAACTTATAAAATCGCTGAATAATAGCATGGTCCATTTTTTCATTCGCCTGATGAATGAAAATCTTTTTAAGATCCTTAATTGACTTTCCACTATTTTCCAGACATTCCTTCATCGCTTTTGGAACGTTTACCAAAGCGAATTCATAGATCTTTCTACCATGCATTTTAATATACCTGATGTCTTCAGGAGCATCAGAATGATTGGATTTTCCAAAATAGATATATTCAGATTCCTGAAAAGAATAAGTTGCCGATTCGTGAGAAAGTATTCCAGATCCAGATTCAGCATCCGTAGCTTCAAGGATTACCGCACCGGCACCGTCTGAAAATATCATGGAATCCCTGTCATGCTTATCTACGACTCTCGAAAGAGCTTCAGCGCCAATAATAAGGCATTTTTTGGCAATTCCTGCCTTAATAAAGGCCTGTGCTTGGATCATTCCTTCTATCCAGCCTGGACAACCGAACAGGAGATCATACCCAACACATTTTGGATTCTTTATTCTTAGATGAGCTTTGACTCTGGTTGCTAAACTGGGAACAGTGTCACTTTGAATGGATTTTGATTTTACATCTCCATAATTATGAGCCACAATAATATAATCTAGTGTTTCAGGGTCTATTCCAGAGCTTTCAATCGCTTTCTGACTTGCGATTACAGCAATATCGGAAGTGGTAAGATTTTCGTCTAGATAACGTCTTTCTTCAATCCCCGTGATCGCCTTGAATTTTCTAATGGTGGTTTCATTATCATGGGGAAAGTTAGATCCGTCAAGATTGAAGAACTTATGTTGATCAAAGTCAGCATTTTTTGTAACGACATTTGGTATATAACTTCCCGTTCCGGTAATTTTGCAGTTCATCTGACTTTCTTGTTGTTAGGGTCACAATTTAAATAAATATCTTAAAACCCGCTTAAAATAGTTATTTTTTTGGTCGAAAAAAAACCTGCCGTCTGACAGGTTTTTACTATTAGAGACATTTTTTAAATATTAAGCTTCGGCATATTCTTCAGTTGGCGGACAGGTACACATAAGATTTCTGTCTCCAAAAGCCTCATCAACCCTGCGGACACTTGGCCAGAATTTGTTGTCGTGTAAATGATCTAATGGATAAGCCGCTTTCTCTCTAGAGTAAGGGAGTTTCCATTCATCTGAAGTTAACATATGAATAGTATGTGGCGCATTTTTCAAAACATTATTAGAATCATCTACAGAAACTTCATCAATCTCTTTTCTAATAGAAATTAAGGCATCACAAAAACGATCCAATTCAGGTTTGCTTTCACTTTCTGTAGGTTCAATCATCATGGTTCCTGCAACCGGAAAAGAAACAGTAGGAGAATGGAAACCATAATCTATCAGTCTTTTCGCAATGTCTGTTACTTCAATACCTTGTTCTTTGAATGGGCGACAATCAATAATCATTTCGTGCGCTGCACGTCCTCTTTCTCCTGAATACAGGGTTTTATAATGATCGTTTAGCCTTGCTTTAATGTAGTTAGCATTTAAAATGGCATATTCAGTGGCCTGTTGTAGTCCTCCCGTTCCAAGCATTTTGATATATCCGTAAGAAATAAGGCATACTAGAGAAGATCCCCAGGGAGCAGAAGAGATCGCTCCAATCGCTTTTTCTCCACCGGTTTTGATCACTGGATTACCAGGTAGGAAAGGCTTTAGCTGTTCTGCAACGCAAATAGGTCCAACTCCCGGTCCACCCCCTCCATGAGGGATGGCAAAGGTTTTATGTAAATTAAGGTGACAAACGTCAGCACCAATTCTACCCGGATTGGTCAATCCAACCTGTGCATTCATATTTGCACCGTCCATATATACCTGACCACCATTTTCATGGATAATATTTGTGATCTCCCTAATTGCAGATTCAAATACCCCATGCGTAGATGGATACGTAACCATCAATGCTGCAAGATTGTCTTTATGTTTTATAGCTTTTTCCCGAAGATCATCTACATCAATATTTCCGTTTTCTGAAGCCTTTGTAACAACTACCTTCATTCCAGCCATTACTGCGGAAGCAGGATTGGTTCCATGGGCTGAAGATGGGATCAAACATACATTTCTATGGCCTTCTCCGTTTGCTTCATGATAAGCTCTAATAACCATCAATCCTGCATATTCTCCCTGGGCACCAGAATTGGGCTGAAGAGAAGTTGCCGAAAAACCGGTAATTTCGGTTAATTGATGTTCTAATTCTTTTAATACTGTTTGATATCCTTCAGCCTGATTTACTGGTGCAAAAGGATGCATATTCCCCCATTGCGGATTGCTTAATGGAAGCATCTCTGAAGCTGCATTCAATTTCATGGTGCAAGACCCTAACGAAATCATAGAATGATTTAACGAAAGATCTTTACGCTCCAGTTTCTTTATATAACGCATCAATTCAGTCTCGGAATGATAAAGATTGAAAACTTCGTGCGTTAGAAATTCAGTTTTTCTCTCTAGATTCTTAGGGATTGCCGTTCTTTCAGAAAGTTCTTCGATTTCAGCATGTTTCTTTTCAGAAAGTTCAGCGAAAACAGCAATTACTGCATTAAGATCATCAGTAGTAGTAGTTTCATTTATCGAAATACAGGCACTTTCGGCATCTGGATAAAAGAAATTGATCTCATGCTTTTCAGCAATTGCTTTCAATTTTGAAGCATTCGCCTTAACATGAATAGTATCAAAATAAGCTGAATTTAGTTGTTCAAAACCAAGTTCCTTCAGGCTATCTTCCAGAGATACAGCCGATGCATGTACTATATTTGCGATATATTCCAGACCCTTCGGACCATGATAAACCGCATACATTCCAGCCATTACTGCAAGTAAAACCTGTGCAGTACAAATATTAGAAGTGGCCTTATCTCTTTTAATATGCTGCTCTCTTGTTTGAAGAGCCATTCTCAACGCATTATTGCCATCGAGATCTTTGGTAAGACCAATAATTCTTCCGGGAAGGTTACGCTTGTATTCTTCTTTCGTTGCGAAATAAGCTGCATGAGGGCCGCCATAACCAAGAGGGATTCCAAATCTCTGAGTAGTACCTACAACTACATCTACACCGAGTTCTCCGGGTGCCTGAAGTTTAACCAAGCTTAGTATATCGGCTGCAAAAGCAGTTTTAATATTCGCATTCTTACAGTTTTCAACAAAATTGGCATAATCGAAGATCTGTCCGAACTTTCCTGGATATTGCACTAATGCACCAAAATATTCTTCAGAAAAATCAAACTCTTCATGATCGCCCACTACCATATCTATTCCAAGGAAATTAGCCCTGGTTTCCATTAAAGAGATAGTTTGCGGCAAAGTTTGTTGAGAAACAAAAAATTTGTTTACATCATCTTTCTTTTGTTTTCTATCACGAACTGCATGCAATAAAGCCATCGCTTCTGCGGCGGCAGTAGATTCGTCAAGAAGGGAGGCATTTGCTATTTCCATTCCGGTAAGGTCACTTACCATGGTTTGGAAATTAAGTAAAGCCTCTAAGCGTCCCTGCGCAATCTCTGCCTGGTAGGGGGTATAAGCAGTATACCAGCCCGGATTTTCCAAAATATTTCGTTGGATAACGGCAGGAAGAATAGCCTGATGGTAACCAAGACCAATATAAGTTTTAAAAACCCTGTTCTTTTCAGAAAGCTTTTTAATATGCTCGGCATATTGATTTTCACTCATTGCTTTTGGAAGGTTCAAAGGCTGATCTAATCTAATATCATCTGGGATCGTCTCATAGATTAATTGCTCTATAGACTCAACGCCGATAGTATCGAGCATTTCCTGTAGATTTTCTGCTTTAGGACCTATGTGACGTAACGCGAAAGAATCTGTTCTCATTAAAATAAAGTTGTGTTTTTCGTGCTGCGAAAATACATAATTTCGTGCTAATTTTTTATAGTTAAGGCGTATACAGTTGTTAAGATTTTAAAGGCTATTCTATCTATGCGATTTTATATGTAATTTTACAGAATGAAGTATTTGAAAAATACTTTTGAACTTTATATAAATAGTAGCATCCATGTCTCTTTAGCTGTTGTTGCTTTTACCTTGATCACTTTTTTTGAGCATGATCTTATCCCTGATCTAAATCTTCTTCTGTTTATTTTTTTTGCCTCCATTACCGGTTATAATTTTGTGAAATATGCGGGTATTGCTAAACTTCATCATTTAAGCCTTGCAAAAAATTTAAAGATCATTCAGATATTTTCCTGTTTTTGCTTTATAGCATTAGTCTATTTCTGTTTTCAACTGAAAATGGAGGTGCTCATTGCTACAGGGATATTAGGTGCTTTTACCTTATTCTATGCGATTCCTGTTTTTGGAGGTGGTAAGAATCTACGAAGTCTCCCCGGAATCAAGATCTTTATCATAGCATTAGTGTGGGCTGGGAGTACGGTATTGCTTCCTCTAATTAATGCTGAAAAATTTCTTGGAATTGAATTACTGATAGATTTTGTACAGCGAATTCTACTGGTGATTATTTTAACGTTGCCTTTTGAAATAAGGGATCTAAATTTTGATAATGAGAACCTGGGGACTATTCCTCAGAAGCTTGGAAGTTCTACGACCAAAATTTTTGGGACTTTTTTGATTTTGATAATATTTCTGGTAGAATTATTTCAGGAATCATTTAATTCAGCTGAATTTTTAGCCTTAGGAGCAATATTATTTCTTAGCGGGCTTTTTTTATGGCAATCCAAGGAGGATCAAAAAAAATATTATGCTTCATTCTGGGTAGAAGCGGTGCCTATTCTATATCTGGGGGTTTATCTGATAGTCAATTTCGGTCTTCCGCAAATTCCTTTTTAATTTGCTGTCGCCACTGGTTTTTCTTTTCTTCAGGACAGGTTTCCAGTTTAGATTCCTGCATGAGATTGGTAAGTTTTGAATTTCTCTTTGAGAATTTTCTGCAGGTTTTACAAAACATGAGGTGAATGGTGAGTTTGATCTTCTCCAGGAAATCTGCTTCTTCATATTGCGCCTTGTCACAGCAGGTAGCCGCTTCAGAACAATCAACAAAAAGGAAGTTACTTTTTTTACTCATAATTAAAACCAGTTTTTTTCAAGACAAGCAGCCAAAGCAGTCCTGGCCCTGTGTATGATAACCCACAGATTAGACGGGGTGATATTAAATTCATTACAAATAGCTTCGGTATCTGCGCCGTCAATTGTTTTCCTCTTAAAGATCTCTGCGTGCTTTTCGTTTATAGAATCGAGGCAGTCCAGTATGGCCAGCCCGAGTTCATTATTCTCCATTTCATCTTCCGCAGTTTTATCAAACTGATCTGCTACCTGCTCCTCTAGCCATTCACCTTCATTATAATCATCAGAATATTTGATTTTAACTTCGGCTTTTCCTTTTCGAGAATTGATTTTGCGATAGTAATCTATGATCTTTCGCTTTAAAATCGAAATTAACCAGGTTCTTTCACTAGCCTCTCCTTTGAAATTCTTAGCAGATTTTAATGCAGCCAGAAAAGTTTCTGAGATAAGATCGTTTGTCACCTCACGATCGTTCACCCGGACAATCGTGTAATTAAAAAGGTAGTCTGAATATTTATCAACCCATTTATTTGGGTCGAGGGTATTAGCTGGCATGATCTAGTTTAAAACGATTCTAATCAAAAATAGCAAAAGAAAGCCTATCTAAAGCTATCAAAAAGATAAGATTTATAGATGTAATAACTGTTTTCAGCTATTTTGATATTAAACCAGCTCTTCTCAATAAAGCATCTGGCTTAGGTTCCTTTCCGCGGAAACGTTTATACAGTTCCATCGGGTGTTCTGTTCCTCCTTTGGAAAGTATATTTTCTTTGAATTTATCAGCAATATCTTTACTGAATATTCCATTTTCAGTAAAATACTCAAAGGTGTCCGCATCGAGTACTTCAGCCCATTTATAAGAGTAATAGCCCGCAGAATATCCTCCCTGGAAAATATGAGAGAATGCCGTACTCATACAGTTAGATGCGACATCTGGATACAGTTTTGTTTTCTCAAAAGCCTCTACTTCATGCCGCTTAACATCTTCCACATCTGTAGGATCAATAGCATGCCAGCTAAGATCCAGCATTCCGAAACTTATTTGTCGTAGCGTTGCCATTCCTTCTAGGAAGTTTGCTGACTCTTTGATTTTATCTATGTATTGCTGAGGAATTGCTTCTCCTGTCTTATAATGCTTAGCAAAAAGCTGTAAAGCTTCTTTTTCGTAACACCAGTTTTCCAGCACCTGACTAGGGAGTTCTACAAAATCCCAGTAAACATTAGGTCCCGAAAGACTAGGGTAGGTTGTGTTGGCCAGCATTCCGTGTAGGGCATGCCCAAATTCATGGAAAAGCGTGGTTACCTCATTAAATGTAAGTAACGAAGGCTCTTTTTCAGTTGGCTTGGTGAAATTACAAACAATGGATATATGTGGACGTTCATTTTTATTATTCTGAACATATTGATCTTTATAGATCGTCATCCATGCACCGTCTCTCTTTCCTGAACGAGGGTGGAAGTCGGCATAAAAGAGCGCAATCTCTTCTCCCAATTCATTGGTAACCTCAAAAGCTTGAACATCAGGATGATATTTGTCAATATTGGTTACTTCCTTAAAGTTAAGTCCGTAAAGTTTTTGAGCAACTGTAAAAACACCATCTATTACATTTTCAAGCTTAAAATATGGTTTTAATTTTTCATCGTCAAGATTAAAAAGCTTTTGCTTCAGCTTTTCTCCGTAATAAGCAGCATCCCATTTTTGAAGTTTATCTATACCGTCAAGCTCTTTAGCAAAATTTTCAAGTTCTTTAAACTCTCTTTCAGCTGCAGGTTTTGCTTTCTCCAACATTTCCTCCAAAAATGAATTTACTTTTTCAGGAGTTTCTGCCATTCGTTCTTCTAAAATAAAATGCGCATGAGATTCAAAACCTAATAACTGAGCTCGCTTATATCTCAATTTCGCAATTTCAAGAACATTCTCCCGGTTGTCTAATTCATTATTATTGAAAGCTCTGGATCCAAAAGCCATAGATAGTTCCTCGCGGAGTTTTCTATCATTTGCATATTTCATAAAAGGAATATAACTAGGATATTCCAGCGTGAAGATCCAGCCATCTTTTTCTTTAGATTTTGCGACAGATTTTGCTTCTTCTAAAAAATTTTCGGGTAAGCCTCCAAGTCTGGATTCATCGGTTACCTGAAGTTCATATTTATTGGTTTCCGCCAGGACATTCTCTCCAAACTGCAGGCTTAATTTTGAAAGTTTCTTGTCTATCTCTCTTAGATCGTACTGTTTTTCGTCAGGGAGGTTAGCGCCATTTCTGGTAAAAGCTTTATACTTTTTTTCCAGAAGCATAGCTTGTTCTTTCGATAAGTCTAAAGAATCTTTTTCAGCGTTGACCTCTTTTATTTTTTTAAATAGTTCTTTATTTAAAATTATATCGTTTTTAAATTCTGAAAGAACGGGAGAAACTTCCTGCGCAATTTTTTGAATTTCTTCATTTGTTTCTGCCGAATTTATATTAAAAAAAATGCTGGTAACCCTATCCAGTTTTTTACCAGAGAACTCCAGAGTTTCAATAGTATTCTCAAAAGTTGGTGTTTCTTCAGAATTAACAACCTCATTAATTTCTTCTCTCGCCAGCTCCACTGCTTTTAAAATAGCAGGTTTGAAATCCTCGTTTTTGATTTTCGAGAATGGAGCGTATTCAAATTCAGTTAATAGTATATTTTGAGAACTCATTTGTATAGATTTTGATTAACGCTAATGGCAAATTAATTAACGTAAATGATAATTTTTTAAGTTTTTTTTAATATTTTAGCCGATTCAAAGCAAAAATGAATCAATTCCAATATAGTAGTTCGCAAAGTTCTGGTTTTATATTTAGAATGGTTAATAAATAATAAGTACAGATTAAATGTTTACTACTCGAAAGGTCGCATCAGCGGCCTTTCTTATTTTTTGAGTGACTTGGCACCTTCGATTACTTTTTGTTTTAAGCCTTCTTTATAAACAAGGATTTTATCTAAAACACATTTGTCTGCAACTCCAATAATTTGAGCTGCAAGAATTCCTGCATTTTTTGCACCATCAAGGGCAACGGTAGCTACAGGTACACCACCAGGCATTTGAAGAATAGAAAGTACAGAATCCCAGCCATCAATAGAATTTCTTGATTTCACGGGAACTCCAATGACCGGAAGGGGAGACATAGAAGCTACCATTCCTGGTAAGTGAGCAGCTCCACCAGCACCGGCAATTATAACCTTGATGTCTTTCTCATGAGCTGTTTTACTGAATTCAAAAAGTTTATCAGGAGTTCTATGAGCAGAGACTATATCTACTTCCACTTCAATGTCAAAACCTTTTAAAATGTCTATGGCTTCTTGCATCACCGGCATATCGCTGGTGCTACCCATAATCACTGCTACTTTTCCCATTCTGGTTTATTTTTTACTGATGACTTTAATGCTATTTTTTACTTTTTCAGCTACTTCTCTGGCTTTTGAAATATCTTTATCTACTATGGTCACATGGCCCATTTTTCGGAAAGGTCTGGTGATTTTTTTGCCGTAAATGTGTGGAGTAACTCCATCCATCTTCATGATTTGCTCTATATTTTCGTAAACCACTTCACCCTCATGATCTTTAGCACCTACCAAATTCACCATAATTCCACCTACCTTGCTTTCTGTATTTCCTAAAGGAAGATCTAAAATTGCACGAATATGCTGTTCAAATTGATTGGTGTAAGAAGCTTCAATACTATAATGACCACTATTGTGAGGTCTTGGTGCCACTTCATTGATAAGAATTTGATCATCTTCTGTTTGAAACATTTCAACAGCAAGCAATCCTACATGCCCAAAAGCTTCGGAAACTTTTTCTGCTAACTTTCTGGCCTTTTCTGCAACCTTTTCATCAATCCGTGCAGGACAGATCACATATTCCACTTGATTGGCAGTAGGATGAAATTCCATTTCTACCACGGGATATGTTTTCATTTCCCCGGAAGGATTTCTGGCTACAATTACCGCCAATTCGTTCTTAAATGGAACTAATCTTTCCGCAATACATTCACCGTCTGAAAGTTCATTAAGGTCTTCAATAATTTTTATGACAGAAACACCTTTCCCGTCATAACCTCCGGTAGCGCTTTTCCACACAAATGGAAGACTGATCTTATTATTCTTAACCGCATCTTTTAATTTCTGAAGATCTTCAAAAACTTCAAAATTTGCAGTAGGGATACTTTTTTCAAGATAAAATTTCTTCTGTACTGCCTTATTCTGAATTTTCTCCAAAGTAGCTGCTGATGGGAATGTTTTGATACCTTCAGATTCCAGTTGCTTTAAAGCCTCAATATTTACCCCTTCAATTTCAAACGTAACAACATTAGCCTTTCTTCCAAAATTGAGAACGGTATTGTAATCCATAAGTTCTCCCTGCTCGAAATAGTTGCAGGATATTTTGCTGGGAGCTTCTTCACTAGGATCAAGAACCAGGGTCTGGATATCATATTTTCTTGTTTCATATAACATCATTTTGCCAAGTTGGCCTCCGCCTAAAATGCCGAGTTTAAAGTCTGAAGAAAAATAGTTTACCATAAATTAAAGAGGCTTTTCGCAAAAATAGCTTATTACTAATTCCTGCCATAGATATTCAATAAGAAATCAAGGGGCAGGGCTTCCTGAGATTCCTTATCTTTGCCACTTAAATTTGAAAATTTTGATAAAACTACATGATCTCGAATTTGAGCCTTTTATTTCTGAAAAGAAAATTATAGAGGTCATCGATGAACTTTCAGTTGCAATCAATAGGGATTTTGGAGATAAGAAGCCTGTTTTTCTAGGTGTATTGAATGGTTCATTTATGTTCGCTTCAGAAATCATTAAGAGGTTCAAGGGCGACTGTGAGATCAGTTTTGTGAAAATGGGATCCTATGAGGGAACTGAAACTACCGGGGATGTAAAAACGCTACTTGGACTGAATCAGGATCTAAAAGGTAGGCAGGTTATTTTACTGGAAGATATCGTGGACACCGGAAATACCCTGTTGGAGATAGATAAGATTTTGAAAAATGCTGAAGTTGGGGATTATAAAGTAGCCACTTTGTTTTTTAAACCTGAAGCATATAAAAAGAATATTCCTGTGGAATTTATAGGAATAAAAATACCTAATAAATTTATAGTTGGCTATGGTCTGGATTATGACGGACTTGGCCGAAACTTTACTCAAGTATATAAACGCAAAGAAAAGAAAATGACAAATTTAGTGCTTTTTGGCCCTCCGGGTGCAGGCAAAGGAACTCAGGCTTCAATTCTTAAAGAAAAATATGAACTTATTCACATTTCCACAGGTGATGTTTTTAGGTTTAATATCAAGAATCAAACAGAATTGGGATTGAGTGCCAAATCATTTATGGATAAAGGCCAGTTAGTACCAGATGAGGTTACTATTAAAATGTTGAATGCGGAGGTGGAAAAAAACGAGGGAGCTAATGGATTTATTTTTGATGGTTTTCCTCGTACCGAAGCGCAGGCTGGAGCCCTAAGCACTTATCTGGAGTCTAAAGGAACTGAAGTAAATGCTATGATCGCTTTAGAAGTAGAAGATGAGGTTTTGGTGGAGCGTTTACTAGAAAGAGGTAAAACTTCTGGAAGACCTGATGATGCTGATGAAGAAGTTATTAGAAACCGAATTAAGGTTTATTATAATGAAACCGCTATTCTGAAAAATTTCTATCAGAAGCAGGATAAGTATTACGGTGTAGATGGAGTAGGGAATATTGATGAGATTACTGAGCGATTAAGCAATGTGATCGATGAATTAATGAAATAATATAGAGAATGACTGAAGGGAATTTTGTTGACTACGTAAAAATTCATGTTTTTTCTGGAAAAGGAGGGAAGGGTTCTGCTCACCTTCACAGGGAGAAATATATTACCAAAGGTGGACCAGATGGAGGAGATGGTGGTCGTGGTGGTCACGTAATATTAAAAGGAAGCAAAAACCTCTGGACATTATTTCATTTAAAGTTTAAGCGTCACGTAAAAGCTGAACACGGTGGTAATGGAAGCAAACAGAGAAGTTCTGGTTCGCAGGGATCTGATGAATATATTGATGTGCCTTTGGGAACTGTGATTCGTGATACCGAGACCAACGAAATTATTAAGGAGATCACTGAAGATGGCCAGGAATTTATTGTAGCGGAAGGTGGAATGGGTGGCCGTGGAAATTGGCATTTTAAAAGTTCTACCAATCAAACTCCGAGATATGCACAGCCGGGAGTTGATGGGCAGCAGATTGACGTTACCTTAGAATTAAAGGTTCTTGCCGATGTTGGTTTGGTAGGTTTTCCAAATGCAGGAAAATCTACCCTACTTTCTGTTATCACAGCCGCAAAGCCAAAGATCGCTAATTATGAATTTACAACACTCAAGCCAAATCTTGGAATCGTTGAATATCGTGATTTTAAAACTTTTGTTGTTGCAGATATTCCTGGAATTATAGAGGGTGCAGCAGAAGGAAAAGGTTTGGGACATCGATTTTTAAGGCATATTGAAAGAAATTCCACCTTATTATTTTTAATCCCATCAGACGCCAGAGATATTAAGAAACAATACGATATCCTGCTTGATGAATTAAAACGGTATAATCCTGAATTAATGGATAAGGATAGGTTGGTAGCGATTTCAAAAAGTGACCTGCTTGATGAAGAGCTAAAAGCCGAAATGGCCAAAGAGCTGGATAAAGAATTACAACTTCCTTATATCTTTATTTCTTCAGTAGCTCAAAGCGGACTTACCGAATTAAAGGATAAATTATGGCAAATGCTTAATAGAGAGCCTGTTTAATTCCTGTTAAACCTATAAAGTCTCGAACTGATTTTTCTTATTTTTAGTAAAAATCAGTTTATGAAACTATTTAAATATTCAGTTTTATTGTTATTTATAACTGCCTGTAATGCACCTCAGGCAGTATATGATTATGATCAACAAATCAATTTTGATCAATATTCAACTTATGCATTATTTCCAGATTTTCAATCAGGTTTAAGTCAGTTAGACGAATCCAGGTTAACCGAAAGTCTTAAAAATGCTATGCAGCAGAGAGGTTTTTCAAGCCCACAATCGCCACAGATCTATGTGAATGTTTATACTGAAAAGTACGAGCAAGATAACCGAAGCCGAATTGGTCTTGGTGTTGGTGGCGGAGGTGGAAATGTAGGTGTAGGAGTTTCTGGTGGTATTCCTGTAGGCCAGAGAGATACTTTTTTGAAATTAACCTTTGATTTTATCGATGTAGAGAAGGATGTGCTCGTTTGGCAGGCTGTAGTTGAAAGTCCATTTAATTTGAATTCTGAACCCGGCGCAAGGCAGGAAAGATTTGATAAAATCGTAGCTAAAGCTTTGGATGGTTATCCTCCAAAGAAATAATATTCATTCAGTATTGGTAATAAAAAAGCCCCGCAATTGCGGGGCTTTTCACTTTTTGATTGGTTAGTTAGTATCAGTTAGAAAACTTAGTTTTCGTCTTGATCTTCCATCTCCTGATCATTCATTTCAGTGTTGTTCATAGATCCATTTCGGTTAGATACTACGAATGCACTTCTACGGTTTTTAGCATATTGCTCGTTTGTACAACCTGTTGGTTGAGTACAATCGTTAGTTGGTCTGCTTTCACCATATCCTTCAGAAGTAAGTCTAGCTTTGTCAATTCCTTTTTCAACAAGGTAATCTACAGTAGAAGCTGCTCTTCTTTTAGAAAGAGCCATATTATAAGAATCAGATCCTCTTGCATCTGCATGAGACTCAACTTTCACTTTAATGTTCGGATAATCGTTCATGTAAGTAACTACAGAATCAAGTACCGGCTTAGATTCAGCTTTAATAGTAGCCTTATCAAAGTCAAAGTAAATCTTACTTCCATCAATAGGAATGATATCCTGTCCACTAGTTTCATCTGTTACTGTTGGAGCTTCGATAATTTCATTCTCTTCACGAGTGAATTGGTAAAGGTTGTCTGTACCTCTTCTGTTAGAAGCGAAATAACCCATTTCTTCACTTTCTTTAATTACGAATGCAAAATCATCACTTCCGCTATTAATAGATTCTCCAAGGTTTTCAACTTCTGAAAAATCACCTTCTGTTCTGAAAATATCAAGATTTCCAAATCCCTGGTGACCGTCTGAAGTGAAGTAAAGCACATCTTCGTCGCTAATAAAAGGAAACTGATCTCTTTGAGCAGTATTTACCCCAGCACCAAGATTTTGTGGAGTTCCGTAAGTTCCATCTTCGTTTACATCTACAACATAGATATCAAAAGATCCACTACCACCAGGCATATCACTGGCGAAGTATAATTTACTTCCATCAGCGCTTAAGCTTGGGTGTTCAACTGAATAATCTTCGCTACTAAATGGAAGCTTTTCAACATTGGTCCACTCATCATTCAACATTTCAGCACGATAAAGACTGATGTGGGCTACACGAACATCGTTTTCATTCTTAACTCTGTCTTCGTTGGTTCTGTCAAAGAACATAACAGTACCATCCTGACTGAAAGTAGCCGAACTTTCGTGCTCATCGGTATTAATAACATTAGAGAAAAGAACGATATCGGTCATTTCACCTTCGTCATTCATTTCTGCGCTGTAAAGATCCAGTGCTGGAAGCTTATTCCAAGGGTAAACTGGGCGCTCTTGATTTCTAGTTGAAGCAAAAGCAACACGGTCTCCGTAGAATCCAATTCCGAAGTCTGAAGAAGACTGGTTGTTCATTACCTGGTCATACTTAAATTTATGAGGAACCATAGTATCCAGTTCACTTGCAAATTTTTCATGATCCCAGTTTTCACCAGTTAACTCATTCATTAACTCATCAGCCTTTACATAATTACCCGCAGCCATAAGAGTGTGGGCATACCTAAACTGATACTCAGGTTCTACAGCTCCTTCATGTCTTAGAAAAAGCAATTCATATACTTCATTTGCATTTTGCATCTGATTTGTATAGAAATATGAGTCTCCAAGATTCTGAAGAATCTCCTGAGTTTTATCATTCACGTTTTCATAAGCGTCTGCTGCATCCACGTAGGCTGCCGGGAGAAAAACTTGTTTCCATCCCTAATATCAGACTTTTGTCCGAAAGCGGTAATGCTTACAAAAATTATTAAAAGTGTACTATATATATTTTTCATGTTAGTCGGGTTTTAGAAGAATCTAGGTGATTTGTCATATCCTTTTTTAAGTCCGAATAGGTCAAAATCAAACAAAAGCATGATCTCGTGTGACCCATCGTTACTTAAATCGTAGGTTGGATAATCGTAAGCATATCCAATTCTTAGGCCTGGAGTAACTCTGAAGTTTACCAAACCTGTTATAGTTTCGTCGAATCTATAACCTACACCTGCTTCAAGTCTATCGTACAATAATACGTTAGCATTAACATCAACCGATAGTGGAGCTCCTTCCACACCTCTAACCATTGTAGAAGGTTTCAATTTAAGGTTCTCACTAATATCAAATACATATCCACCAGTTAAATAATAATGAATTTCTTCTGTACCTCGGTCTCTGAGTAATCGACTATCATCCAAATGATCTGAAGTTAACAGGTTAGGAGCAGAAACTCCCAAGTAGTGCTTATCTCCAAACCAAAATGCTCCAACACCGAATACAGGAAATACCTCATTTACGTTATTTGCAAATGCCGGATCATTAGGGTCGTTAACAACCAATTGAGTTAAATCTGCATCATAGGTTGTAAGACCTGCTTTTGCACCAAATGATAGATTAGTGCTTTCACCAGTTGGTATTACATAGGCGAAATCAGCTGTAATATTGTTTGTTTTCTCAACATTACCAATTTCGTCATGAACAACTGTAAGACCTAATTCCACTCTTTCACTAATTGGAGTGTGGGCAAAGAAGTTGAGGGTGCGGGGTGCACCATCAACATCTGTCCATTGCATTCTATAAATAGCTCCCAGATCCAGCATTCCCGGATCATCTGTTGCGTAAGCAGGATTCACTATACTCATATTATACATATACTGAGTGAATAGAGGATCTTGCTGGGCCAATCCTTTTATAGAAAAAAGGATAATGCCTGCGAATAATAAATATTTTGTGATTATTTTTTTCATTTCGTTCTCTTATTTATCCTAATTATCTACTTAAGTACACGGTTCCTCTTACTGGCTCAGTCGCGCCATCTTTAAAGTCTATATAGTAGAAGTAAGCTCCTACCGGTAGCGCACCGCTTCCTAAAGAACCTTCTGTGCTGGTGCCATCCCAATCTGGGGAGTTAGCGTTTCCTTTGTAAACCAGGTCTCCGTTTCTATTACGAATTTCCATAGTATAATTAGGGTATAGATCTTCGATAAATCTAATGTCAAATGTGTCGTTAAATCCGTCTGTATTAGGTGAAAAACCTTCAGGGATGAAGAAGTCACATTCTATTGTTACAGTTACTGCTAATCTACCTGAGCTTTCACAGCCTGTTTCGGTACTGAAAAGGCTTGCATAATAAGTAACCCCATCTTGTAAAGCAGTTCCACTACTTAATGCATTATCCCCGTCTTCAGAATCATACCAGGTAATAGTACCTGTTTCGTTGATTAAGTCTGTAAGATCTGCTATTGTAGGATCGTTGAATTCACAGAAACTTGGATTTGTAATAGAAGCTGTTGGTGCATTTGTATCATTTATGTTTACTGTTATTTCAGCAGCATCAGATTCACATCCATCTTCCTCGATTCTTTGAGTTACGTAATATGTACCCATAACTAAAGCATCTTCAGGCGCAACCATTGTATTTAAGGTTTCATCTGAGTAGAAAGTTAGGTTGGAACCAGTTGCTGAGAGATCAGCTCCTGTAGCATCATCTATTGCACAGAACGTAAATGGATTTCCATCTACTGTAGGTGCATCTGGCGTTTCCTGAACTGTAATGGTGAATTCTGCGGTGTCATCGCCACAATCGTTAATTGCTTCAACAGTATAAATTACTGAATACTCACCAGCTTCAAAATCAGCAGGGTTCATCATTCCATCAGCAATCACGTCTCCATCAAGAGTGAATTCTCCGTTGTCATCTGCATCTACTGAAAGAGATTCAAAAAGATTCTGAATTCCTTCGTTCATACACACAGTTAGATCCATGTCCATACCTGCAAAGGCAGATTCAAGAACTGTAATTGTAAAAGTAGCAGAAGCTTCTCCTTCAGTACAAGGTGAGTCTTCGGTAAGGGAGTAAGTGATTTCAAATTCACCAGCACCCATCATGGCAGGACTGAAAGTCCCATCTTCGTATCCTTCAAATGTTCCATTTGAATTTGCATCTGCAGGCAAGAATGAGAATAAGTCTACATCTTCCGCATTTCTACAGATAGGATCTGGAGTTGTAATTTCACCAATTTCTGCAGGGATAAGATCAGTTACCACCACAGTAAGTTCAACAGAATCTTCACAACTTCCGTTTCCAATAGTATAAGTAGTAGTAAAACTTCCTATTTGATTTGCTAAATAATCCTGACGAATATCCTCAATACTTGGTGAGAAAGTACCATCTGTAGGAACTCCATCGGCAAGCAGGTTCACAAAATAATTACGAACAGTAGCAAGGTTAGGTGTTGCATTTAGTCCAACAGAACAAACTGTAAAAGTTACATCTTCACCGGCATCGAAGGTTTCTGAAGTCACATTGATCATAAATGAAGTAGAAGCTTCTCCTTCAATACAATCTGCATCTTCTGAACTTACAGTATAAGTGAATGAATACTCACCAGCTTCTACTGTCGAGGCATCAAAAATGTTTCCATCCAATTCTTCTCCATTCAGTAAGAATGTACCTCCTAGCGTGCTATCCTCAGATAATGCTGCGTTTAGGTTATAAGAAGTTTCACTTGTACAAACATTAATCTCGTCATTCATTGCTTCTGCAATTGCTTGACCTGGTTCATTCACAAATACTCTAAACGTCGTCGAATCCTGTCCTTCAATACATTCTGAATCTTCTCCATTTATTGAGTAAGTAATTAAATAACCTTCTTCGTTAGTTCCAATAGAAGTATCGAACATATTGTCAGTTACTCCTTCTCCAGAGAACGTTCCGCCCATTTGAGCACCAGAACCATCAAGGAATTGATTTAATGCTATCATTCCGTCAGTAGTACAAGCCACTTGATCATCTATATCACCCGCATTGGCAGGACCTTCTTCTTGAATAGTAACAGAAACAACTACAGATCCCTGACATTCTCCATTATCTACAGTATAAGTTGTAGCGAAGGTATCAAATGGATTGTTATTGTATTGCGCTAAGATTTCTTCTGCGGTAGTGTCAAAAGTACCTCCTGAAGGTAATCCTGAAACCAGACCTAAGTAAAAGTCTTCGATAATATCGGCAGTTAAATTTTCAGGTACTTCAGATTCGCAAAGTACAGCTGTGATATTATTTCCAAAATCAAAGTTTGAAGTCACATTGATCATAAATGAAGTAGAAGCTTCTCCTTCAATACAATCTGCATCTTCTGAACTTACAGTATAAGTGAATGAATACTCACCAGCTTCTACTGTCGAGGCATCAAAAATGTTTCCATCCAATTCTTCTCCATTCAGTAAGAATGTACCTCCTAGCGTGCTATCCTCAGATAATGCTGCGTTTAGGTTATAAGAAGTTTCACTTGTACAAACATTAATCTCGTCATTCATTGCTTCTGCAATTGCCTGACCTGGTTCATTCACAAATATTCTAAACGTAGTCGAATCCTGTCCTTCAATACATTCTGAATCCTCTTCACTTATCGAATAAGTAATTAAATAGCCATCTTCGTTAATTCCAATAGAAGTATCGAACATATTATTAGTTACTCCTTCTCCAGAGAACGTTCCGCCCATTTGAGCACCAGAACCATCAAGGAATTGATTTAATGCTATTATTCCGTCAGTAGTACAAGCCACTTGGTTGTCTATATCACCAGCATTGGCATCCTGTATATTATTAATAGTAATAGAGATACTTATAATTTCGCTATCACATACTGAATTTGCAGGATCTGTATATTCAAAATTGAATGTTTCAGAATCGGAGGTTGGAGAATCAATGAAATTTGATAAGCTTGTAGCTTCACTAACAGTCCCGTCGCCAAAATTATCAGCATCAAAATTTTCCACGCCTGCTTCTTCCACTAAACCTTGAAGAAATTCAAAACCTGCTATAGGATTTGAAATTAGATCCTGTGCATCAGTTACACATAAGCTCCTTGAAATATTAGTATTAATAGGAGTATCTTCTACTGTTATAGTAAACGTAGTTTCGTCAGAATCAGTTGTGCATGGGGTTGTATCATCTACAGAGTATGTGATTGTATAGGTTCCCTCACCAATTGATGGATCAAATTGATTATTGTTTACGCCAGAACCAGAGAATGTTCCACCCATTGTTGCATCGGGATCGTTGTTTGGTAATGTCGTTAAATCGATAGAGTCTTCATTAGTACAAACATTTTCAATATCATCAAAGCTACCGGCATTTGCAGGAGCATCTTCTAGAATATCAAAGGAAATTTCTCCTGAGGATGTACAACCACTTTCTGTAGTAACTGAATATGTTGTCATAAATGATCTCACGCCATCAGTATACGCGTCTACAACTTCTGCCAAAGTCATATCGGTAAAGTCTCCATTTTGCGAAACACTTGAATCCAATTGCTCTAAGAATAATTCTCTTGCCAATTCTTCATACATGGTGGTTCCTGCAATTCTGGAATCAATTTCTGACTGGCAGTAAATGCCGTCTCCAGTTTGAGTTCCCAACTCATCAGCTTCATCTATTTCAAAAGCTAGATCTGCGCTATCTTCACAAGGTTCTCCAGAACCTACTGTGTAGGTAGACATAAAAGGGCCTTCCGATCCAGCATTAATATTATCAGTTATTGATGTTACATTTGAAAATGTACCGCCATTATCAGCATCAGAGCTTAATAAAGTCATCAAGAAATCCGTAACTTCACCCTCAGTAGCTACCGCTGAAAATGTAGCTCTACATGTTGTGTTATCCTGTGTGTTGTCATCGCCCGCTTCAAAAGATTCATTGATTTCTATGTTGAAATTAATATCATCAGTACACTCTTCAGGAGTAGTAAATGTGGCTGTGGTAATAATAGGTTGGGTAGGATCATTTTCGAATTGTTGAGCCAAAGATCCTAAAGAAGGATTAAACGTAACATTATTAGGTAAATCCCTTCCATCAGTAATGAAATTTAGTAGAATAGATGAGCCTTCGCCATCGGCAATCCTTTCCCTTAGATCGTCTTCACAAATTTCACCAATGACATCATCTCCTGCATCAAAAGAAATTACTTCAACGATTACTTCTCTTCGTTCACCTTTTACAGTTTCACAAGGAGGAAATGGGCTATTTCTATCATTTACAACCTGTGCTGCAAAATAATCTTCACCATTTACAAGCTCTACATCATCCGCTAACGGAGAGTTAGAAGTTTGACTTCTATACCATCTGATAGCCTGAGTATTTGGCTCAGTTCCAGAAGCCATTAGGTCTGCCACAGTTGCTCCCTCACAATAAGTTTGGTTAGCATCTGCGGTTGGAGTGGGGGATTCAAGAGGGTCAAATCCAACAGCTGCTCTCGTAGATGGGCAAAGATCATTTGAATCTGTAGTATCGGCATCGACCTGACCTACAAAATAGCTATTTCCTGCTGCTAGAGGATCGGTTGGCGCTAAAGCAGTTTCTCCAAATTCGGTACCATATACTTCTAGGTCATACCCCGAATCAGCAACGAAAAGATCTTCAAGTTCACTCGCCGTAAAACCTGCAGATTCACAAGGAGATATAGTAAAACTACCTCTATTATTTGTAATAGTGTTCATTGGTGTATTTGCAGAGTCTACAGCTACAGTAACAGGTACCCGATTACAATCCTCTGTAGTACTTCCAATGAAATAAGTAGTACCATCAGTCAAAAGTTCGTCCCCATCTATAGGATCTGTATCATTTTCCGTATCTGCTGATTCATAAACAGCTCCGTTCGTAGCGTTAGAATAACGCAAGTCATCTATTGTTTCAAGATAACAGTAGTTTTGGTCTGAACCTGGTGTGGCACAGTCTTGGGCTTGGCCGTAAGAGGCTAAATTTCCAATAAATAAAATAAAGGCGAAAAGGAACCAATTAAGGCCTTTCCTCCCTAAAGTAAAATTTTGCATAGGCTAGGTGTTAAATTCAAAATTTATATATGGTTAAAACTCATTAAAAAGTTGCACAAATATTAAAATAATTTTTAATATGCTGAGTTAAATTAAGAAACATCTTATCATTTAATAATATGTTGCCTTAAGTTTGCTGAATTACAACTCTTTGGGCGCCCTAAATTTATAAAAATTTTACTTATGCTAACAAATTTCAGGTTAATAGTCGGACTTTTTTACCTTTTTACCTTCGGATCGATGGCACAGACCAGCATAAATAGTGCAGAAAAAATGCTCAATAATGGGGAAATTGAAAAAGCCAGAGTAGTTTTTCTACAGCATGAAAAACAACCAATAGCAATGGAGTATTTAGGAGATATTGCCAGTTTTAACAAGAATTGGGATGAAGCCATAGAATATTATGAAGGCCTACTTGATTTGGATTCTGAAAATGCCATGTACAATTTCAAGTTAGGTGGAGCTATGGGAATGAAGGCCTATTATGGTTCAAAATTTCAAGCCGCGCTTCTATTAGGAGATATTAAGGAATATCTAAAAAAGGCAGCTGAGCTTGATCCAAAACATAAAGAAGCACGTAGGGCTTTAGTAGAATTGTATATGCAACTTCCCAGTATCGTTGGCGGTAGCAAAACAATTGCTGAAAGTTACGCATCAGATTTAGATAGGATTAATCAAGTAGATGCCCTGTTAGCTGACGCTTACATCTACAAAATTCAGGAGTACCGAGATCTGTCAAAAAATAAATATAATGACGCGATAAGGGCAGCAATAAGGAAGCCTGAACTTGTTTCCAGAAACTACCTGAAGTATGAATTAGGTGAAGCCGCTGCTATAAATGAGATTCAACTTGATGCAGGTAAAAAATTCCTTGAGGAATATATCGAGAATTATGGATATAAGGACCTGAAATCTCCTGCCTGGGCATATCTTAGGCTTGCTCAAATTGAAAGAATGCAAAATAATCAAGAAATTGCGCTAAAGTATATTGAGAGGTCTTTGAAGATAGATCCAGATTTTGATAAGGCACTTATCGAAAAGCAGAAAATTCAGAGGCTTTAAGAGGTAAATTACCTGAGTCAACTCTTATATTTGCACAAAATCATTCTATGAAAATTCATTTTATCGCCATTGGTGGAAGCGCCATGCACAGCCTTGCTATTGCTTTAAAACAAAAATCTTACGAAATATCTGGTAGTGACGACGCGATCTTTGAACCTTCTAAATCCAGGCTAATAGAACATGGTATATCTCCTAAGGAGATTGGCTGGTATGCAGATAATATTTCCCCGGATCTGGATGCAGTGATTCTAGGAATGCATGCGAAAGACGATAATCCTGAATTAATAAAGGCTCGTGAACTAGGTTTGAAAATATATTCTTACCCTGAATTTTTATATGAGCAGTCGAAAAATAAAACCAGGGTGGTTATTGGAGGTTCTCACGGGAAAACCAGTATTACTTCTATGATCCTGCATGTTATGAAGTACCACGAAAAAGAAATAGATTATATGGTTGGTGCATCGCTGGAAGGATTGGGGAATCCAGTGCATTTAACCAAAGATAATGATTTTATAGTGATAGAAGGGGATGAGTATTTATCTTCTGCGCTAGATAGAAGGCCAAAATTTCATTTATATCAACCTAATATTGCTTTATTAAGTGGAATTGCCTGGGATCATATTAACGTATTCCCGACTTATGAAAATTATGTAGAGCAATTTAAAATTTTCATTGATTCTATTATTAACGGCGGAATTTTGGTTTACAATGAAGAAGATTCAGTAGTAAAAAAACTTGCCGAAGAAACAGAAAACCCTATAAGAAAACATGCTTATTACACTCCGGAATATCATACAGATGGAGATCATACTATATTAGATGTTCCGGAAGGCGAACTGCCTTTAGAGATTTTCGGAAAGCATAATTTGAATAATCTGGCCGGAGCAAAATGGATTTGTCAGCATATGGGTGTTGATGAAGATGATTTTTATGAAGCTATCGCTACTTTTAATGGGGCTTCAAAGCGTCTAGAAAAAGTAGCTGAATCTCCATCTTCCATTATTTTTAAGGATTTTGCTCATAGTCCTTCAAAAGTATCGGCGACTACGGCTGCGGTAAAAGAGCAATTTCCAGAAAGAAAGCTGATAGCCTGTTTAGAACTGCATACTTACAGTAGCTTAAATGCGGAATTTTTAAAGGAATATAAAGATAGCCTCGCTGAAGCAGACGAAGCCCTGGTGTTTTACTCTCCAGATGCCGTAGCGATTAAGAAGTTGGAGGCAGTTACAGAAAATCAAATTAGAGAAGCTTTTCAGAAAGAAAATCTTAAAGTTTATACCACGTCTGAAGAATTCAAAGCTGAATTGAAAAATACAGATCTTAATAATTCAGTTCTGCTGATGATGAGCAGCGGAAATTATGGCGGACTTGATATGGAAGAACTTAAAGAGATGATTTAAATTTCTCAGGATCAATAATTTTCAACAAAATATTATTTCATTGTTTATCTTTAACCTAAGATGGATGATGAAAAAATAAACCTTAGTATAAAAAATTGGGCAGCAGATGACAGGCCCAGGGAAAAATTACTTCAGAAAGGTAAATTAAGTTTGAGTGATTCTGAATTAATTGCCATTTTAATTGGGTCTGGTAGTAAAAATGAAACTGCTGTAGAGTTATCCAAACGAATCCTTTCTTCCACTAAAAATAATCTTAGCGAATTAGGGAAGCTTTCCGTAAGTCAATTATGCAAATTCAAGGGAATTGGGCCAGCAAAAGCCGTTTCTATAGTTGCGGCATTGGAGCTGGGAAGGAGAAGAAGGCTTGAGGAAGCCTTAGAACAGAAGAAGATTACTTCGAGTAATTCTGTTTTTGAAATTATGCAGCCTGTTATAGGTGAATTGCCGCATGAAGAGTTTTGGATAATTTATCTCAATAACAGCAATAAGGTGATCGAGCAATTTCAAATTAGTAAGGGCGGAATAACGGGAACGCTGGTAGATGTCCGCATTACTTTGAAGAAAGCCCTTGAGCTAGGCGCGGTTTCACTAATCTTAGCGCATAACCATCCATCGGGAAATCTCAAAGCCAGCGAAGCCGATAAGCAACTTACCAGGAAATTAAAAACAGCATCAGAGAGTCTGGATATCAAAGTTCTTGACCACATTATTGTAACTGAAAAATCATACCTTAGCTTTGCCGATGAAGGTATGCTCTAAGACAGCTTTTAATGTTATTGATTTACACCCAAAAAGTTACCCCAAGGATCATTTATGTATTCAAACATATTTGCACACATGTTTTGGGAATCCCCATTAAATTTACTTCTAAAATCGAAGAATTTATTGCCCATGATGGCGCTAAACTATCTTATGGAAGGCAAGCTCTGGGGAACGAATTCTTTATTCAGAAAGTAGATCTTTTAATGGAGCAGGGATTTTCAGAACTGGAAATAAAAGTACAGCCTTGGGATGATACTATTGGTTTCTTTCCTTTGCCGGAAGCCAGTGACCTTCCATTTGATATTTTTGCGGCCTCTTTTTATTTATTGAGCCGGTATGAGGAGTATCTCCCGCATGTAAAAGATGAAGACGGTAGATTTCCGGCGGCGGAAAGTCTTGCTTATCAGGAGAGTTTTTTACAAAAGCCCGTTGTAGACATCTGGGCTCTTAAATTTAGAGATATCCTTCTAGATCGTTTTCCTAATCTGGAATTTTCAGATCGAAAATACAAAGTGGGAACTATCATAGAATCCAATCATACCTATATTTTTAAAAATAAAGGTTTTTTGCGAAGCTTTATAGGTCTTTGGTTTGATCTTTTTAAACTGAATCTGGGTAAAGTTGGGGATCGGCTTCAAGTTTGGATCAGGGTAAAGAATGATCCGCTTGATATTTTTGAAGATCTTATAGATTTAATTAAGGAGCATAAGATATATATGCTTTTTATGTTTCAGTTGAGTGATTTTTCTATTCATGATCGTAATATTAGCCATAATAGAATTCCACACCGGGCAGTTATAAAATCTGTTGCAGATTATGCTAAGGTTGGATTATTAATGGGGTATTACGCAATGGAGGAAGTTAAGAGCCTTCGGAAAGAAAAATTGAGATTAGAGGAGATTATTCATAGCCCGATTGAGCATGCTATGAATTCTCAATATAATTTAAGGCTACCAGATCAATATAATAACCTTTCAGAATTAGAGATTAATAACGATCACTCCATGGGGTATCCTGATAATCCCGGGTTTCGGGCTGGAACCTGTACGCCTTACTTATTTTATGATATAAATATGGAAATAACAACTCCTTTACGCGTTCATCCATATGCATTCCATTCTAATGTCGTTGAAAAATTGACCAAAACTAAATTGAGAGAAGATATTGCACGAATGTTGTTGGAGGTAAAGGAAGTTCGGGGTACGTTTAGAGCAGTATTCAGTAATCATGATTTTTCAGATTATGCCGATAATAAGTTGCACTATTCTCTTTTAAAGCAGATACATGAAATTGACTAATATAAAACACGTTTTTTTTGATCTTGATCATACTTTATGGGACTTTGACCGTAATTCAGCATTAGCATTTAAGGAAGTGTTTGAAAAGCAAAAAATCGAATTGAATGTAGATGATTTTCTTCAGGTCTATATGCCGATAAACTTCAAATACTGGGAGCGTTACAGAAACAATTCAGTTACAAAGGAAGTATTGAGGTATGGAAGACTTAAAGATAGTTTTGATAGTTTAAAATTTGATGCCCAGGATACAACTATCAATATAATCGCTGATAACTATATTGAATATCTTCCTAATAATAATCATTTACTGGAGGGGAGTCTTGAAATACTGGATCATTTGAGTCGGAATTATAAGTTACATATTATAACCAATGGCTTTGAGGAGGTTCAGCATAAGAAAATGCGGAATTCCGCTATTTTAGATTATTTTGAAACTATAACCACTTCAGAAGATGCCGGTGTAAAAAAACCACATCCACTTATTTTTGAAAAGGCACTGAAAAAGAGTGGGGCTCAGGCATCAAATTCGGTAATGATTGGTGATAATCTTGAAGCTGATATAATTGGTGCTCATGAATTTGGTATGCACGTAATTCATCTCAGCCCGAAGACGCAATCAATTTATAATCAGTATCCTAAAATTCAAAAGTTAAAAGAACTTCTAAATTATTTATAATACTAAAGAAAAAGTAATTTCGTTTGCTAAAGAAAGTCCATTCATGTTTCATTATAAGCTTCAGAAAATACCATTACTTGTAGCTGCTTTTAGTTTTTTGATGACCTCCTGTTTCAAGGATGTAGATTTTGAGCAGGCCCAGGATATTAAATTGGCACCAGATCTTGAAGCTGATCTTTTATTTTATACAATAAATGAGACAGATTTTGAAGATTCAGAAACAAATGCATTTACTCCGGTAATTAGAGATACTGTGAGATTGGAATTTTTGGATGATGATTATACTCAGGATGGTCTAATGCATGCTGAATTTAGGTTTCGACATGAAAACAGGTTTCCATATTTAATTAAAAGTAGTATCAGGTTTTTATCTGAAAATGACAGAACGCAATTTTCTGTAAACTACGATATTCCACCAGGGTCTAATGATTCACCAACGATTGTTGATACCATTCACGTAGTTTCGGGTAATGATATTGGAAAAGTCAGGAGGTCTATAAATATGCTGGTAGAACTGGAAATGATTGATGGTGGAAAAGATATTGAAGGTGAATTAGATTTTTCATCTAAAGGTCTTTTCAAGTTTGAATTTTAGTATGCGGAAGATTGTCCTAATCTTATTCCTTTTAATTTCAACATTTAGTTTTGGTCAAAATAGGCCATTGCTATACAATGTTGATGATTTACCGCAGTCTCTACTACAAAACCCCGGAGCTAGAATAGATTTTACCAGGCATTTTGGAATCCCATTTTTTTCACAGCTTCATTTATCTGCTGGCTCCACGGGAGTTACAGCACATGATATATTTTCTGATGAAAATGGGAATGTGAATGAAAGAGTCCGGAATGTGATGAATACTATCACGGCGGGGGATTACTTTTCTATTAATGAGCAAATGGAGATCCTGTCTTTAGGCTGGAAGATAGGAAATAAAGGCTATTTTTCCGCAGGTATTTATCAGGAGCTTGATGTTTTTGCTTATTTCCCAAAGGATCCTGCAGTTCTCGCTTTTGAAGGGAATGCAGACTATATAAACCAGGATTTTAATTTTTCAGATGTTAGTTTTACCGGGGAGGTACTAGCCGTATATCATGCCGGTTTCAATTATAAAGTAGACAGAAAATTGACGGTTGGTGGAAGATTGAAATTGTATTCAGGAATATTCAACGCTGAGAGCACCGGCAATGAAGGTGTATTTAGAACCGTACAAACACCAAACGGCCCTAATTTTTATCGGCATGAAGTAGACGGGTTAAATGTTATTGTAAATACTTCAGGATATGCGTCTTTGAAAGTAAAAGATAGTATTACCGTCGATGGCGCAGTGGCAGATCTTTTGAGCAGGTCACTCTTAGGTCAGAATGTAGGAGTTGGGATAGATCTTGGATTCAATTATAGAGTAACGGATCAGTTTTCTATAAATGGATCTGTTCAGGATCTTGGTTTGATGTTCCATCAGAAAGATCTTGAAAACAGCAATTATTTTGGTTCATTCCAAACCAATGGATTGGAGCCTTTATTTCCTGAGCTCGATGGAAGCGAAAGTGCCATTCCATATTGGGATGTTTTTGAAGAGAGGCTAGATGCAAATCTCAGGGATGAGACTACAGCCAATGAATATACTACCTGGCGTCCTTTAAAATTTAACGCTTCTTTTGAATTTGGAACAGGAAAGTCTATTCTGCCCTGTGATTATCTTATAAGTAAGCGACCCAGATTTATGAATCTGTTTGGCATGCTTATTTCAGGAGTTAATAGACCTAAAGGCCCTACTTATGGAGTTACTGCATATTGGGATAGAAAGGTAAACGATAATTTAAGATTTCGTCTCGCTTATGCAGTAGATGAATTTTCATTAACAAAACTTGGAGCGATGGTTTCTTCTCGTTTTAAGAATTTTAATATCTATCTTGCAGCGAATGATATAATGGGTTATACTAATTTGGCAAAAGCGAATAGTGCTTCACTACAGTTGGGGCTACAATTTATATTTAAAGATTTATGAAAACATTACTTACAGGCATATTTATTTTTGGATTTGTAATTATGGCTTCGGCTCAGGACTTGAATAATTATAAATATATTATTGTTCCGGAAAGCTTTGAGTTTACTGACGAAGTTGATCAATACAGATTGAATTCATTAACTAAGTTTCTTTTCGAAAAGTATGGTTTTAATACGGTCATGAAAACTGAAGATAAACCGGAGGATCTCAGAAATAATCCTTGCCTGGGGTTAAATACCAATGTTGTAAATAACTCCAGCCTGTTTGTTACTAAACTCACACTTCAGTTGATTGATTGTGGAAATAACGTAGTCTTTGAAACCAGGGAAGGAACAACTCGCGAGAAGGACTTTAAGACAGCTTATCATGAAGCCTTGAGAGATGCATTCAGTTCAGTAGAAGAAGTTGATTATAACTACGTTGAAAATACTAATATTGCCAGGGAATCTTCAGAAAAGGAGGTGGCAGCTGCTCCGGTTCCTGTAAAAGAACCGGTAGTAGAGAAGTCCGCAGTAAAAGACAGTGTTGAAACGGAAGAAGATGAGATTATAGAAGAAGAACCTGAGGTAGCAGTTGAGGTGGAGAAAAAAGAAAATGGACAGGGAGAATATAGTTATTCAGGAAAAAATTATAGTCTGAAAGAAACACCGCAAGGACTTGGATTATTTCAAGAGAACTCTTCAGATCCAATAGCTATTTTGATTAAAACTAGTGGAGGGAAGAGTTATATTTATAATTCATTGACCAATCAGGGCGTAGCTTATTTTGATAAAAATGCTAATCTTATAGTTGAATATTTCAATAAACAAGAAGATAAAATGGTCGTTCTAACTTATGAGCTGAACGATTAATACCCATATTTCTTTTGCCATCTTTTTCTTAGAAATTCACGCTGGGCATTTTCCCGCTGGTTATTTCCGGGCTTGTATAAAGTAGTATTTCTAACTTCATCCGGCATAAATTCTGCTGCCACAAAATTTCCTTCGTGATTATGGGCATACTTATAGTCTTTCCCATAGCCAATATCTTTCATAAGCTTTGTAGGAGCATTTCTAATTGCTAATGGCACAGAGAGGTTACCGGTTTTTTTAACCAGGCTTTGAGCCTCATTAATTGCCTTATAAGCGGCATTACTTTTAGGAGAAGTTGCAAGATAAGTAACACACTGGCTAAGAATGATTCTTGCTTCAGGATAACCAATGGTATTTACAGCTTGAAAAGAATTATTTGCAATTACCAGGGCAGTGGGGTTTGCATTTCCAATATCTTCACTGGCCAGGATCAATAATCTACGCGCTATAAACTTTACATCCTCACCACCTTCTATCATTCTGGCGAGCCAGTAAACAGCCGCATTGGGATCACTTCCCCTGATAGATTTTATAAAGGCAGAAATAATATCATAATGTTGTTCACCGGTCTTATCATATAATACCGTGTTTTGCTGAACTTTTGATAGCACCAGATCATTGGTGATTTCTACATTCTTTTCTGCTGAGGTTACCAGAAGTTCAAAAATATTAAGTAGTTTTCTGGCATCTCCGCCACTTAATCTAAGTAAAGCTTCAGTTTCTTTCAGCTTTACATTTTTTGAAGCGATGCTTTTATCCTCTTTAATAGCCCTTTGTAGTAACGCAATTAGATCTTCTTTTGAGAATGGCTTTAGAATATAAACCTGACATCTGGATAATAAAGCCGAAATCACTTCAAAACTCGGATTTTCGGTTGTCGCACCTATGAGAGTCACCCATCCTTTTTCAACAGCTCCTAGAAGAGAATCTTGTTGAGATTTGCTAAAACGGTGTATTTCATCTATAAATAGAATAGGACTTTTTGTCGTAAACAGACCTTCACTCTTTTTAGCTTTTTCAATTACTTCGCGTACATCTTTTACGCCACTGCTAATTGCACTTAAGGTGAAGAATGGTCTCCCGGACTCTGTTGCTATGATATTGGCCAGCGTAGTTTTTCCAACACCCGGTGGGCCCCAAAAGATCATAGACGGAATTATTCCCTGCTGAATTTGTTGTTTAAGAGCACCATTTTTTCCAATAAGATGTTGCTGACTCAAATAATCTTCGAGTGTTTTTGGGCGGAGTCTTTCGGCCAGTGGTTGATTCATAGCAATAAAAATGTGACAGTATTACATCCATTCTAGTTTGGATGGTTTTTTGTAATATTAATTAAAATTGGAGAAAATTTGAAAACTTCCTCACCTTTTGTTTTTACGAGCGGGACCATAGCATATCCGCTTTTATTTGTACTTCTCATCTGGATAGTTTTCTGGATAGAAGTTCGGTTTGGAGTTAAATTTAATTCTTATGGTGTTAGACCTGGAGAAATTGTGGGTTTACGCGGAATTATATTTTCACCTTTCATTCATTCAGATATAAAGCACCTTTTTAATAACACCATTCCGATATTTATATTATCTCTGGCACTTTTCTATTTCTACAGGCCTATAAGCTGGAAGGTGCTTCTCATTGGTCTTCTTTCAACCGGGTTGCTTACATGGTTAATTGGTAGGCCTGCAAATCATATTGGCGCCAGTGGGATTATCTATTTACTTGCTGGATTCCTTTTCTTTAAAGGTGTTTTTTCAAAACATTACAGGCTGGTTGCCTTGTCATTGATTGTTGTTTTTATCTATGGCGGATTAGTCTGGTATGTAACACCAATAGATCCATCTATCTCCTGGGAAGGTCATCTGTCAGGTCTTCTAAGTGGATTTGCACTCTCTCTAGTTTTCAGAAAGAATATTCCCGAACCACCGAAATATTCCTGGCAACAGCCCGATTATTCTGAAGAAGATGATCTCTTTATGAGACATTTTGATGAAAACGGAAATTTCATCGAAAATTTACCAATAGAAGAAGAGGAGGATGAAGAGAGTCAATATAATTATATCTATAAAGAAAATCCAGAAAAAGATTAGATTCGTTGTCTCACCGCCTCATACAAAAATGCCCCACAGGCGACAGAAACATTCAAGGAAGCTATACTCCCTAGCATTGGAAGTTTAGCTTTGTAATCTACAGATTTTAATATGGAATTTGAAATACCTTTAGCTTCATCACCCATGATAATAGCAATTGGTTGTTTTAGGTCTATATCGAAAATAACATCATCGGTTTTTTCAGTAGCCGCAATGAGTTTAATATCATAAGTCTGAAGATGAAAAACAGCATCTTTGATATGGTTTACTTTACAAATAGGAATATTAAATACTGCTCCAGCTGAAGTTTTTACCGTATCGGCATTAATAGGAGCAGATCCTTTTTCCTGAATAATAATCCCGGTAACACCACAGCATTCTGCAGTTCTAATAATTGCACCAAAATTTCTAACGTCGGTTATTCCGTCTAACAAAACAAATAATGGGGTAGTGGAAGATTTTTGCGAATCTTCGACTAACTTTTCGAGGCTCACGAAACCGATAGGAGAAATATTCGCTACAACACCCTGATGATTTCCATTTTTGCTAAGTTTGTTTAGCTTTTCAACAGGGACATAAGAAATATTGTAATTACCTTCTTTAAGGTTTCGGTTCAATTCCTTAAATAAAGGTCCGGAAAGGTCTTTTTGAATAAACACCTTTTCGATGTCTTTCTTGCTATCTATAGCTTCAATAACAGTTCTAATTCCAAAAATCCTAGTTGTTTCTTCCATACCGCAAAGTTAATATTTATAATAATCCTGAAGTTTAATTTTAGAGAATAAAAAAACCACCCGGTTAGGGGTGGTTTTTTCTATTACTGTCAATTAAACCCTACTTAATTTCTTGGAAATACCCAAATATCATCATCCAACAAGTGACCACCCTGGGCATCTATAGCTGCTTGATAGGCATCTGGATTAGATTGTCTTTCAGAGATTGGATATAATAGTCTTCTTGGTATTATTCCAGAGGGATCATTTCCATTTTCACCGTTTGGATCTGGAGTAATATCAGGAAAGCCCGTTCTTCTATAATCATTCCAAACCTGGATTGGAGCCTGACCATACATTGCTTTGTATTTTTCAATAATAATGGTTTCGATACTTGCATCTCCTACGCTGCCTATATAGTCTTCTGTATCTCCAGCAGAAACACCTAAATATGCTAAATTTGCTCGAATTGCTTCTTCTAAAGCTTCACTACCGTCTCCACCCGTTCTTTCGAGAGCTTCTGCTTCGATAAATTTCAACTCAGAGTAGCTAATTACTGGAGAAGGGCTATCTAATTTTGCCCAAAATAGATTTGGATTAGAAGCATCGAAATATAAAAATAGATCACCTTCATCTGGAGTCATATATAAATCCATACGAGGGTCTTCCATCATTAGATCTGCAAAGAAATCACCGATGATCATGGTGTTTGGTCTTTGAAACCCAAATAAGGCAAGTGGGTGCCCACCATTTTGGGTATTTTCCCACATGAAGTCAAGCTGTCCACCATTACTTTCCATAGCCATTTGAGCTTCTGTTAGTGCCTGTTGGGCAGCATCACTTTTAACACTGGTTTGCTGAATATAAAAACGAGCTTTTAGTGCATGGGCTGTAGCGATCCATTGATCATTACTTCCACCAATCAGGTCACCCTGAATTCCTGCCGGATCTTCAGCTTCCAGATCGGTGATAGCTTCAGAAAGTAAAGTTTGTAAAACTCCGTAAAGTTCCTCCTGATCGTCATACTTAGGAGTTAAATTTTCCTCTCCCATAAATGCTTCGGAATAAGGAACATCACCCCATACATTCGTAGCGACACCTAAATTAATAGCCATATAGATTTTTGCTAAACCTCTGGTATTGGGAGCCTCCGTAGCGGTTGCTCTTTCAATAATATCGGCAGCATCTCTCATAGAACCTGTGTATAGTCCAAAATCCCATGGGTTGTTGGTGTCATTCTCTCCGATTACATAAGATGTATATTGTAACTGCTGCGCGTCAAATCCCTGCCATTGCTGCATTATAATCCCACCATATCGGCCTAAGACGGCGCCAATATTTCTGTGAGTTTGTGTTTGCATAGCTGGAACAATAGCTACCAGTGGAACGCTTTCTCCACCAGGTCTTGTAGGATCCTGGTTTACGTCGTCATATTCACAGGAAACCAGTAGTGACATACTGAATAAGACCGTGAAAAATACTGCTGTTAATTTATAATATTTCATATTGTACTTTAATTAAAAATTAAGTTTGACCGTTAGTGCATAACTTTTAGTGTTTGGCTGGTTAAAGTAATCCAGGCCAACTCCGTTGGAAGCTCCGGTTAAGTTTGTTTCAGGATCAATTCCCGGATAATCTGTGATAACAAAGAGATTTCTTGCAGACGCAGTTAAGGAACCACCTGTAAGGAATGAATTGTCTAAAAGAACCGATGGTAATCTATAGGTTAGAGAAGCTTCTCTTAACCTAACCCATGAAGAGTCATAAATATAGTCTTCTGAAACTCCACCAAAACCGTAACGTACCCATCGATATGAACCAAGTCCGTTTTCAGGATTGGCCAATGCTACCTCTTGAGTGTTTGTTTCTCCAGTATTCGCATTTACTCCATCGAACACGAAATCTGTAATTTCACGTTGCTCGGCTGTTTTTTGGGAAGTACCAAAGTAATCTATAATCCCACAAGTACCACACCATACATCGCCACCTTCACGTATATCTAGCAAAGCAGATAATGAAAAGTTCTTATATGAAAAGGTATTTCTTACACCAATATTAAAATCTGGTGTAGGATCTCCTATAACACCGTCTTCCGGATTTACCAAAGGGAAACCATTATCACCTATTAGTACTTCTCCATTTTCATTTCTGTCAAACCTAGATCCAAAAATGGCTCCGTAAGGTTCACCAGCGATAACCCTGGACGAAGTTGATGTAAATCCAGCGAGGGTAATAGACTCTACGTTCTCAGCTAACTCTTCTACAATATTTTCATAAGTTGAAAAGTTGGCGTCAATATCCCATGTGAAATTTTCTGTCTGGATTGGCTTAATACCTAAAAGAGCTTCCCAACCCTTGTTAGAAATTACTCCAGCATTAACAATTCGCGAAGTAAATCCGGTAACAGCCGGTTGGTCAACAGGTATAATTTGATCGGTTGTTTCTTTATCGTAATAAGTGACGTCTAACTTAATTCTGGAATCCCAAAATCTAAATTCCGCACCTACCTCGAATTCTTTAGTTACCTCTGGACGAATATTTGGATTACCCTGTTGTGCTGATCTTTCAAAGGCTACCGTAGAAAAGATCGGAAACTGATTTGCATCAATAAACCCATCTCCTCCAGTTGTTGCTGCGTTATAATAGGTTAATGTACCAAAAGCTGGTGCATCGTTACCAGTTTTACCATATGAACCTCTAAGTTTTCCGTAATTCATAAAGCCACTATTCAATAGTTCAGTGAATACAAAAGAAACCCCTGCGCTATAAGATACAAAGCTGTTGTCATCCTCCGGAAGGGTAGAAGACCAGTCATTTCTAAAGGCACCATTAATAAATAGGGTTTCATTGATCCCAAATTTCACCTCTGAAAGAAAGGCGTCTAGATTTCTTCTATTCAATAAACTTTCTGAAGTAGCTTGGCTGGCAGTATTTGAAACATTGAAGAAACCGGGAATGGTTAATCCATTTCCTAAAACATCGCGTAATAAACTTTCTGTTCTAAATCCATCATATCCAAGAATACTATTGAAGGTTATATTTTCAGAAATATTCTTATTAAAAAGTACCAGTAATTGCGTATTGATATCTTCACTAAAAATGTTTGAATCATAAACCTGACCCTGAGGGTTCCCAGCACTATTAATATCAACACCCTGTTTTCTCACATCAGAATACTGATCATATCCATAAGTACCTTGAACAGTTGCCCAATCGAAAGGCTTATATTCAAAAGATAATCTACCAATAAAACGTTTTACATCGTCGAATGAAGGATTCTTAGCTACGGTCCAGTATGGGTTGTCATAAATCCCGCCTCTGTAGCTTCGTTGCCTGCCATCAGGTAATTCGTAGCTACTAGGAGTATTAGCAGCATCTCTACCATCAAGACCATTACCATTATCAAACGAAGGGGTGGCTCTTAAAAGCCCAAGCATAATACCGGAAACATTAGATCCTCTTTGAACACGACGCCCCCCTGAATTAATATAGTTACCACTGGCAGAAACTTCAAAATTATCTGTAAGAGATGCACTTATATCACCTCTAAAAGATCTTCTATCAAATTCTTCTTTCGGAGCAACACCAGTTTGATTTAGCTTGCCTCCGGAGATATAATATTTAACTTTTTCAGAACCTCCCCTAACGGATACGTTTTGTTCATTCAACACACCAGTCACGAAAAAATCTGATTTATCAAATGCCATCGCAGGCATCCCATTACCTTCCCCTTCAGGTACAAGTCTTCCAAATCTGCTGTAAGGGTAAGAAGTGTCCCCATCATATTCCAAAGAAGATATCCTTGGTCCCCAGCTAAAACCTTCGCCAGTTTCAGGGCCTCTATATGTAGGTTGCCCTTCTACAGGTCTTCCCTGGGCATATTCTTGTTGTAAATCTGGAAGTTGATTTACTTCACTAAACTGGATAGTGGAAGAAACATTTACGGTAGGTGCTCCGGACTGACCTTTTTTGGTGGTGATTATCACAACTCCATTAGCAGCTCTCAACCCATAAAGTGTTTGAGCGGCAGTACCTTTTAAAATATCGATAGAAGCAATATCATTCTGGTTAATATCGATCGCTCTGTTCGATTGGTCTACATCCCCAACACCATTTCCTGAACTCGAGTTGTCAATTGGCACCCCATCTACAATAAATAATGGGCTGTTTGATCTGTTAATGGAAGTGTTCCCTCTAATCCTTATGTTGGAAGAAGCCCCAACAGAACCAGATGCACTTACTACATTTACACCAGCTGCTTTAGAGGAAAGCGAATTTACCAGGTTGGTTTCCCCGGTATTTTCAATTTCTTCAGCTGTTACACCTTCTACTGCATAAGTAACAGACCGCGGTGTCGCTCGAACTCCAAGAGCAGTAACTACAACTTCATCAAGTTGAGCTGCATCTCCCTGCATGGTGACATTAATTTGGTTGGAAGATCCAACGGTGACCTCTGAGGTTTGTAATCCCACAAAAGAGAAAGAAAGGATATCACCCTGCTCTGCTCCAATAGAGTAATTACCGTCGAAATCTGTTTGAGTACCCGTATTGGTACCTTTAATTAAAACGTTTACTCCAGGCAGAGGCAGACCATCCTCGTCTGTAACCGTACCGGTGATCGTTTGTTGCTGCGCAAAGGTAATTTGCACCACAAACGCCAGTAATAGCGTTAAAATACTACTAAATTTTGCTTTCATTTTTAAATTTGTTTGAATTAGCCAGCATCAAAAATGCTATAAATATGTTAATGATCAATAAAATATATGTTAAAAATTGCTGTAAACTAAATAATTTTAAATCATTTGCACGAATCACTGATGAGTAAATTGAAAACATCAATATTTTATATTCTTAATAATTTTCTTTCAGTTCAGCAGTTTTCCTATCTATTAATTCTGAAATAATATTCTTTAGGATGAATTAATGAAGATATATTAAATGCTAGGTAAGCAAATATTTATATAAAAAAACCACCCGGTTAGGGGTGGTTTTGAAATAAAATCTAAGAATGACTTTTCTTAAAATCCATCAGAGTAATCAATGTCAAAGCTAACTGCATTACCATCAACTACACTAACACTTCCTATTCTAAATATACCGTAGAAGTTTTGAGTTTCTATATTACCATCTTCATCTTCAACATCTCTAGTATCCTTATAAACAAATATGTCTCCATTTTCAAGGTCTGTTGCAGAAGTTATAGTATCTCCATCTTCATAAGCTGCTCTTGCAGTTAATACATCGGCATCAAAATCCTCATCGAGTTTTACAAAAGATACATCTGAGCCATCAATAACTTCAAATCCTGTAGGGTCAAGAAAACGAATATCTGCTCCGTTGTCCTCACCATCACCCGAGATAGCACCTGTAGCCAGATCAAGCTGGTTCATGGTAAGATCATCTGATAATGTAACAGAATTTGAATTAGTAAAAGCTTTAGGAGTAATAGCAACCTGTCCGCTCGTTATATCAGTTAAGTTGCCACTTGTAGCTGTTAATTTATAAAAAAGAGTATCGTTAACTCCAAGATTTAAATCAGCAAAGTTGGTTTCGCTTAGCATTACAGAACCTCCGTCTGTAGCTACATCTACGTCGCTGTCTATAAAAGTTCCATCACTGTTTCTTTTTAATTCTAACATAACATCATCTACGTTAGCAGAGAATGTAGAAACTTCATAGTTTAAAGTCACAGCAGATAAACTGTCCATAGTAGTCTCTGTGGCATTATCACCTAAAGAGATTACTTTTTCTACGCCTACAGTAAAGGGATCTTCAGAAACTTCACCATTGGAATAAGTTGTTCTTATTCTAATAGGATAAGATCCGGTTTGTTGATCCACTCCGTCATCATCTGGAAATGTAAAATCCCCTAAGATTGATGTATTAAAAGTAGCTGTTTCCCCGGATACAGTTGCGTTTCCAACCACTGATCCGCCCTGGATAATCTCCACACTTTCCACGCTTACAGCTTCAGTGGCGAAAAAGTTGATGTTAAGATCAGAGTTTCTGTCGAAACGGGAAATAGATCTGTCAGATAAAGTAGCATAACCTCCTATCTCAGTAGGATCGTCACGATATCCATCATCATCAGCTTCACATGATGTCAAACCTACGGCGATGAGTACGCTTAAGCTTGCAAGTTTTAAATATTTTTTCATTTTCTATATTTTATAATTTATTCACAGTTAAAAAGCAATTATTCAACGTCCCAGAAAATTGGGGTTTGCTGATCGTCTCCACCAATTGCGGAAGATGCGGCTTCATAGCTGGTTGGATTAAGGTTCTGTTCGTTTACTGGATAAGTATATCTTAGTGGAACAGGTCTTCCTGAATCTGCAGCTACATTAAGCTCTGGAGCATCATATTTTCTCCAAACAGACCATCCTTGAAATGGATTATCATACATCGCAATCCAGAACTGGAATCCTAATCTGTATTCTGTACCGTCGTAGGCTACCGAGGATTGAGAAAGATAACTATCAACATCTGCTTGAGTACCACCTGCATACATTATAGATGCAGTAATTGCAGCGTTATAATGAGATTCAGCAGATCCTGGTGCAGAGTAACCATCTTGTACAGCTTCAGTTAAATAAAATTCTACTTCAGCATAATCAAGAAAGATTCCCGGATGTGTTGGATCTCTAAAATCTTCTCCTATATGGGTAAAAAATGGAAAAGAATTACTTCCTCCATAGATACCTCCAACATAACCACCACTCAAATTATCATCAAAATAATACATTCTTCTAGGATCATTAAGATCATTTAAATAATCCACAATAGTATTTGCAGCTAGATAATCAGATCTTCCACTTTGCACAAGATCCTCCCATAGTGGATTAGTGTTAGGGAATGATCCTTGATAGGCGATTAATGCGCTATCATCATTTGAAGTGAATATACCTCCAGAAATTGCAGATTCTGCGGCACTCTGTGAAAGTGATGGATTAACATCTGAGAGTCTCATTGCAAGTCTTAGTTTTAAAGAGTTTGCAAATTTAACCCATTTATCCATATTTCCACCATAAATCACATCTGCAGATGTGAAACCTTGTCCGGCTTCAAGATCAGCAGTGGTAGAATCTAACCTTGAAATTAGGTCTCCATAAATTGTTGAAGCGTCATCATAAGCAGGAAGTGGAAATTGTTGTGCATCCAGCGCTTCGGTATAAGGAATATCACCAAAGGAATCTACCAATACATGCCATGCATATACTTCTAAAACTTCAGCCTGTCCAATACGCGCAGACTTTTCAGTTTCAGATAAATCTGCATTATTCATAATATTTGTCTTGGCATTTTGAAGATCAAAAATTACATCCCTGTAAATTTCAGACCAATGATTCTGTGGAATATTACGATTCGTCAAATTATAATTAGGTTCATCCAAATATGTAGTTGTCGAAAGGTATTGTGCCAAAAATCTAAATACATTTAAATTTACATTAGGAGTGGCTAGTTGATCACCTAGGCTAACGGTTGCAGAAGTAAATAAAAAGGCTTCTGATACCTGCGTAGGGTTTTTAGGATCCCTATTTAGATCCTCATAATCTTCATCACTCTGGCAAGACCATAAGGTCACTAGAGCAAGGAGTGCTATTATATATTTTTTCATAATCATTTTTTTTAAAAGTTAAGTTTCACGCTTGCACCAATCTCTCTGAAGTTTGGATATGCCCCTGATTGGTATCCCTGAATGTTACCTGAACTTAATCCTGCTTCAGGATCACTGTAAGGAACATTTTTGTCTATGATCCAAAGGTTCCTTCCTATAATTGAAAGGGAGGCGTTGGTAAGAGGTAATTGGTCTATTAAGTTTTCGCTGAAATTATAAGTTAGACTAGCTTCTCTCAATTTTACAAAACCTGCATCATATACATGACCTTTATTTGCATCTCTGGCATAACCATAAGGATTCCCAAAATTAGAAAAATCTACCCTTGTATTGTTTGGTTGTCCATCTGCAGTAACACCTGGAAGAATTATACCTCCACCCTGTGATAGTGGATTTCTCATTGGATTTCCTAGATCGTTGGTTCCAACAGTCTGGTCATATAGTCCAGTTGCGAAACCGTACCAAGTATCAAGGGAGAAAATATCTCCACCTTTCTGCATATCTATAAGGAAACTTAATGTGAAATCTTTATACTGTAAGCTGTTTTGAATACCTCCTGTCCAGTCTGGCTGGATATTTCCAATAATGTTGTTGCTATTAGAAGTCACTTGATAGTAACCTCTAGAGTTTACAACGCGGTTTCCTGCATCATCATATACATAATCTGTACCTCTTATGGCGCCATAAGCAACTCCAGGAGTAGCATTTATAGAAACACCACCTTGTAGAGAAGCTAATTCCAGGTTTTCGATTCCTTCACGTAGTTCAATTACTTCACTCTCATTCTTTGCCCAGTTGGCAGTGATATTCCAGTTGAAATCTTCCGTTCTAACAGGGTTTAATGTTAAAGATACTTCAAGTCCTTTATTTTCAATCGTCCCTGCATTTAATAATACAGTGTTGAAACCTGTAGCATTTGAAACCGGTACTGGTGTAATTTGATCTTCTGTTTGAATATTATAATAGGAAGCATCAATACCAATTCTTCGATCTAAAATATTGGTTTCGATACCAACCTCATATGATTTAGTACGTTCCGGTTTTAGGTTTATGTTTGCTAACTGTGAATTATTTGAAGCAATCCCATTCCCTGCAAATGGAGTACTAATTGTATAAGTATTAAAAACACGATATGGATCTGTATCGTTACCAACTTCAGCATAATTTGCTCTAAGTTTAGCAAAGTTAAGCCAATTAGCATCCAAAAGGTTTGATACAATTACGTTTCCTGAAATTGAAGGATAATAAAAAGTATTGTTTTCTTTAGGAAGCGTAGAAGAACGGTCTCTTCTTATAGTAGCATCTACAAAATAAGTGTCTAAATATCCTAAGCTTGCACGAGCATAAAAACCATCTAGCATTCTGGTTGCTTCGTATTCGTTAGGTGGCTGAAGTGCAGAAGCACTGTTGCTTAGTGCGTAGAATCCTGGAGCGTTTAAACCACCATTGGTTGAAGCATCTATAAATTCTCGATAGTTTCTTCTCAAATTCATACCTAAGTTACCATCAAGATTCAAGCCGTCAGCAATATCTGTATTAAAATTAAGGATTAGGTCATAATTAAATTCTGAATCACGATTATTGATTCTAGAATAACCAGAAACTCCGGTACTTCCAACATTTCTTCTCTCTTCTCTCAACTCTTCAAAAGTATCAAAAGTAAAACGGCTTAATACACTAAATACATCGTTAATCTCATATGTCAAGTTAACGTTACCAAAATATCTATTTCTATTATCTGTTTGAAAATTCTCATATCTTGTAAAATATGGATTGTCAAAATAGATCGGAGATAAATTATCTGGTCCATTCGGGTTCCAGGTAATATTTTCTCCGGTTGCAAAATAGGCATCTCTTTGTTCTTGAAAATCTACGTTTCTCTGCCACCATTGTCTAGCAGACTGCATCACGTTTTCTGCATCATAACCTGTACCATAACGTCCTTTACCATCTGTCCTAGTATAGGTAATATTGGCGGCAGCACTAAATTTATCATTAAAGTCATGTGTCCCGCTAAATTTTAAAGTATTTCTTTTGATAGAACTGTTAGGTAACGCACCTTTTTGATCTAAATGAGTCCCACTTACTCTAAATGAACTTTTATCTGTCCCACCATCTAATGCAACAGAGTTTATTGTTGTAACCCCCATGTTCCAGATAGAACTTGGAGTAGTGGCACCTGCAGTCCATGGTTGCGCCTGCTGAAAAGTTCCCTCTAATTGTGGGTATATTGAATTCCATTGATATATCAATCTATTAGGATCAAATGGTGCACCAAAAGAAGCATCTTCCGTAAAAGGAGTAGTTTCATCAAGATTACCGTCACCATCTATATCATACAGAAGAAAATAACCATCATCTGAAGGGTAATATTGCCCATACCCAGCTCCATATTGATCTTGATAAACTGGTAAAGTAGTATCATCTACATGGGTTGTAGTAACGGTAGAGTTAATAGAAATACCAATTCCTTTACCTTTACTCCCTTTTTTAGTCTCAATAATTACCACACCATTTGCGGCTCTTGCTCCATACAATGCTGATGCAGCTGCACCTTTTAATACGTTAATAGAAGCGATGTCATTTGGGTTGATGTCCATTGCGGCATTACCATAATCATAACCACCCCTACCTCTAGTCTGATCGGATGTGTTAGAGTTACTGTTACTAATAGGTGTTCCATCTACAACAAAAAGAGCCTGGTTATTACCAGTTAAAGAGGAGTTTCCCCTAATTACAATATTAGAAGATCCGCCTGGCGTACCTGAAGATTTAATATTTAAACCAGCCACCTTACCAGAAAGTGAGTTCATAAAGTTTGTAGTAGGAACATCAGAAACTTCAGAGCCTTCTACAGATTGTGTAGCATACCCCAATGATTTCTTTTCTCTTTTAATTCCCAGAGCGGTAACCACCACTTCATCTAATTGCGCTGCGTCTGCTTCCAGTACTACATCAATTTCAGTGTTGTTTGCAACAGTATATTCTGCAGTTTTAAGACCAACGAAAGAAAACGCCAAAACATCGCCAACATTGGCATTAATGGAATAGTTTCCGTCAAAGTCTGTTTGAACACCTGTTGAGGTTCCTTTTACGAGCACGTTTACACCAGGCAACGGTAACCCATCAGAATCGGTTACCATACCGGTAATCGTTTGCTCTTGTGCAAAGGTTATTTGCACAACAAACGCCAGTAATAGCGTTAAAATACTACTAAATTTTGCTTTCATTTTTAAATTTATTTGAATTAGCCAACCCCAAAAATGAGCAGAATTAAAGGTTAATACAAACTTAATCGCACGTTAATTTTTTGTTAGAAATACATGTATTTGATAATCAGTTTAATAGTATAATTTTTTTAACAAATGACTCTATTGTTACTTTAATATTTACTATTTCACAAAAAAAACCAATTATTTCTATGAGTTTTGTTTATTAATAGAAATTGTAGTAATAAAAAGTTTTATTTGGTGATTTTTTTTCTAAAAATTAGCAAATGAAGGTGTATCCAATTTATTTCTTAGAGAATGTTTAAAAATTATTTCGAACGAAATATTTTGACCAGTGAAACTGAAATCTTATGCACGGGATAAATAGGAGAAAAATTTAATTTAGCCACAAAATATGAAAATAGAGTAATATGCCAGGTTCAATTTGGAGGGCTGGTGGGATTTAATTAAAATAATAAAGTTTATCCTCTTTTTATTGTTGATTTTGAGAAGGAAGAGGGCAATGTGGTTTGTGAGTATTTACTTTGTTTAAATTTTACAAGTCTTTTAAAATAGAAAAGTCTCCAGACTTTTAGTAAGTTGGAGACTTTTTGGGTAATTCAAAAATATAATTTTATAGTTAATTCTGGTCTGATGGACTTAAATTTGGATTGGCGTTAATTTCTGCCTGAGGAATTTTAAAAATCCAATCATCATTTGTGGATGGTTTGTCCATTTGAAAAGCATCCTGATAAAGAACTTCAGATGCTCCAGAACCTCCATTGGCACCATGGTCTATACCTTCATCCCATCTAATGTGGTTGGTATACCCAAAGCCTTCTCCCCACATTTCCAGTCGCCATTGAAACTTTATATGTTCGAAGAAACTTTCTTCAGTATTGAATTCATCAGCACTCCATTCCTCGTCCCTTGCTTCAGCTAAAGGCTTCAAAGCTTCTTTAGCGCCAGCAAGATCTCCCATCATTAATTTTGCTTCTGCTTCGATCAAATACATTTCTGAAGCTCTCATATATATAACATCATCTGGATCTATACTTCCAGGATTTGCATTTTTCAATTTAAAATGCATATATGGATGAGTATTATGCCCGGATGTTAAGCCATATGTGCTTTTAATTTCAGCTACCGCAGCATCAAATTCCTCCTCTGTTTCGTACAATGGGTTTGTATTATTTTCCCATCCTCCATTACCATTCGCGGCAGAAGTATTTGAATTTGGTGCGTCCGGTAAAAAGACATCTTTTCTGTAGTCTGATTCTGGAATAGCATCCACCATCCTGCGATCTGCTATTTTCGGATTGTTTCTAACCTGGCTACCATTAAATGTGTTGCTGGCTAAGTAGAAATAAGATCTAAAGAAGGTTGTTTCGGCAGCAATCACATTGCTCCCCCAGATTACTTCTGAAAGTTCATTAGAATTAAAACCTGATTTCCATTCATCTTCACCTAATAATGCGTAGCCTTCTCTTGCTTTCGCAGCGGCTTCTGCTGCTGTAGCCCAGTCTCCTTTGGAAAGTGCCCAACGTGCTTTTAAACCTTGAGCTACATCAACACTTAACTGTGCTTTTGCTGCAGCACCTCCAACCCCTGGAGGCTCGCTACCTTCAAACGAGCTGATCGCTGCATCTAAATCTGACCCAATCTGAGTATAAACTTCCTGTACAGTAGATCTTGGTTGACTTGTAAATGGTGTTTCAGATGAGAATAATATTGGAACCCCAGGGTCAGAAGCCGGGTCACCGATTAAATAACCTCTTCCATAATGCTGCACTAAAGATAAATATGCATATGCTCTATAAGTGTACGCCTGGCCCAGGATATGTTTAAGTCTCGCTGTTTCAGTTAATGTTCCACTTTCTATTTCATTAATTAACAAATTTGCATGTAGAATAATATTGTAGCGGTGATACCAAAATATTTCTGTTGTTAAGGAAGTGGGCTGTGTGTGCTCATTCCATTGCATGGCAGAACGCCAGGATAAATTGTTCGCATTTGCAGAATGAATGAGGTCACCCGCTAAATTATCACCCAGCGGTACCCAATAGTGGTTATTAGCTCTGCCAGTATCACCGCCTGGAAAAACAGTCTGGGACTGGGAGTATAGACCACGGTGTATCCCGTCTAATATGAGCTGCATATTATCTTCATTTGCCAAGGCATCTGTTGCCGAAATGGCATCTGTGGGTCTTCTTTCTAGAAATTCCTCCTCGCAAGAGGTTATTGACATCGAAAGAAATATCAATAAGAGATATTTTATTTTATATGACATAGTGTAATTTTTTTATTATTAGAAAGATAGGTTTAAGCCTAATGAAATTATTCTTGCTGGAGAGAAATCATCTCCTGGCGCTGTTCCTGCCAAATTGTATTGCGGATCTAATCCTTTTCTTTCGCTGTTTAGGTATAAGTTTTCACCTGTAATTGAAATCCTGAGGTCATCCAACCCAAGAGCATCTGTTGTGTTATTATCAAAATTGTATCCTAAATTAACATTCTTCAAAGACCAAAAGGAAGCATCGGTTATAAATCTATCTGATTGCGTACGAACTAAATTAGGATTACCATTTTCAAGTCTTGGTACATCTGTAATGTCACCGGGTTGTCTCCACGCATTTAGAATATCAGGATGAAGAGAACTACCGTAAGATCCGCTGTGCATTAAATCAGCATAAGCATTATCAAGAACACTACCACCAATACCATAGGTAATCAGAAAATCTAAATTAAATCCTTTATATCTAAAGCTATTAGCCACAGAGCCAAGTAGATCTGGAATTGAGGAATCACCGGTATAAGCTCTTTCTGTCTCCTGCCAGTCATTTGTAGTCTGGATGCTACCGTCTGCATTTCTAACAGGTACGCTTTCTCCGTCTTCATCCTGCTCGTATAAAAAGAATAATTGGTCACCATTCTCCGGGTCTACTCCCGCAGTTCTTAACAAAAAGAAATCGAATCTAGAACGTCCTGCTGCCCATCTCTTAGATCCGGTAATAAATGGATCTGGTAAAGAGGTAATTTCATTTTTGAATGTAGAAGCTTGTAAGGTCAAGTCCCAGAAAAAATCATTCTGGTTCATTAAATGACCGGTAACTGCAAATTCCCAACCCGAATTGTACATATCTCCAAGATTAACTGGAAACTCATTTAGACCATTACTTAGGGCAATCGGTAAATTGTAAAGCAGATCACTAGAATTTTTCTTATAGTATTCAATTGAACCATCTAAGAAGTTGTTGAATAATCCAAACTCAAGCGCAACATCAAAGCTTTCAATTGTTTCCCATTGTAAGTTTGTATTTCCAATATCTGTAAAAAGTATTGCGGGTCTTGCGGCATTTGAAGTAATGGAAAATCTCGCCTGTGATAAATAGCTGTCTAAAAGATCATCATTACCCACTTCTCCGTAAGAAGCTCTCAGCTTTAATTTATCTATGAAAGAAACATCATCCATAAAGTTTTCCTGGTCTATTCTCCAGGATCCACCTACAGAATAAAAAGTTCCCCACCTTTTATCGGCATTGAAGACAGACGATCCATCACGTCTTATTGAACCACTTATATAGTATTTATCATCAAAATTATAATTGGCTCTAAAAAAGTAACCTTCAATAGCCTTATCGAATGTAGCACCGTCTAAGTCAACGATGTTTGAGAAGTTTGCAAATTCATAGATTCCATTGGCTGCCTGTACGGTAGCTAAAGCTGAAAGATTTGAAATAGATCTTTCAAAACTTTCGTGCCCAGCAGTAAAGTCAAGATTGTGCTTACCAAATCTTTTTGAGTAGGTAAGAAGTTGATTGAAATTCTCTACCTCTCTTCGAGCGCGATCTTCACTAAGTCTTCCGTCTGGTTGAGCATCTCCGATGATAGCATTTTCGTATTCTCTTTCAAAAAGTTCATTGATATCTCTACCGTAATTCAATCTAAAGTTTAGACCGTCAAATACCTCCAGCTCTCCAAAAAATCTAAAGCCATATGTATTATCTCTATCGCTTTCGTTATTTAATAGTAGTTCCTGAAGTGCATGGCGTCCCTGATTCACTGGGCGTGATCCAATATTAAATTCTGAGAATCCTTCACCGTTATCAAATACAGGAGCACCAAAATTATCTGTTACAATATTTCCCTGTAGGTCGTTAACGTACACTGGATAAATAGAACCAATACCCTGTGCGAAACTAAAGGGATTTACAATGCTTCCTGTCCCTGCAGAACTTGGTCCAACAGCTTCGGAAATGGTAATATTTGCGCTACCTCCAATTGTGATTCGGTCGTTCACGTCAAATTCCCCATTTAATCTTGCGGTCAAACGATCAAAACCAGATGTAACTACATAACTCTCTTCATCTAAATAAGATGCCGAGAAAAATACGGTATGATCTTCACCACCGGCAGAAACATTCATATTATAATTTGTTCTCAATCCAGTTTGCTGAAGTTGATTAAACCAATCTAAACTTTGATAGATAACCTCGGCATTTGGATTTAATTGACCGTTAACGCCTACAATTTGATCATTAGGAACGTTAAATGGGTTGTAACCTAACTGGTTGTAGATATTGGCACTAGCAAATTCAGGATCACCATCACCCGCACTTGAATTTTTAAGAGCCTCCCACATTACCTCGTAATATTCTCCCGGTGAAACCTGGTCATATCGTGGTATACCGTTAGATACTAAGCCGGATTGAGCTGAAACACTCATTTTAATTTCCCCCTTAGTTCCTGATTTCGTTGTAATTATTACAACTCCGTTAGCAGCTCTTGAACCGTATAAAGAAGTAGATGCTGCATCCTTAAGGATTGTGAAAGATGCAATGTCTTCCTGGTTGATAGAACTTAAACTTCCTTCAAATTGCATGCCGTCCACTATGTATAAAGGGTCGGTATCGCCATTAAGGGTACCAACACCTCTTATTACAATTCCTGGGGAATCACCTGGTCCGGCTGGAGACGTGAATTGAACTCCGGTTGCTTTACCTTCTATGGCTGCGATAGGTGATGTAACGTTTCGCGATGCAAGCTCCTGGGAACCTATAACACTGGCGGAACCTGTAAAAGCTTCTAGGCTAGAAGTTCCGTATGCTACAACCACAACTTCATCTAAAGATGCTGCGTCGGTAGCCATAGTTACATCTACAATGTTTACAGACCCAATAGTATATTCCTGGGACTCCATTCCTAAAAATGAAAATACAAGAATATCTCCTTCTGCTGCCTCAATGGAATAATTTCCATCAAAATCCGTTTGTGTACCTGTCGAAGTTCCCTTTTTGAGGACATTTACACCTGGCAGGGGGAGACCGTCTTCTCCTGATACCGTACCGGTAATGGTTGTTTCCTGTGCAAAACTTATTTGCACTACTAACGCCAGTATAAGCGTTAGAATACTACGTAATTTTACTTTCATTTTAACTTAATTTGAATTAGCCTTTTCAAAAATGCTAATTAAAAGTTAATAATACAAGGTAATTTTATATAAACTTAACATTTATGTTAAAACGATGATGTTTTTTTATTTAGCGCTTACTCCTTAAATCAACATGCAAAGACTGCTTAACTCTTATGTAATTTCTGGTCTTTATATAAAATTCTATTTTAAGCAATTCTAAATTAAATAATTGCGATAATATTTGAATTATACTTTTTTATTTCTACCTTTGCAGACCCTAAAAAACAGGGGAGTAAATTTTATTAATAATTAGTGTATAGGAAATTATGCCAACAATTTCACAATTAGTACGAAAAGGAAGAGCCAAAATAACCAAGAAGAGTAAATCGGCTGCTTTGGATTCGTGCCCTCAAAGGAGAGGTGTTTGTACACGTGTGTACACAACAACTCCTAAGAAACCAAACTCGGCTATGAGAAAAGTGGCCAGGGTAAGGTTGACTAACGGAAAAGAGGTGAATGCCTACATTCCGGGTGAAGGACACAATCTACAGGAGCACTCGATAGTATTGGTTAGAGGTGGAAGGGTAAAAGATTTGCCTGGTGTTAGATACCACATTGTACGTGGTGCGCTAGATACTGCCGGTGTTGAAGGTAGAACTCAGCGTAGGTCTAAATACGGAGCAAAACGCCCTAAGAAGTAATTAAAAACTTTTAATGTAAAGAAATGAGAAAAAGACAGGCGAAAAAACGACCTCTTTTACCAGATCCAAAATTTAACGATCAGCTTGTTACACGTTTTGTGAACATGATGATGTGGGATGGTAAGAAATCTGTTGCCTTTAAAATTTTCTATGACGCTATCGCGATCGTGGATGAAAAGAAACAAGACGAAGAGAAAACTGGATTAGAGATCTGGAAAGATGCTCTTTCTAACGTAATGCCTCACGTTGAAGTGAGAAGCAGACGTGTTGGAGGTGCAACTTTTCAAATTCCAATGCAGATAAGACCAGATCGTAAAGTATCTACTGCTATGAAGTGGTTAATTAGCTTTTCGCGTAAGAGAAACGAGAAATCAATGGCTGGTAAATTAGCTGCTGAAGTTCTTGCTGCCGCAAAAGAAGAAGGAGCTGCTGTTAAGAAAAGAGTTGATACTCATAAGATGGCTGAAGCTAACAAAGCATTCTCTCACTTTAGATTCTAAAACAACATGGCACAAAGAGATTTAAAATTTACTAGAAATATCGGAATTGCGGCTCATATTGATGCGGGTAAAACCACAACAACAGAGCGTATCCTTTATTATACAGGTATAAGTCACAAAATAGGTGAAGTTCATGATGGTGCTGCTACTATGGACTGGATGGAGCAGGAGCAGGAGCGTGGTATCACGATTACTTCTGCGGCTACACACTGTAAGTGGATGTACCGTGATCAAGAATTTACAGTTAATATTATAGATACACCCGGTCACGTTGATTTTACCGTAGAGGTAGAGCGTTCTTTACGTGTACTTGATGGTGTTGTTGCGTTGTTTTCTGCAGTAGATGGGGTGGAGCCTCAGTCTGAAACTGTATGGAGACAGGCAGATAAATATAGAGTTCCACGTCTAGGTTTCGTTAATAAAATGGACCGTCAGGGAGCAGATTTTTTCAACGTTTGTCGTCAGGTAAGAGAAATGCTAGGTGGTAACCCGGTACCTCTTCAGGTTCCAATCGGTGATGAAATTGACTTTAAAGGTGTGGTTGATCTTATTTCTAAGAAAGCTATTATATGGAATGATGAAGATCATGGGATGACCTATGATACTATCGAAATTCCTGAAGAGCTTTTAGACGATGTAAATAAATACCGTGCAGAATTAGTAGAAGCGGTTGCTGAATATGATGAAGCGCTGATGGAAAAATTCTTCGAGGACGAAAGTTCTATTACTGAAGATGAAATTATCGCTGCATTAAGAGCTGCTACTATAGATATGAGCATCATTCCAATGATGTGTGGTTCTGCATTTAAAAATAAAGGTGTTCAGGCAATGCTTGACGCTGTGATGCGTTACCTTCCTTCTCCGGCAGATGTGGAGGCGATTGAAGGTACTAACCCAGATACGGGCGAAGAAGAAAGTCGTAAGCCTCATGTTGATTCTCCATTTGCTGCGCTTGCATTTAAAATTGCTACCGATCCTTTCGTAGGTCGTTTGGCATTTTTCCGTGCGTATTCAGGTACGCTGGATGCTGGTTCTTACGTGTTGAACGTTCGTTCTGGTAAGAAAGAGCGTATTTCAAGAATTTACCAGATGCACTCTAATAAACAAGAGCCTATAGATAGTATCGAGGCTGGAGATATTGGAGCTGCAGTAGGATTTAAGGATATTAAAACGGGAGATACGCTTACAGATATGAAGCACCCAATTGTTCTTGAATCTATGTCTTTCCCTGCGCCGGTAATCGGTATCGCTGTGGAGCCTAAAACTAAGGCTGATGTGGAGAAAATGGGAATGGCTCTTGGTAAGTTAGCTGAAGAGGATCCAACTTTTACAGTTAAAACTGACGAAAATTCTGGTCAAACAATTATCTCTGGTATGGGTGAACTTCACCTGGAGATTATTATTGATCGTATGAAGCGTGAGTTTAAAGTTGAAGTTAATGTTGGTGAGCCTCAGGTAGAGTACAAAGAAACTATTACAAAAAGCGCAGATCACAGAGAAGTTTATAAGAAACAGTCTGGTGGTCGTGGTAAGTTTGCTGATATTGTTTTCGAAATGGGACCAATTGATGAAGATTTCGAAGGTACTGGTCTTCAATTCGTAGACGTAATTAAAGGTGGTCGTATTCCTAAAGAATTTGTTCCTTCTGTAGAGAAAGGATTCAAAGAAGCTATGAAGAATGGTCCTCTTGCAGGATTTACAATGGATTCTTTGAAAGTAACACTTAAGGATGGTTCTTTCCACCCTGTGGATTCAGATCAACTTTCTTTTGAATTGGCTGCTAAAATGGGGTATAAGGATGCTGCTAAAAAAGCAGGAGCTGTAATCCTTGAGCCAATCATGAAAGTAGAAGTGGTAACTCCGGAAGAAAATATGGGTGATATTGTTGGTGACCTTAACAGAAGAAGAGGTCAGGTAAACAATATGTCAGACAGATCTGGAGCGAAAGTAATCAAAGCTGAAGTACCACTTTCTGAAATGTTCGGATATGTAACTACATTAAGAACACTTTCATCGGGTAGAGCAACTTCAACTATGGAATTCTCTCACTATGCTGAAACTCCTTCTAATATTTCTGAAGAAGTAATCAAAGCAGCTAAAGGAGCAGCAAACGAATAATCTTAAGGAAATGAGTCAAAAAATCAGAATAAAACTAAAATCTTACGATCATAACCTGGTAGACAAGTCTGCTGAGAAAATCGTAAAAACCGTAAAGACTACGGGAGCTGTTGTTACCGGACCAATTCCGTTACCAACAAACAAAAAAATCTTTACTGTTCTTCGTTCACCTCACGTGAACAAGAAATCCAGAGAGCAGTTCGAGTTAAGCTCTTACAAGAGATTGCTTGATATTTATAGCTCTTCTTCAAAAACGATTGATGCGTTGATGAAGCTTGAATTGCCAAGTGGTGTAGAGGTAGAGATTAAGGTGTGATAATTCTTGGCTTTTGTGAGCTGAGGCGAAACAAAAGTTTTGAAGTATCCATCCCGACAAGGGAGGGATCTCTCGAAAGTTTTTAACTTTCAAAAAACATGTCCTAAGCGTTTCGCGAAGGAAAAACGGTGAAAAATACAATTCAGGGCTGAATGTGTTTTTCAGCCCTTAGTTTTTTAAATAAGTAAACAATTAATAATTAATTAAATATGTCTGGGTTAATAGGAAAAAAGATCGGCATGACCAGTATCTTCGACGAGAATGGGAAGAATATCCCATGTACCGTGATACAAGCTGGACCATGCGTGGTTACCCAAGTCAGAACCAAAGAGGTTGACGGGTATGAAGCACTTCAACTTGGTTTCGATGACAAAAAGACTGTTGGTAAAGCTGCCGAAGGGCACGCTAAAAAAGCAGGAACCGTTGCAAAACGTAAAGTCGTTGAATTCCAGGGTTATAATGAAGATTACAAATTAGGTGACTCTGTTACCGTGGAACATTTCAAAGAAGGTGAATTTGTGGATATCGCAGGTACATCTAAAGGTAAAGGTTTCCAGGGTGTTGTTAAGAGACACGGATTTGGAGGAGTTGGGCAGGCCACTCACGGTCAGCACAACAGATTAAGAGCACCAGGTTCTATTGGAGCAGCGTCTTATCCTGCGAGAGTTTTCAAGGGAATGAAGATGGCCGGTAGAATGGGTGGAGAAAGAGTTAAAATTGAAAACCTGAGAGTTTTAAAGGTTGTTGCAGACAAGAATCTTTTAGTTATAAAAGGATGTGTGCCTGGATCTAAAAACTCATACGTAATCATTAGTAAGTAATGGAAATAGCAGTTTTAGATATAAAAGGAAAAGAAACGGGCAGAAAAGCAAAGCTTTCTGATTCTGTTTTCGCTATAGAGCCTAATGACCACGCTGTTTATCTTGATGTTAAACAATACCTGGCTAACCAGCGTCAGGGAACTCATAAAGCTAAAGAAAGAGCAGAGATCAAGGGTTCTACTCGTAAGATCAAAAAACAAAAAGGTACTGGTACTGCAAGAGCAGGTAGTATCAAGTCTCCTATCTTTAAAGGTGGTGGACGTGTTTTTGGACCAAGACCAAGAAATTACGGTTTTAAATTGAATAAAAACCTTAAGCGTCTTGCTAGAAAATCTGCGCTTTCTATTAAAGCAAATGATAAGGCAATTATGGTAATAGAAGATTTTTCATTCGATACTCCTAAGACTAAAAACTTCACGGAAGTTCTTAAGGCTCTGGGTATTGAAAGTAAAAAATCTCTAATAGTGTTGGGCGATTCAAATAAAAATGTATATTTGTCGTCGCGCAATTTAAAGACCTCTGAAGTGATAAGTAGTTCAGAATTAAGTACTTACAAAATACTTAATGCGAAAAGCATCGTCTTTTTAGAAGGTTCTTTAGAAGGAATTGAGTCGAAATTAAGTTAATAAACCGTTATGAGCATCTTAATAAAACCTGTTATTACAGAAAAAGCTACCGCAGATAGCGAGATGAATAATCGCTTTACTTTTGTGGTAAGTAACAAGGCAAATAAGATTCAGATCAAAGATTCGATCGAATCTGCTTATGGCGTGTCTGTTACTAAAGTTCGAACTATGAATGTCCGTCCGGATCGTAATACCAAATTCACAAAATCTGGTATGATCACTGGTAAAACTAAGGCTTATAAAAAAGCAGTAGTACAGGTGGCGGAAGGTGAAACTATTGATTTATATAGTAATCTTTAAGATTAAAGAATGTCAGTTAGAAAATTAAAACCAATTACACCTGGTCAGCGTTTTAGAGTAGTTAATGGGTATGACGCCATTACTACTGATAAGCCGGAGAAAAGCCTATTGGCGCCGATAAAAAAATCAGGTGGTAGAAACAGTCAAGGTAAGATGACCATGCGCTATAAGGGTGGTGGTCATAAGAAACGTTACCGAGTTATCGATTTTAAACGTGACAAGCAGGGAATTCCTGCAACTGTCGCTAGTATAGAATACGATCCAAACAGAACGGCTTTTATCGCATTATTGAATTATCAAGATGGTGAGAAAAGGTATATTATTGCTCAAAACGGGCTTCAGGTAGATCAAAATGTAGTTTCTAGTAATGAAGCTGCAACTCCTGAAATTGGAAATGCGATGCCTTTGGCTAACATTCCGCTTGGTACTGTGATCTCTTGTATAGAGCTAAGACCTGGACAAGGTGCTGTAATGGCGCGTAGTGCTGGTGCTTTTGCTCAATTATTGGCAAGAGAAGGAAAGTATGCTACTATCAAATTGCCTTCAGGTGAGATTCGTAGAGTTCTTGCTTTATGTATGGCGACTATAGGAGCTGTTTCTAACAGTGATCATCAGCTTATGATCGGTGGTAAAGCCGGTAGAAGCAGATGGTTGGGTATCCGTCCAAGAACAAGACCAGTAGCTATGAACCCTGTAGATCACCCAATGGGTGGTGGTGAAGGTAGAGCTTCTGGAGGTCACCCACGTTCAAGAAAAGGTCTTCCTGCTAAAGGATTTAAGACCCGTTCAAGAACGAAAGCGAGTAATAAATATATTGTAGAACGTAGAAAGACTAGAAAGAAAAAATAAGATATGGCACGTTCATTAAAAAAAGGACCTTTCGTTCATTACAAACTGGAACAAAAAGTGGCTCAGAATGTTGAGTCAGGAAAGAAAGCCGTGATCAAAACCTGGTCTAGAGCTTCTATGATTACTCCAGACTTTGTAGGGCAAACTATTGCAGTACACAACGGGAAACAATTTGTTCCTGTTTATGTAACTGAAAACATGGTAGGTCATAAACTAGGAGAATTTTCACCAACGCGTTCTTTCAGAGGACATGCAGGTGCAAAAAATAAAGGTAGAAAATAGAAGCTATGGGAGTTCGTAAAAGAGAAAGAGCAGAGCAAATAAAAGAAGCCAAGAAACAGGTAGCTTTTGCAAAGTTAAATAACTGCCCTACTTCACCTAGAAAAATGCGTCTTATGGCGGATTTAGTAAGAGGTGAAAAAGTAGAAAAAGCGCTTCATATTTTAAAATTCAGCAAGAAAGAAGCTTCAAATCGCTTAGAGAAACTATTGGTTTCAGCAATTGCCAACTGGCAAGCTAAGAATGAGGATGCAAATCTTGAAGAAGCTGAATTATTTGTGAAAGAGATTCGTGTAGACGGAGGAAGTATGTTAAAAAGACTTCGTCCAGCTCCACAGGGTCGTGCACACCGAATTAGAAAGAGATCCAACCACGTTACATTGGTGCTTGGAGCAAACAATAATACACAAAGCTAAGAGATAGTATGGGACAAAAAACAAATCCAATCGGGAATCGCCTTGGTATCATTAGAGGTTGGGAATCCAACTGGTACGGAGGTAATGATTACGGCGATAAGTTAGCCGAAGACGATAAGATTAGAAAGTATATCCATGCTCGTCTTTCTAAAGCGAGTGTATCGCGTGTAATCATCGAGCGCACGCTTAAGCTTGTAACCGTTACTATCACTACTGCTAGACCTGGTATTATTATCGGGAAAGGTGGTCAGGAGGTAGACAAGCTTAAGGAAGAGCTAAAAAAGATTACCGACAAGGAAGTTCAAATAAACATCTTTGAGATTAAGAGGCCAGAACTTGATGCTCACCTTGTGGGTGCGAGTGTTGCCAGACAAATTGAGAATCGTATCTCTTACCGTCGTGCAATTAAAATGGCTATCGCGGCTGCAATGAGAATGAATGCTGAAGGAATCAAAATAGAGATTTCCGGACGTTTAAATGGTGCTGAAATGGCACGTTCAGAATCATACAAAGATGGAAGAATTCCATTGTCTACTTTTAGGGCTGATATTGACTATGCTTTAGTTGAAGCACACACTACTTATGGTAGATTGGGTGTTAAAGTATGGATCATGAAAGGTGAGGTATACGGAAAAAGAGAGCTTTCGCCTCTTGTTGGCCTTGCGAAAAATCAAGGTAAGAAGTCCGGAGCCGGACGAGGTGGTAACAAATCACGTCGTAGAAAGTAATTTTTTAAAGTAAAGAAAAAATGTTACAACCTAAAAGAACAAAATACCGTAAGCAACAGAAAGGCCGTATGAAAGGTTTGTCTCAAAGAGGGCACAGACTTTCTAACGGTACCTTCGGAATCAAATCTATGGATTCCAGTTTTGTTACTGCACGTCAAATAGAAGCAGCGCGTATCGCCGCTACCCGTTATATGAAAAGAGAAGGATCTATCTGGATCAAAATTTTCCCGGATAAGCCTATCACAAAGAAACCTCTTGAAGTACGTATGGGTAAAGGTAAAGGTGCGGTTGAATATTGGGCAGCTGTGGTAAAACCAGGAAGAATCATGTTCGAAATTGGTGGTGTACCAATGGACGTGGCTAAAGAGGCATTACGTCTTGCAGCGCAAAAACTTCCTGTGAGAACTAAATTTGTAGTAGCTAGAGATTATCAAGAATAATATTGGAATTATGAAACAATCAGAAGTAAAAGAATTGTCTGTTGCAGAATTGCAAGAAGAGCTTGGTAAGTCTAGAAAAGCTTATTCAGATTTGAAAATGGCTCACGCTGTTTCGCCTTTGGAAAATCCAATACAGTTAAGAACTGTAAGAAGAGATGTGGCGAGATTAGCTACAGAGTTAACTAAAAGAGAACAACAATAATTGTTATTCTGCTGAAAGATGGAAAAAAGAAACTTAAGAAAAGAGCGTGTAGGAGTTGTTACAAGTAACAAAATGCAGAAATCCATAGTGGTTTCTGAAGTGAAAAAAGTAAAACATCCTATGTATGGAAAATTCGTTTTAAAAACGAAAAAATACGTAGCCCACGACGAAAATAACGACTGCAACGAAGGTGATACTGTAAAGATCATGGAAACACGACCTTTAAGTAAATCCAAGACTTGGAGACTAGTAGAAATAATTGAAAGAGCTAAATAACCATGGTACAACAAGAGTCCAGACTAAAAGTAGCAGATAATACCGGGGCTAAAGAAGTTTTAGCAATCCGTGTATTAGGAGGTACAAAGAAAAGATACGCATCTGTTGGAGACAAGATAGTTGTCAGTGTAAAAGAAGCTACCCCTAACGGAAGTATCAAGAAGGGTGCAGTTTCAACAGCAGTTGTTGTTCGTACCAGGAAAGAAGTTCGCAGACCAGACGGATCTTATATTCGTTTTGATGATAATGCATGTGTATTGTTAGGTCCTCAGGGAGAAATGCGCGGAACCCGTGTTTTTGGTCCTGTAGCTCGTGAGCTTCGTGATAAGCAATTCATGAAAATTGTATCATTGGCACCAGAAGTGCTTTAATACATTAAAAAGATGACAAAGCTTAAGATAAAATCAGGAGATACCGTTCGTGTAATTGCTGGAGACCATAAAGGTCAGGAAGGTAAAGTGCAGAAGGTACTTATTGAAAAGAACAAAGCCATTGTGGAAGGGGTTAATATGATCTCTAAACATGAGAAGCCAAGTGCTTCTAATCCACAAGGTGGTATTAAGGAGAAAGAAGCTCCTATCCATATTTCTAATCTTTCACTAATCGATAAGAATGGTGATACAACCAGAGTTGGTTATAAAGAAGAAGATGGAAAGAAAGTGAGATTTTCTAAAAAATCTAATGAAGTAATATAGTTATGGCATACGTACCAAGACTTAGACAGGAATATAACGAGAGAGTGAAAAGTGCTCTTAAGGAAGAATTCAGCTACTCCAATATAATGGAGGTGCCAAAACTTACGAAAATAGTAATTAGCCGTGGAGTTGGTGGAGCAGTGGCAGATAAGAAACTTATCGACCATGCTATCGACGAACTTTCAGCTATTAGCGGTCAAAAGGCCGTTTCTACTATTTCGAAAAAGGATGTTGCATCGTTTAAGCTGCGTAAGGGAATGCCAATTGGAGCAAAAGTTACTTTACGCGGATATAGAATGTATGAATTCTTAGATAGATTAATCACTAGTGCGTTACCACGTGTACGTGATTTTAACGGAATCAAATCTAATGGATTTGATGGTAGAGGTAACTATAACCTTGGGGTGACAGAGCAAATCATCTTCCCTGAGATAGATATTGATGCAGTGAATAGAATCGCTGGTATGGATATCACATTTGTTACCACTGCTGATACCGATAAGGAAGCAAAAGCATTGTTAACAGAACTAGGATTACCTTTTAAAAAGAACTAATTATGGCTAAAGAATCAATGAAAGCCCGTGAGGTGAAAAGACAGAAATTGGTGAAGAAGTATGCTGAAAAAAGAGCCGCTTTAAAAGAAGCTGGTGATTACGAAGGCCTACAGAAACTACCAAAGAATTCTTCTCCGGTTCGTTTGCATAACAGATGTAAATTAACAGGTAGACCTAAAGGGTATATGAGACAATTTGGTCTTTCTCGTGTAATGTTCAGAGAAATGGCTAATCAAGGTCTTATCCCAGGAGTTAAGAAAGCAAGCTGGTAAAATTATAAATTGAATGAAGGTTCTCCCGATAGCTATCGGGATTGAAAACCACATTCGCAAATAAAGATAAATGAATACAGATCCTATTGCAGATTACTTAACAAGAATCAGGAATGCAAATGCTGCGAACCACAGAGTAGTGGAAATTCCTGCTTCCAATGTTAAAAAAGAGATCACAAAGATATTATTCGATCAGGGATATATTCTTAGTTATAAATTCGAAGATACTACCGCTCAGGGAACTATCAAGATCGCTCTTAAGTACGATAAACTTACTAAAGAGCCGGTAATTAAGAAGATCCAGAGAATAAGTAAACCTGGTTTACGTAAATACGCTGGATCAACTGAAATTCCAAGAATCCTTAATGGTCTTGGTATTGCGGTTGTTTCTACTTCTCACGGAGTAATGACTGGAAAACAAGCGAAAGCGAATAAAGTTGGTGGCGAGGTATTGTGCTACGTATACTAATACTTAAAAGACTAAAGAAATGTCAAGAATAGGTAAAAGCCCAGTTACAATTCCAGAAGGTGTGACAGTAGATCACAAAGATGGTGTTGTAACGGTAAAAGGAAAGTTAGGAGAGCTTAAGCAAGAGATAAGAGATATCGATGTTAAAATCGAAGATAATGTTATTACTTTTGAGCGTTCTTCAGAAAAAAGTGATCAGAAAGCTAAACATGGTTTGTACCGTGCTTTGGTAAACAATATGATTGAAGGGGTTACAAACGGTTACACTAAATCACTTGAATTGGTAGGTGTAGGTTACCGTGCTACGAACCAGGGGAACAAGTTAGATCTTGCTGTTGGTTATTCCCATAATATTGTGCTAGATTTGGCTCCCGAAGTTAAGGTGGAGACTATCTCAGAAAAAGGTAAGAACCCGATCGTAAAGGTAACTTCTCATGATAAACAACTTGTTGGACAGGTTGCAGCTAAAATCCGTTCATTCAGAGCACCAGAACCATATAAAGGTAAAGGTATCAAGTTTGTTGGAGAGCAATTGAGAAGAAAAGCAGGTAAATCAGCTTAATAAAGTTTAGTTATGGCATTATCAAAATTAGATAGAAGAAATAAAATTAGAAAACGTATCCGTAAGGATATCGTTGGAACAACAAGCCGTCCTAGATTATCTGTTTTTAGAAGCAATAAAGAAATTTATGCTCAGATTATCGATGACGTTGAAGGTAAAACTTTGGCATCAGCTTCTTCAAGAGATAAGGATATCGCTTCTGCTTCTGCAGATAGAAAAGAGCAGGCTCAAATGGTTGGAAAAACCATTGCTGAGAAGGCGAAAAAAGCCGGAATAGATACTATTTCTTTTGATAGAGGTGGTTATTTATATCACGGTAGAGTTAAATCATTAGCAGAAGGTGCTCGCGAGGGAGGACTAAAATTCTAGAAAATATGTATCAAGATTATAAAAACGTAGAACATGTAAAACCAGGAGGTCTTGAATTAAAGGATCGTTTGGTTGGAGTACAACGTGTTACTAAGGTTACAAAAGGTGGTAGAGCATTTGGATTCTCTGCTATTGTTGTAGTTGGAGATGAAAATGGTGTTGTTGGACAAGGACTTGGAAAATCCAAGGAAGTTGCAGACGCTATTTCTAAAGCGGTAGAAGATGCTAAGAAAAATCTGGTACGCATCCCTTTACACAAAGGAACTTTACCGCACGAACAAAAAGGTAAGTATGGTGGAGCAAGAGTAATGCTTCTTCCAGCTGCTGCCGGTACCGGTATTATTGCTGGTGGTGCGATTCGTGCAGTATTGGAATCTGTTGGGGTACATGATGTACTTTCTAAGAACCAGGGATCTTCAAACCCTCACAATGTTGTAAAAGCTACTTTTGATGCCTTACTACAATTAAGAAGTGCTGAAACTGTTGCGAAACAGAGAGGCGTTTCATTGGAAAAGGTTTTTAAAGGATAAATCAAGGAATAAGATGGGAAAGATAAAAGTCACAAAAGTAAAAAGTGCCATCAACCGCACGAAGAACCAAAAATTAGTTCTTGAATCTTTAGGATTGAAGAAGATTGGTCAAACGGTTGAGCATGACGATACGCCAAACATCCTTGGTATGGTAAATAAAGTTAAACACTTAGTTTCTGTAGAAGAAACAAAATAATAATCTCTCATGGATTTAAGTAACTTAAAACCTGCAGAAGGTTCAGTTAGAAAGAATAGCAAGCGTATTGGTCGTGGTGAAGGATCTGGTAAAGGTGGAACCGCTACCAGAGGTCACAAAGGTGCCAAGTCACGTTCAGGTTATTCTAAAAAGATTGGTTTTGAAGGTGGGCAGATGCCACTTCAGAGACGTGTTCCAAAATTTGGATTCACTAACAGAAACCGTAAAGTATATCAGGGAATTAACCTGGATACATTACAGAACCTGGTAGATGAAGGAAGAATTAAGGATACAGTTGATATGGACGTGTTGGTTGAAAACGGTCTTGCCGGAAGAAACGAGCTTGTTAAGATATTAGGTAGAGGTGAATTAAAGGCTAAGTTGAAAATATCTGTTCATAAATTTACGGCCTCAGCGAAAGAAGCTATTGAAGCTGCCGGAGGTGAAGTTGTTACTTTATAATAGATAATCAAATGAAATTCATCAATACGATTCAAAATATTTGGAAAATCGAGGAGCTAAAAAATAGAATTTTAGTTACCCTCGGTTTGCTTTTGGTTTATCGTTTTGGGGCACAGGTTGTGCTTCCCGGAATTGATGCCGCTCAGCTTTCTAATCTGGCTACCCAAACGGATGGTGGATTATTAGGGCTTCTTAATGCTTTTACCGGAGGTGCATTCTCAAATGCATCGGTTTTTGCACTGGGGATCATGCCCTATATTTCTGCTTCCATTGTGGTGCAGCTGATGGGAATTGCGATTCCTTATCTTCAGAAGCTTCAGAAAGAAGGAGAAAGCGGGCGTAAGAAGATTAATCAGATCACACGTTGGCTTACCATTGCGATTACCCTTGTACAGGGGCCAGGTTATATCTATAACCTGTTTGCGACCTTACCAGGTGAAGCATTTTTGTTAGGCGATAATCTAACATTTGTGGTATCATCAGTAATTATACTTACTACAGGTACTATTTTCGCGATGTGGCTTGGTGAGAAGATCACAGATAAAGGTATTGGTAACGGTATTTCATTATTGATTATGGTTGGTATTATTGCCACACTGCCACAAGCCTTTATTCAGGAATTCGCTTCAAGAGTATTTGAATCGAATGGTGGTCTTGTAATGATACTGATAGAATTAGTTATCTGGTTTGCCATTATAATGGCTTCAGTAATGCTGGTTATGGCAGTACGTCAAATTCCTGTGCAGTATGCCAGGAGATCTGCTTCAGGCGGATATGAAAAGAATGTTTTCGGATCAAGACAATATATACCGTTAAAACTGAATGCATCAGGGGTTATGCCTATCATCTTTGCTCAGGCGATTATGTTTATTCCTGTGGCTGTAGCTGGTCTATCAGACTCAGATACTGCTCAGGGTGTAACTGCTGCATTTCAGAATATTTTCGGATTTTGGTATAATCTAGTGTTTGCATTATTGATTATAATATTTACATATTTCTATACTGCGATCACAGTTCCAACAAATAAAATGGCTGACGATCTTAAAAGAAGTGGTGGATTTATTCCTGGTATTCGTCCGGGAGGTGAAACTTCTGAATATTTAGATCGTATTATGTCTCAGATAACCCTTCCGGGATCTATATTCCTGGCTCTTATTGCAGTGTTCCCTGCGATAGTTGTTCAACTGTTGGGTGTACAACAGAACTGGGCGTTATTCTTTGGAGGTACTTCGCTTTTAATTATGGTTGGAGTTGCAATAGATACTATGCAACAGGTAAATTCTTACTTGCTGAATAGACACTATGATGGATTAATGAAAACAGGTAAAAACAGAAAAGCAGTAGCTTAAATTATGGCAAAGCAAGCAGCAATCGAACAAGACGGAACTATCATTGAGGCATTGTCTAATGCTATGTTTCGTGTAGAATTGGAAAATGGTCACGTGGTGACTGCACACATCTCCGGAAAAATGCGTATGCATTATATAAAATTACTTCCTGGAGATAAAGTAAAACTGGAAATGAGTCCTTACGATTTAACTAAGGCTCGAATAACTTACAGATACTAAAAAGTAATTTTCAGCCTTTTATAAATTTTTTATACTTTTGCACTCTGAAAAATTTATGACGGCTAAAATTTCACAGAATGAGTTAAGACTCTGCCGGTGAATAAAAAAGAGATAAGATGAAAGTTAGAGCATCAATAAAAAAGAGAAGTGCCGACTGCAAAATTGTACGCAGAAAAGGGCGCCTTTACGTAATTAACAAAAAGAATCCTAGATTTAAACAAAGACAAGGCTAATTATGGCAAGAATTGCAGGGGTAGATATACCTAAACAAAAGCGAGGGGTTATAGCATTGACCTATATCTTCGGAATTGGCAGAAGCAGGGCTCAGGAGATACTTGCACAAGCTAAAGTAGACGAGAGTAAGAAAGTCTCAGATTGGGACGATGACGAGATTGGTAAAATCCGTGAGGCTGTTGGTCAGTTTACAATTGAAGGAGAATTACGTACTGAAGTTCAAATTAGTATCAAACGTCTTATGGACATTGGATGCTATAGAGGAATTCGTCACAGAGCTGGACTTCCATTAAGAGGTCAAAGAACTAAGAACAACTCCAGAACCAGAAAAGGAAGAAGAAAAACAGTTGCTAACAAGAAAAAAGCGACTAAATAGTAAGTAGTATGGCAAAGAAAGCAAATCCAAAAGCTAAAACTCAGAAAAAACGTAAAGTAGTCGTTGAATCCAACGGTGAAGCACACGTAACTGCTTCTTTTAACAACATTATTATTTCTCTTACCAACAAAAAGGGAGATGTTGTTGCATGGTCGTCTGCAGGTAAGATGGGCTTTAGAGGATCTAAGAAAAATACTCCTTACGCTGCACAATTAGCTGCTGAAGATGCTTCGAAAGTAGCACATGAGGCAGGTATGCGTAAAGTGAAGGTTTATGTAAAAGGTCCTGGAAACGGTAGAGAATCTGCAATAAGAGCAGTTCACAATAGTGGTATCGAAGTTACTGAAATTATCGATATTACTCCACTTCCACACAACGGTTGTCGTCCACCAAAGAGACGTAGAGTTTAATAAATTTTAATAATAAGAGAGGATTTAGATTATCGAAGGACTTATGCCTTAATTCATAATCCCTTTCTAAAATAACTATAGTAATGGCAAGATATACAGGTCCAAAAACTAAAATAGCCCGTAAATTCGGTGAAGCTATTTTTGGAGACGACAAATCTTTCGAAAAAAGAAATTATCCTCCGGGACAGCACGGTAATAACCGTCGTCGTGGAAAAAAATCAGAATATGCTATCCAGTTAATGGAGAAGCAAAAAGCCAAGTATACGTATGGTATTCTTGAGCGTCAATTCCGTAACATGTTTGAAAAAGCTACCCGTGCCCAGGGAATTACTGGTGAGGTTCTTCTTCAACTTTGCGAATCTCGTTTAGATAATGTAGTGTACCGTATGGGTGTAGCACCTTCAAGAAGAGCTGCCCGTCAGTTAGTTGGTCACCGTCATATCACTGTAAATGGGGAATTGGTAAACATTCCTTCTTATCACCTAAAAGCTGGTGACGTTGTTGGAGTTAGAGAAAAATCTAAATCACTTGCTGTGGTACAGGAATCACTATCAAATAACAGCAGTGTTTACGAATGGATTTCATGGAATTCAGAAAAGAAAGAAGGTACTTTCGTAGCTGTTCCTGGAAGAGTTCAGATTCCTGAAAACATTAACGAGCAATTTATAGTCGAATTATATTCGAAATAATAATTCACACAGAAGTCGAAATATGGCAATACTAAATTTTCAGAAGCCCGATAAAGTTATAATGATTGATTCAACCGATTTCGAAGGGAAATTTGAATTTCGCCCTTTGGAGCCTGGTTATGGATTAACTGTTGGTAACGCTTTAAGACGAGTGCTTTTATCTTCTTTGGAAGGTTTCGCGATCACTTCAGTAAGAATTGAAGGTGTAGATCACGAATTCTCTACCATTGCAGGTGTAGTGGAAGACGTAACTGAAATTATCCTGAATCTTAAACAAGTAAGATTCAAGAGACAAATCGATGAGATCGATAATGAATCGGTTACTATTTCGGTTTCAGGAGAAGAGCAATTAACTGCCGGTCACTTCCAGAAATTCATTTCAGGATTTCAGGTTCTTAATCCAGATCAGGTAATCTGTCACATGGATAAGAAAGTTAGCTTGAACATGGAGATCACTATCGAGAAAGGTAGAGGTTATGTTCCGGCTGAAGAAAACAAAAAAGCCAATGCTCCTCTAGGAACGATTTTCGTAGATTCTATTTACACTCCTATTAAGAATGTAAAATATAGTATCGAAAACTTTCGTGTTGAGCAGAAGACTGACTACGAAAAACTGGTATTTGAAATTATCAGTGATGGTTCTATTCATCCAAAAGATGCTTTAACCGAAGCAGCTAAGACACTTATACATCACTTCATGTTATTCTCTGATGAGCGTATCACTCTTGAAGCAGATGAAATTGCCCAAACTGAAACTTACGATGAAGAATCTCTTCATATGAGACAACTTCTTAAGACGAAGTTGGTAGATATGGATCTTTCAGTAAGAGCATTGAACTGTCTTAAAGCAGCTGAAGTTGATACTTTGGGAGACCTTGTTTCTTATAATAAGAACGATTTGATGAAGTTTAGAAATTTCGGTAAAAAATCACTTACTGAATTGGAAGAGCTTGTAAGCAATAAAGGTTTGAACTTTGGAATGGACCTTTCAAAATATAAATTAGATAAAGACTAGTTCAGGATTCAATTCTTAACTGGGATTTAAAATAAATAACCGTCATAATTTGCTCCTCAAAATGAGTTGTAGCAAGATGATGAAACATAAAATGTCATGAGACACGGAAAGAAAATAAACCACTTAGGTAGACAAACTGCACATCGTAAAGCTATGCTTGCGAATATGGCATGTTCCCTAATTGAGCATAAACGTATCAATACAACGGTAGCTAAAGCTAAAGCTCTTAAAGTATTTGTAGAGCCTCTAGTTACTAAATGTAAGAACGATACTACTCACAACAGACGTCTTGTGTTTAGTAAGCTTAGAAGTAAAGAAGCTGTAAGCGAATTATTTCGTGAAGTAGCTCCTAAAGTAGGAGATCGCCCGGGAGGTTATACCAGAGTTATCAAACTTGGTAGTCGTCTTGGGGATGCTGCAGAAATGGCATTGGTAGAACTTGTAGACTTTAATGAAACCTACAATGTAGGAGAGAAGCCTAAGAAGAAAAAATCTACTCGTCGTGCTGGTAAGAAGAAGACTGAAGATACAGCTTCTACTGCCGAGCCTAAAGAAGCTTCTGCTAAAGAAACGAAAAAAGAAGAGCCTAAAGCTAAAGAGCCAAAGGCTGAAGAAAAAAAGGACGATAAAAAAGAGGAATAACAATGATTCTTATTACCGCCTAAATTTTAAAAGGATAAGCTTTAATAGTTTATCCTTTTTTTATACCCAATAAATAAATTATTAAATTTGCCGCAGCATCAACTATATCACAACTATGAAATATCAGGCTAAACGTAAAGCGATCATCTTACTTGAAGATGGAACCATTTTTTATGGAAAATCAGTCGGAAATAAGGAAGGTAGCGCCGTAGGAGAAGTTTGTTTTAATACGGGAATGACAGGTTACCAGGAGATCTTTACAGATCCTTCTTATTATGGACAATTAATGGTGACCACCAATGCTCATATTGGTAATTATGGAACCAGTGAAAGGGAAAATGAATCCAATACTGCTAAAATATCGGGGCTTATCTGTAAGAATTTTAGTTATACAGAATCCAGGCCGGCATCAGATAGAACGCTGGAGGAGTTTCTGAATGAAAATAATATTTTCGCTATTTCAGATGTAGATACCAGGGCTTTGGTGACTTATATTAGAGAAAACGGTGCTATGAACGCTATAATTTCTTCTGATGTGACAAATATTGAAGGTCTTAAAAAACAATTGGCAGAAGTGCCAAATATGAACGGACTGGAATTGGCTTCTAAAGTTTCTACTAAAGAGGCGTACTACTTTGGTGATGAAAATGCGACCTACAGGATTGCAGCCTTGGATGTAGGTATTAAAACTAATATTCTTAGAAATCTCTCTGAAAGGGATGCCTATATAAAAGTGTTTCCTTACAATGCTACCTATGAAGAAATGAAAGAATGGAATCCTGATGGATACTTCCTTTCTAACGGACCTGGGGATCCGCAACCTTTGGAGAGTGCAATCAACGTTACAAAGACTATTATTGAAAAGGATCATCCCTTATTCGGAATCTGCCTTGGTCACCAGATTATAGCGATAGCAAACGGAATTAAAACCTATAAAATGCATCACGGACACCGAGGGATAAATCATCCTGTAAAGAATATGGTGAGTGGTAAAGGTGAAATCACGTCTCAAAATCACGGTTTTTCAGTAGACAAAGATCAAACTGAAGCACATCCTGATGTAGAAGTTACACATATATGTCTTAATGACGGTACAGTTGGAGGGTTGGCTATGAAAAACAAAAATACTTTTTCTGTGCAGTATCACCCGGAAGCAAGTCCTGGACCACATGATGCCAGTTACTTGTTTGATGAGTTTATAGATCGAATCAAATCAGTGAAAGCTTAGAAACAAAAATTATATAAATATAGAAAAGCCGGAATCTCGATTTCGGCTTTTTTTTTGGTTACTCTTAGAACTAAAATAAAATTTGCCAATTAGGTATATTCGGCTAGCTTTGAATCTTCGTCCTATCTAGATATTAAAATGAAGCATTTCTTATTTGTTCTGGCATTAATAGCAAGTCTGAATATATTTTCTCAGGAAACAACTACAAATAATCAATTCTCTCTAAATTTATTAGCTCCTTCAGCCGAATATGAATTTTCAGTTTCAGATCGGTCAACCATAGATTTAAATCTTGGAATTGGATTCACGTATCAATATTCTTCTTTATTCGGGGAAGCCTATGGTATTTATCCAGGCTTTGAGGCTCAATATCGTTATTATTATAATTTCGAAAAAAGAGCGGATAAGGGTAAAAAAACTTCAGAGAATTCGGCTAACTATATTACCGGTATCGCTTCTGTAACCAGCGGCAATGCAATAATAGGTGATTTGGATTATGAAAATGATTACGGCGCATTTGTAGGCCCAGCCTGGGGATTGCAAAGAGTTTATGAAAGCGGATTTAAATTGAATTTAAACCTGGGGCTTGGTTTAGGATTTAATGATTCAGGGGACACCTACGTTAAACCACTATTTTCGTTTCAGTTAGGATGGTTGGTCGCACAATAATAATTTTCTTCTTCATACTTAATTCCATACATGGAATTGCGCAAAAGCACCCGGTGTTGTATGGGGGCTTTGAATATTATCGGCATACAGGATTTGAGAATGATGCTTTTTATAATGTAAACTTTGGAAGTCAGGTTTATCAATGGGAATTTTTTGCACCTGAAGTAGGGTTGAATTTTAGTGCTGGAATATTGCCTGAAAGGGAATTTAATGATAGTCCGGATCCAAATGCCATTCCTGGTGCTTTATACAAAGCTTCATTTACTTCTTTTTCTATAAGTCTTGCCCCAAAATTAAAATTTGGGAATGAGGAGGCTGCGCTAGTTCTTATTCCGGAGTATAATTTTGGAAAGCTCTATGCAAAAGGGAACTACTTTCTATATAATGGAAATGAGAGATACGAGCTGGAAGAGAAGCAGAAGTATTCAAAAGATCAGAACTATTGGAGTTTTGCAGCAGGAATAGAAGGGCAATTAGTGAATGTTGATCATCTCTGGTTTGCCTTTTATTTGAAGTACACCAGGTTAAATTCTAAAGAAGGTATAGAGTCTCTTGATTTTTCAGACTACGATTTTACGTCTGGAGGAGGTAGCAAAGATGGAATTGGTTTAGGAATACGTGTGTATTATGACCTCTTTTCAGCATTATGATAAAAACTTCATAAACCGAAAACGTTTTAGTATGTTTTAATGTTATAAATGCTTTAAAACTAACAGTCTCAGTCGATTTTTTATACTTGTCTTTGTATCTTGCAGATTGTTCAACTAACTAATAAAATAAGAAAATGAGCGCTATTTTAGATATTCACGCACGTCAGATTTTTGATTCAAGAGGAAACCCTACTGTAGAAGTAGATGTATATACAGAAAATGGAATTATGGGCCGTGCAGCGGTTCCTTCAGGAGCTTCCACGGGAGAACATGAGGCTGTTGAGCTTCGTGACGGAGGTAAGGATTTTATGGGAAAGGGAGTTCAGAAAGCTGTTGATAATGTAAATGGAGAGATCGCAGATCATTTATTGGGATTTTCAGTATTTGAACAAAACCTGATAGACCAGACAATGATAGATCTTGATGGAACTCCAAACAAATCTAAATTAGGGGCTAACGCCATTCTTGGGGTTTCTCTTGCTGTAGCCAAAGCAGCTGCGAACGAATTAAATATGCCTCTTTACAGATATGTAGGTGGAGTGAGTGCAAATACACTTCCGGTGCCTATGATGAATATCATTAATGGAGGTTCTCACAGTGATGCGCCTATCGCGTTTCAGGAATTTATGATCATGCCGGTAATGGCAGATAGCTTTTCCCATGCTTTGAAAATGGGAACTGAAATTTTTCATAATTTAAAGAATGTACTACACGATCGCGGTTTAAGTACAGCTGTTGGGGATGAAGGTGGTTTTGCCCCAACCCTTGATGGAACTGAAGATGCTTTAGATACTATTCTGAAAGCTATAGAAAAAGCGGGTTATAAGCCAGGGAAAGAAGTGATGATCGCTTTAGATTGTGCTGCAGCTGAATTTTTTGTAGACGGGAAATACGATTATACCAAATTTGAAGGAGATAAAGGGAAAGTAAGAACGAGCGAAGAACAGGCAGATTACCTTGCAGAACTTGCTTCAAAATATCCAATTATCTCTATTGAAGATGGAATGGATGAAAATGACTGGGAAGGTTGGAAAGCAGTTACCGATAAAATCGGGGATAAAGTTCAGTTGGTTGGTGATGACCTTTTCGTAACCAATGTGGAGCGTTTGGGAAGAGGAATTAAAGAAAGTATTGCAAATTCTATTTTGATCAAAGTAAATCAGATTGGAACGTTAACTGAAACTATTGCTGCGGTAAATATGGCTCATAATGCCGGGTACACTTCTGTAATGTCACACAGATCTGGAGAAACTGAAGATAATACGATTGCAGATCTTGCGGTGGCATTGAATACTGGCCAGATTAAAACAGGTTCTGCTTCCCGTAGTGATCGTATGGCTAAATACAATCAATTGTTAAGAATTGAGGAAGAACTTGGAGATGTAGCCTTCTATCCTCAGGATAAAGCATTCAAAATAAAGTAGTATTTTTTATAGATACATTAAAAAGCCTCTTCGGAAGAAGGGGCTTTTTTTTGTTTAATTATTTTCGATTATCTATTTTATTAACAATCATTTAATCAATTTCGCTGTGAGAGTCGTAGTTTTATGATTAAATTCAATTACTTAACTAACCAAAATCTTTGAAGACCAATTTTCTATTTGTCGCTGCTGAAAACGATGGAATTCCACGCTGTAAAGCTGGTGGAATGGGTGATGTTGTTCGTGACGTACCGAGACAGATAGCGGCAAAGGGCGATATCGTAAATGTAATCACGCCTTCATATTCACGTTTACATATTTCTGAAGCTAGAAAGATTGCCGACGTGAATTTTGTTTTCCGGGGAGTACCTCATAATGGAGAAGTGTACCAGGTTCAGGGGAAAAAACAGATTGCCGGAATAAAACATTATGTATTTCATCATCCAGATATAAAAGCCGGGGATATCGCCCATATTTATTTTAATGATCCCGATCAACCTTTTTTTACAGACGCCAATGTTTTTTCACTGTTTTGTACAGGTGTTGCCGCGGCTATCCGGGAAGAAATATTTGGAAAAATAGATATCATTCACCTTCATGACTGGCATACAAGCATGCTATTATTTTTGAAAGAATTTAATCCAAAATTTAGTGTATTAAAAGATATCAGGTTTGTGTATTCAATTCATAATCTGGCCATACAGGGAATAAGACCTTTCAGTAATAATTACTCTTCTGTAGATGCATTCTTTCCGGATTTAGAATATGATCGGGAAAAATTATACGATCGTCGCTATCCGGATTGTATTAATCTTATGGCGGTGGGGATTAGATTGGCAGATGCAGTACATACCGTATCGCCATCTTACAAAGAAGATATTCAGAAGCCGAGTCATCCGCCCCATTTTATTGGAGGTGAAGGTCTGGAAGAAGATCTTAAAAAAGCAAAAAAGGAAAAGCGTTTATTCGGAATCTTAAATGGAGCCAACTACTCAAATATTAATGAGGTAGAAAAAGGTATTTTATTAAGACAATGTGTTCGAAGACTTTTTCGCTGGTTGCAAGAAGATAATAAAGATTATAAAGCACATTATCTGGCACATACAGGAGAAAAAATCACTCGATGGCAAGAGCACAACCCGGATTTTATTTGTGCCAGTGTTGCACGCTTAACAGAACAGAAATTTTTCTTCTTCAAAGAAAATCCTGATCTACTGGCTGGATTAATGGAAAAACTCACCGAGGTTAATGGAATATATATCCTTCTTGGAACCGGTGCACCAGAATATGAATCAATCTTTAGAGAGGCTAGCTATAAATACAAGAACTTTATATTTATAAATGCACAGTCTGATAGTATTATAGATATGTTATATCAAGAGTCTGATTTGTACCTAATGCCCAGTCAGTTTGAGCCCTGCGGAATTAGTCAGATGCTCGCAATGAGAAATGCGCAGCCGTGCCTGGTTCATCATACAGGTGGATTAAAGGATACTGTTGTACATAAGAAGACTGGTTTTAGTTTTGATGGGAAGAATATAGAAGAAAAAACCAAAAATTTTGTAGATGTATTCTCAGAAGCAGTAGATCTCTTTTTTAATGATAAGGAGACATGGCAAAAAATATGCGTGAATGCGAAGCAAGAGAGATTTACATGGGAAAAATCGGTAAATAGATACTATAAAGAACTTTATAAGATTTGAAGTTAGCAATGTTGTATTAGATCTGTTTGCGGTTAATGACATTCTTTATTGTCTCATAAAAACTTAATATTGAAACCTGCATTTTTTCCATATTTAAGCCTTTATTATTAAAACAAGCCTAAGTTTTTGGTTGTCTATAGTTAAATTTCATGAAAACTGAATAAAATCGGACTATTTATGAAATTTCGTTACTAGCCTTAAAATTATTTTAACACTAAATTTCGTAATTTAGCAATCCTTAAAAATTAATCTAAAAGAATTATATATAATATGTCTAAAACAGCGACACTCGAATTTGACGGAAAAAAATATGAGTTTCCCGTTACTAAGGGAACCGAAGATGAAATAGGCGTAGATATTAAACAACTACGTGGAGAAGCAGGAATCATAACTTTAGACCCAGGATTTAAAAATACTGGAAGCTGTGAGAGTGCTATCACATTTTTGGACGGTGAGAAAGGTATTTTAAGATATCGTGGTTATGCAATTGAAGATCTTGCAGAAAAAGCTGATTTTCTTGAAGTGGTATATCTATTGATTTTCGGAGAATTACCAAATAAGCAACAACTTGAGAAGTTTACTACAGATATTAAAGAACAATCTCATGTAGATGAGGAAATGAAGAAGATCCTTGATGGATTTCCGAAATCAGCACATCCAATGGGAGTTCTTTCATCGTTAACAAGTGCTTTGATCGCTTTTAACCCATCTTCAGTAGATGTTTCTTCAGAAGAAGAGATGTATAAGGCAATCGTTAAGATTCTCGGGAAATTCCCGGTACTTGCTGCTTGGACGTTGAGAAAGAAAAATAGCCTTCCGCTTAATTATGGTGATGAGTCTCTTGGTTATGTAGAGAATCTGCATAAAATGATGTTCGAAAAACCAAATAAAACCTATAGCGTAGATAAAACTGTGATTGATGCTTTAGATAAATTATTGATTCTTCATGCAGATCATGAGCAGAATTGTTCTACGTCAACGGTAAGAATGGTAGGTTCTTCTCATGCTGGATTATTTGCATCACTTTCTGCAGGTATTTCTGCGCTTTGGGGGCCACTTCACGGTGGAGCTAACCAGGCAGTAATTGAAATGCTTGAAAAAATTAAGGAAGATGGTGGAGATACTCACAAGTTCATGCAGAAGGCGAAGGATAAAGAAGATCCTTTCCGTTTAATGGGCTTTGGTCACCGTGTTTACAAAAACTTTGACCCTAGAGCTAAGATCATTAAGAAATCTGCTGATGAAGTTCTTAGTCAGTTAGGAGTTGAAGACCCTGTGCTTGATATTGCAAAGGGATTGGAGAAAGAAGCATTAGAAGATGATTATTTCGTAAAAAGGAAATTATATCCAAACGTAGATTTCTATTCGGGAATTATCTATCGTGCACTGGGAATTCCTGTAGAAATGTTCACGGTAATGTTTGCATTAGGTAGACTTCCGGGCTGGATCGCTCAATGGAGAGAAATGAGATTAAAAAAGGAACCAATCGGTCGTCCACGTCAGATTTATATTGGTGAAAATCACAGAGATTTTAAGCCACTTGGAAATAGATAAGATTCCATATTCTTATCAAAAATGAATTAATTAAAAAAGCTTCATCAACGGATGAAGCTTTTTTATATTTGTCAAAATTTTAGCAATGAAATTGCATATAAGCAACGAAACTTCAAGACTTAGAACTGTGGTGCTGGGAACAGCCGAAAGTAATGGTCCTATTCCTACATTAGAAGAGGCATACGATCCAAAGTCTCAAGAGCATATTAAGGCCGGGACCTATCCTGAAGAAGAAGATATGATTAAAGAAATGGAAGCGGTGGCTGCTGTTTTTGAAAAATATGAAGTTGAGGTATTCAGACCTAAGGTAATTGAGAATTATAATCAGATCTTTACTCGCGATATCGCGTTTGTGATAGATGATAAGTTTATAAAATCAAATATACTTCCAGACCGTGATCAGGAGATTGATGCTATTGAACATGTTCTTAAAAAAATAGATCCTGCCAAGATTATCACCTTGCCTGAAGAAGCACATATTGAAGGTGGTGATGTAATGCCTTACGGGGATTATATTTTTGTTGGCACCTACAAAGGAAAAGATTATAAAGATTTTATAACCGCCAGAACTAACTGGCAGGCAGTAGAAGCTTTAGAAAAGATCTTTCCCGAAAAGAAGGTTGTTTCCTTTAGCCTGAAAAAATCTAATACCATAGCAAAAGATAATGCGTTGCACCTGGATTGTTGTTTTCAACCTGTAGGAAAAAATAAGGCTATCCTATATAAAGGTGGTTTTTTAATTGAAGAGGAATATGAATGGCTTATAAATTTCTTCGGAAGAGATAATGTGTACGAGATCACTCGTGATGAAATGTACCAGATGAATTCTAATATTTTCTCAATTTCTGAAGATGTGGTAATTTCTGAAAAAGGATTTACCAGATTAAATTCATGGCTTAGAGAACAGGGAATCACTGTTGAAGAAGTGCCTTACGCTGAAATTTCCAAACAGGAAGGTTTATTACGATGTTCTACTTTACCTTTAATTAGGGATTAAATTTTTTATGATGAAGCAGATTACAGATACGATATTGATGGTAAGACCGGTTGGTTTTAGAATGAATGAACAAACCGCGGTAAATAATTATTTCCAGACCGAAATTGAAGGAGATGACATAAATGAGCTGGCCACACAGGAGTTCGATATTTTTGTGGAGAAACTAAGATCGGTTGGAGTAAATGTGGTGGTAGTAAATGATGTTCCTGAAGATGATACACCAGATTCAATATTTCCAAATAATTGGGTCTCTTTTCATGAAGACGGAAAAATTGCGCTATATCCAATGTTTGCTGAAAATAGAAGAAAAGAACGCCGACTTCAATATTTTGCTGAACTGGAAGATGCAGGCTTAAAAATTAAGGAAATTGTAGATTATACAATTGCAGAAGAAGATGATGTTTTTTTAGAAGGAACAGGGAGTCTTATTTTAGATAGAGAACATCAAAAGGCTTACTGTGCTATTTCTCCAAGAGCAGATGAAGATTTATTGATCGAATTTTGTGAGGATTTTGAATTTACACCGGTTATTTTCAATGCATATCAAAGTGTTGAAAATAAAAGGCTTCCTATTTATCATACCAATGTCATGATGTGCGTCGCCGAAGAATTTGCGGTTATTTGTTTGGATACTATAGATGATAAAAAGGAACGTAAGAATGTTGTAAAGCATCTTAAAATGGATAACAAGGAGATTATTTCCATCAGTGAAGAGCAGATGCATGAGTTTGCCGGGAATATGCTTCAGGTTCAGGGTTCAGAAAAGAAATATCTTGTGATGAGCGCCAGAGCTCACAGAAGTCTTACTGATGATCAGATTTCAAGAATTGAGAAACATTGCGAAATTTTAAGTTCTGAAATTCAAACGATAGAAACCTGCGGTGGCGGTAGTGCAAGATGCATGATGGCCGAGGTGTTCCTGCCAGAAGCTTAGATTTTTTCTGATCTTCTTCTAAAAAGTTTAATGCTGAAAAGCAGGATAATTATCACGCTTAAAATAGCAAACGGCAAAGAGCTTATAATTAAGAATTTCTGCATAGCGGTTAAAACATCAGCATCAGGTTTAACCTGACCTAGAACAATAATCGCTTCACAAAATATAAGGATCAATACCGCCCAGAGAAGGCGGTATTTTCTTTTCGGTTCAGGATTACCTTTATCGGTAAACATACTTAGAACGAAGATTGCAGAATCCACCGAAGTAACCAGAAAACTGATAAGTAAAACGATCACCATAATACTTGTAATAACAGGTAAAGGATAAGCCTCAAAAAACACGAACATGGAGGTGAAGACATTTCCAAATTCATTGTTATAAGAATTCCAGCTTTCAATTAACTCAAATGCCGAGGTGCCAAAAACGCTAAACCAGAAAAAACTTCCTAAAGAAGGGATGAGTAAAACGCCCAATATCATCTCACGGATGGTTCTTCCTTTTGAAATACGAGCGATAAATATTCCTGTAAAAGGGGCCCAGGCTAACCAGAATGCCCAGTAATAATAGGTCCAGTCAGTAAGAAACTTCACTCCGGGATCGTAGTCTCCTATTGCCAGACTTAGAGGAATAAAATCAATAATATAATGATAGAGGGAATTGAAGAAATTCAGTAATATTTCAGAAATATCCCCGGTTAAAAACACAAAAAGCATTAGTAAGAGCGCTACATAAATATTCCAGTTGGAAATTCTTTTTATGCCTTTGTTTACTCCAGCCCATGCAGACATGAAGGCTAGGGAACAAATAAGAAATACCAGTGCCATATTTTGCAATAATGAACCTGGTTCTCTGGATTCCATATGACTCAATCCACCTTCAATTTGGGTAGTCCCTAAACCAATCGCCGCCACAAGTCCGATTACCGTCGTTAGTATGGTGAGAATATCAATAGCTGGCGGTAGTAGCCGAATTTTCTTAAATTCTGAAAATCCAGAACTCAATCTCACATCTGCCTTCTCTACAAAAATGGAATAGCCAATAACGAGTGCAAAAAGCCCGTAAAATGCCCAGGCTGTAAATCCCCACTGATAAAAGGTGTACTCTAAAGAAATAATTTCCGCAGTTTCTCCGGTTTGAATGGGATTGTTTAGAAACATGAATACTGGCTCCTGTACTGCTCTTAGAAGAATACCGGCTCCCATTCCTGCAGAATAAAGCATTGCGATCCATGATAATCTATCGAATTCTGGCGCAGAAGTGCCCAGTCTTATTCTTCCGAATTTAGAGAATGCAATAATGAGAAGGAAAATAACACAGCCTAATCCCAGCCAGAGATAAAAAGTTCCGAAGTATTCCCTTACCCAAAGGGAGAGTTCTTCGATGCTATTATAAAACTGATTCGTAAATACGAAAATGAGGATAGAGCTAAGAATAAGAATGATCGCAGAGATCAAAAAGACTTTATTCTTAAATAGTGCGTTGAAATTTGACTTCAAGTTGGGTGGTTCTTAGTTCATAAAACTAATCTTTTTTAATCCCCTTCGCAATTCTATTGATCATACCCTCAAATATGAAATAATGAAACGGATACATAGAATACCAGTAAGCCCGCCCAAGTAAACCCTTAGGTCTAAAAGTAGCATTTTGGTGAAGTACATTGTCTTCATCTATTTTAAATTCCAGCCATGCTTCCCCGGGAACTTTCATTTCAGCAAATAACAGTAATCTTTTTTCCTCTTTATCGGCCAGGAGAACTCTCCAGAAATCAAGTGAATCTCCGGCATTGATCCTGTTTGGGTGGGTTCTCCCTCTGCGAAGGCCAACTCCACCAAAAAGTTTATCCATGTAACCACGTACTTTCCAAAGCCAGTTTCCGTAATACCAACCATTTAGTCCACCAATTGCCCATACTCTTTCCAGGGCTTCCTCGGGATCTTCAACTTCTATGGATTTTTTATCCTGCAGACACCCGTATTTCGGAATCTGAACATACTTATTCAGTTCTTTTCTGAACCTCCCGCTACTAAGGGAATCTTTCCAGCTGGAGATCACCTCATTTTGTTCAATTTTATGAAATGCCATTTTAATGGCTTCTTTATACTGAATGAGTTCAATATTAAGGATTTCCTGAAGACGTGTATCTTTGGTGATAACTTCAATAGCCATACTATCTACAAGATTTTGCGCAAGTCGGTAAGAAGTGGAGGTTACAAAATACAACCAGTAGGAACTTAGTTTTGGGGACATAAATGGTACTCCAACGATCCAGAGTTTTAAGCCTCGAACTTCAGCATATTGTTCCATCATTTCCTGATAGGTGATAACATCTGGACCGCCAACATCAAAAGATTCGTTATAACATTCTTCAAGACCAATAACTCCGGTCAAATACTGAATAATATTCCGGATAGCAATAGGTTGGGATTTTGTTTTCACCCATTTTGGAGTGATCATAGCGGGGAGTTTTTCACAAAGATCACGAATGATCTCAAACGAAGAACTTCCTGAACCTACAATAATAGCCGCTCTTAAAACGGTGACATTGAAATTTCCTTTGTAAAGAATTTCTTCAACAGCTTTTCTGGATTTTAAATGTTTAGATAACTCTTCTTCGTTAATGATACCGCTAAGGTAGATCACCTGATTTACGGAAGTTTCAGCCATCATTTTATTAAAATTCTCTGCAGCCTGGGCTTCCTGTTTGTCAAAATCTTTGGTGGAACCCGTCATTGAATGGATGAGGTAATAAGCAACATCGATATTTTTAATCTTTTCCGCTGCTGTTGAATCCTTAAGAAAATCTATTTCTACAATTTCAACTTTCTCTTTGAGTTCTTCATTGGAGGTAAACCTGCTTCGGTTTCGAACTGCACAAACTACTTCATGTCCCTGTTCAAGCAATTGTGGCAAAAGCCTCATACCTATGTATCCATTGGCCCCGGTAAGTAATATGCGCATTTGAAGAATTTGAACATCAAATTAGAGATTAAATTATTACTTTCACTTCAGATTAATAAAACTTTATTAAATGAATAACGTGCTTAAATTTGTCCTTTTGATCATTGGAATAGGATTGGTTGGTTATGGAGCGTATCAGCTCATTACACCTGAATTTTCAATAGATGCAGGGCCTTTGCAGGTTGAAGCTCATGGCGATAACACCCAGTCTTATGCTATGATCGTATTTGGAATACTTTCTTTAGTTGGAGGATTAGCTTTTAGGAAAAGGTAATTTATTAAACACTACTTAATAAGTTTATGACAGATGAACTTATATATTCCACACCAATAGCGATTACAATAAACCCGATAATCCTTGATATTGCGTTGATTCCGGATGCTCCAAGTATATTTACAATATAATGCGAACTTCTTAGCACTAATAAAGTTGCCAGGCAAACACTAAAAATTGCCATTACAGCAATTAATTTATCATTCCATGATTCATATTCCTGGTAAAGTCCGATAAGAAATGAAATTGATCCAGGTCCTGCAAGCATTGGGATTGCCAGCGGTGTAAGCGAAACACCATCCCTTTGAAAAGCATCTTCCTTTACTTTTGGCTTATCCATTCCTTTATGTTTTGAAAAAGAACCTGTAAGCAAGGCAAATCCCGAAGTTGTTATGATAAGTCCGCCCGCGATTCTTAGGGAGTCTAGACTTATTCCGAAGAAATTTAGAATATACCTGCCGGTAAAAAAGCTAATAAGCAGAATAACAAAGATATTGATCACCGTTAAAATGGACGTTTTTGATCTTTCGGCTTTTGAATCTTCTTTGGTGAGTCCAACAAAGATCGGGACCGTTCCTAGCGGATTTATAACCGAGAAGAGTGCTGCGAAAATATAAATAAATAGCTCCATTAATTTTTTCAGCAAAATTGCATCAGCTTTTCTTCTGAAAAATTAAAATGAAATCAATTTTAGGTTAAACAAAACACTTGAAAATTGAAGAATGTAAACTGAGTATTACCGAAGATCTTCAATTTGAGTTGGCGCATTGTCATTCTTATAATCAATAATCTTTTTGAAAAACTTATGAATTCCCGGGGTATCAGCCTTTACCTTGATAAAATGATGATCCTTATAGATGCTGTATTCTTCAGCTTTGCCTTTGTAAAGGTTCAATTTATAATATGGAATTACCAGAGCGTAGGTTTCTAATAGCGATCTAAACATCACAATAATGCCACTATTTCTCATTTCTACATTGCAAATATTGGCGTTGTTATCCAGAATAAGGAGATTGTGAATGTCTATACTTGTGGAGGTAATTTGCAGTTTTGGGGATCCGCTGCCTTTTAATTTTACCCTTTGCATCAACGTGAAAGGCTTACCCACTTCTGTATTTATTTTTTCTGAAATGGCCGGGCGGTTATAGGAAATATTAATTAGCATTTCTTTTTTCCTAAATATAAGGATTTGAATTTTAAATGACTTCGAGATATGCTTTATTACCTGATCTTACCAATGATAATTATTTCACTAATTTAAATGATCAGTTTCAAGATTTGGGTAATTTATTATGGCCTATCGAAAGTTTATAGTAAAATTTGAAGTGAAACTACCGTAGAATTTTAGGCTGTTTGAGCTTGCCAACTCATTCTACTCACGAGAATTTTTATAGCGAGTTCCTAAAATTTAGGTGGTGAACGATAAATTTAAATCAACTTGTGTAAGCCTAGATTTTTTTGGTTACTTTTTTCATCAATAGAAAAAAAGTAATAAAGGCAAATATGAGGGATAATATTCTTTTAAATCCTGATGTCGGCTGTCTATAATACTATGCCTTTAGAAATTTTTTATTTTATCTTTGCACACTTAAATTATTGGAAATACGCTAAAAAGCATAGGAAAATGAATATTGAACAAATTCTTGCATCAAAAGTAAACGAGGCCGTCAAGAAGCATTATGAGGTTGAACCTGAAAACATCGAATTTCAGCCTACCCGTAAAGATTTTGAAGGCGATATCACTTTGGTGGTTTTTCCGATGCTAAAACAGCTCAGAACCAGTCCTGCGCAATTAGCTGAAAAAATTGGGAAGTATCTGGAAGATGAGGTTGAAGAAGTTGCCAGTTTTAATGTAATTCAGGGTTTTCTGAATATCGTGATCAGTGACCAATATTACATCAATTTCTTTAATGATGTTAAGGATAGAGAAGATTTCGGGATTCTTTTGCCACAAAGCGACGCCAGCGGAATTATGGTGGAATATTCTTCACCTAATACCAATAAGCCGTTGCATCTTGGTCATATTAGAAACAACCTCTTAGGATATTCAGTTTCTGAAATTTTAAAAGCGGCCGGAAATGAAGTTTATAAGGTGCAGGTGATCAATGACCGTGGAATACATATTTGTAAATCTATGGTCGCCTGGCAGAAATTTGGAAATGAAGAAACTCCGCAATCTACCGGTCTAAAAGGCGATAAACTGGTTGGGAATTACTACGTAAAATTTGATCAGGAATATAAGAAGGAAATAGCTCAGCTAAAGGAAGAAGGAAAGAGCGAAGAGGAAGCAAAGGCTCAGGCTCCAATTTTTGTAGAAGCTCAGGAAATGCTGAGAAAATGGGAAGCGAACGATCTGGAAGTAGTGAAACTTTGGTCTACCATGAACCAATGGGTTTATGACGGATTCGAGAAAACCTATGATGCTCTCGGGGTCGATTTTGACAAGAATTATTACGAAAGCGAAACTTATATATTAGGTAAGGATAATATTCAGAAAGGCCTGGAAGACGGAGTTTTTTATAAAAAAGATGATGGAAGTGTCTGGATTGATCTTAGTGACGAGGGGCTGGATGAAAAGATCGTTCTAAGAAGTGACGGAACAGCGGTTTATATGACCCAGGATATTGGAACTGCCATTCAGAGATTTGCAGATTTTGATATCAACCAGATGGTATATACCGTTGGGAACGAACAGGAATATCATTTTAAAGTGCTTTTCCTTATTCTGAAAAAACTTGGTTACGATTGGGCAGATGCCTTGTATCACCTAAGTTACGGAATGGTGGATCTTCCTAGCGGGAAGATGAAAAGTCGTGAAGGTACGGTAGTTGATGCTGATGATCTTATTAGGGAAATGGCTGAAACTGCTAAAAATATTTCAGAGGAATTAGGGAAGCTTGATGGCTATTCTGAAACCGAAAAAGAAGAACTATACAGAATTATTGGGCTTGGAGCTTTGAAATATTACATTTTAAAGGTAGACCCTAAAAAACGAATCCTTTTTAATCCTGAAGAATCGGTCGATTTTCAGGGAAATACGGGGCCGTTTATTCAATATACTTATGCAAGGATCCAGTCAATTCTAAGAAAAGCTGAATTTGATACTTCAGCAGAGCTATCGAAAGAGTTTAGTTTTCATGAAAAAGAGAAAGAATTGATCAAGCAGGTTCAATTATTTCCAGAGACCATTGCTTTAGCGGCAGAAAATCATTCGCCTGCACTAATCGCTAATTACACCTATGAACTGGTGAAATCTTTCAATTCCTTTTATCAAAATGTTCAGATTTTGGGTATTGATGATGAAGCTGAAAAAGTTTTCAGAGTACAATTGTCAGGATTAGTAGCAAACGTTATAAAATCAGGGTTTAAGCTACTTGGGATCGAGGTTCCGGAGAGAATGTAAGCTGAAGTTAGAAGTGAAGAGTGAGAAGTGAAGAGTGAAGGGAGAAAAGAATCTGCGGAAGTCTTCGGAAGAAAGTAAATAAAAGAGGAAGTACGAAGTGAAACATTTCGTCATGCTGAACTTGTTTCAGCATCTAAACTGAAAAGCATTTTAAGGCGTTAAGAAATACGATTGTCATCCTGAGCGCAGTCGAAGGATGAAATTTTAATATTGAACTTTCTGTTTCAGCTTCAAATCATTAAATTTGCAATTCGCTGCATAGCAGCCATAGAATAAAATCACAGGAAAGATTATGTTTGATAATTTAAGCGATAAGTTAGATAGTGCCTTTCACGTCCTGAAAGGGCATGGGCAGATTACAGAGATAAACGTTGCGGAAAGCCTCAAAGAGGTTCGCCGTGCTTTGGTTGATGCCGATGTTAACTACAAAATAGCCAAAGAATTTACCAATACGGTAAAAGAAAGGGCTCTTGGTCAGGACGTATTGACTACCCTTAAGCCGGGACAGTTGATGGTAAAGCTTGTTAAAGATGAGCTTACCGAATTGATGGGTGGAGAAGCTGAAGGAATTAATCTTTCTGGAGATCCTTCTGTGATTTTAATGTCTGGCTTACAGGGTAGTGGTAAAACAACGTTTTCTGGTAAACTCGCAAATTTTCTAAAAAACAAGAAAACAAAAAAACCTTTATTGGTAGCCTGTGATGTATACCGTCCTGCAGCGATCAACCAGCTTCATGTAGTTGGGGAACAGGTGGGTGTTGAGGTGTATTCTGATGAAGGAAATCAGGATCCGGTTGCGATCTCTAAAGATGCAATTGCCTATGCCAAAGAAAATGGTCACAATGTGGTGATTATTGATACCGCGGGTCGACTTGCAGTAGATGAGGCGATGATGACCGAGATCTCAAATATTCATGAGGCAATCCAACCACAGGAAACACTATTTGTAGTGGATTCTATGACTGGTCAGGATGCGGTGAATACAGCCAAAACCTTCAACGAAAGGCTGAATTTTGACGGGGTGATCCTTACAAAATTAGATGGTGATACTCGTGGTGGTGCGGCAATCTCAATTAAATCTGTTGTAAATAAACCTATCAAGTTCATCGGTACCGGTGAAAAGATGGATGCGATTGATATTTTTTATCCTTCGCGTATGGCCGACAGGATTCTGGGGATGGGGGATGTTGTTTCCCTTGTAGAGAGAGCCCAGGAGCAGTATGATGAAGAGGAAGCGAGAAAGCTTCAGAAAAAAATTGCAAAGAACGCATTTGGTTTTGATGATTTTCTGAATCAGCTTCAGCAGATCAAGAAAATGGGATCTATGAAAGATCTTATGGGAATGATCCCGGGAGCAGGAAAGATGCTAAAGGATGTTGATATTGATGACGATGCTTTTAAAGGTATTGAAGCCATTATCCATTCTATGACTCCGGAAGAAAGAAGCGAGCCAAAGGTGATCAATGCGAGCAGAAAGAAAAGAATTGCCAAAGGTTCCGGGACTACGGTTCAGGAAGTGAATCAGCTTTTGAAGCAATTCAACCAGATGGGTAAAATGATGAAGATGATGCAAGGTGGCGGTGGCCGAAAAATGATGCAAATGATGAAGGGGATGCAATAATTTTTAGTGTCCAGTGAACAGTAGCAGTAAGGAGTAAGAATAAAAATATGGATTTTAAATCTTTAAAGGCTTATGTGATAGCATTTGAGTTAGCCATGAAGATTTTCGAAATTTCAAAAAAGTTTCCAAAAGAAGAAACTTATAGTTTAACGGACCAGATTCGTAGAAGTTCCAGGTCGGTTTGTTCTAATATAGCAGAAGCATATCGAAAAAGGAATTATCCCAATCATTTCAAAAGCAAATTAACTGATAGTGATTCAGAAAATGCAGAGACCCAGAGCTGGTTGCATTTTGCAAAAGAGTGTGGATATCTTACGAAGCTTGAATTTGAGGAGTCGAATCTGAAAAGTGAAGAAGTAGGAAAGATTTTAAATTATATGATAAATAATCCTGGCAAATTTGGAGTTAAGGTGCAATAACTGCCAACTGCAACTGCCAACTGAATACTGAAAAAAATATGACTATTCTCGATGGTAAAAAGATCAGTAATGATATAAAAGATGAAATTGCTGGGGAGGTTACCAAAATTAAGAAACGGGGAGAGAAAGTACCGCATCTTGCCGCAATTATTGTAGGTAAGGACGGTGCGAGTATGACTTATGTGAATTCCAAAGTTAAAGCCTGCGAAAGAGTAGGTTTTGAATCCTCACTTTTCAGACTTCCACATACGGTGAGTGAGCTGGAACTGCTGGATAAGATCGAAGAGCTCAACGAAAATGACGATATAGACGGATTTATTGTTCAGCTTCCTTTACCCCCCCAGATAAATACCCAGAAAGTATTGAATGCCGTAGATCCTGATAAAGATGTAGATGGATTCCATCCTACAAATTTCGGGAAAATGGCGTTGGATATGACGAGTTTCATTCCGGCTACCCCTTTTGGAATATTAGAACTTTTAGAGCGTTATGATATTCCGACAAAAGGCAAGCATACGGTTGTTATTGGTAGAAGTTATATTGTTGGGAGACCTATGAGTATTTTAATGGGAAGAAGCGGATTCCCGGGGAATTCTACAGTGACGTTAACTCACGAATTCACAAAGAATATTACCCAGGTAACTTCACAGGCAGATATTATAATTATTGCCGTGGGTATTCCAGATTTTCTTAAAGGTGAAATGATCAAGGATGATGCAGTGATCATCGATGTTGGAATTACAAGGGTTCCAGACGATCATGCCGAACGAGGTTATGTGATTAAAGGAGATGTTGATTTTGAAAATGTAAGTAAACGTGCGTCGTTTATCACACCTGTGCCCGGTGGAGTAGGGCCCATGACCGTTTCGATGTTGTTGAAAAACACGCTTCTAGCCAGAGAGCGACATCATAAAAGAGCTGTTGATGCTAAAAAATAGGAAAAAAGGGAGTTGTATTTAGCTCCCTTTTTATTTTAAATAGGATCGGTAGTATCGCCTTGTTCCAATTTCCAGTCCAGATAATTATGAATGTCAGACTGTATAAATCTTAAGCCAAAGGTAACTACCGCCATGTCATCAATGTATCCCAGCCCAGGTACAAAATCTGGAATAATATCTAATGGATTTAAAATATACAGAAAAGAGAAAGCAATGGTAGCAATCGTAAACCATGGCACTTTGTTATAAACTCCTTTTCTATAATCTTTTAGCATCCCATACATTACTTTAGCTAGTTCGCTATACTTTTGAAGCATCCCTGAGTTATTGATCTTTCTATCAACTTCTTCCTGGTTGTCCATAGCAATGTTAACATCATCATCATTAATCTTGGCAACTTCTGTTTTTACGTAGTCTTCATTTATTTCTTTTTTCTTTTTTCCGAACATATCTCAGTAATTTTAATTTATAATCTATGGTGTGAGTTTCCGTATTCTTTTTTATAGATCTTTAGGATTAAAAGAAAAAGGGATACTAATAACGGCCCGAAAATGAGACCAATAAAACCGAATAGTGGAACTCCGACGATCACTCCAAAAAGCGTAATTAATGGATGGACGCTTGCAAGTTTTTCTAATACATATAATCTAATAATATTATCTGTAGATCCTACTACCACGAATCCATAAATAAGCAGCGATATTGCCTGAAAATCGTTTCCCTGGGCAAACAACAGAATACATGCGGGTAGAATCCCTATAGCAGTCCCTATAAATGGGATCATAGATCCTATGGCGGTTATAACGAACCAGAAGAAGGGATCTGGAACGCCAAATATCAAAAAACCAATCAGGGCAATAATTCCCTGCACCAGGGCAACCAGCGGTATTCCCAGTGCATTGGACTTTACCAGTTGATTGCTTTCTTCTCCTATGATTCTAAGATTATCTTTCCCTAATGGGATATAGGTGATCATGGAGTCCCTTAAAGACTCCCGGTTTGTTAGCATATAGTAAAGCATGAAATACATGATACCAATAGCTATAAAGGCATTAAATGTACCACCGGCAAGGTTTTGCAGGTTTGAAGAAACCCAATTGGTAATAGAAGAAGTGTCTATACTGGAGCTAATGCTGAACCCTATTTCTGCTTCAATATTATTTAATTGATCTTTAAGCGCTTTAAGTACCCGTTCTGAATTTGCGACAGCTTTGCCAATCTTGGAAGTAAGCATAATAGCAATAAGCGTAACGGGAATCAAAATTCCAACAAAGGAGCCAGCCATTAAAAGTGAAGCAGCCAACGGAGGTCTCCACCCTCTGTTTACAAGCTTTTTCATCCAGCTTTTTAGGATTACATATAGTGTGACAGCTCCTAAAACACCCGAAAGATAAGGTAGTGTTTCCCGTACAATTAAAACCGTTAAGAAAAGTATGAGCAACAGAACAAATATCTGTCGCACTAAGGACGGTTTAAGTCTATCCATATTTTGGTTGGTTTGTTTTTTCTTTTGCTATTATTTAGCAAAAAGCTGATCCATATTTTTGAAGGCTTTAAATTCCAGGGCATTCCCGCAGGGATCCTTAAAGAACATGGTCGCTTGTTCTCCTGGTTTTCCTTCAAATCTAATATAGGGTTCTATTACAAAATCAACATTTTTGCTCTTTAGTAACTTCGCAAATTCTTGAAATACCTCCCATTGAAGTACAACTCCAAAATGTGGTACTGGTACATCTTTTCCATCTACGGGATTTGAGGTTGAAGCTTTGGTCTCTTGTGGATCCTGATAATGAATCACTAATTGATGACCAAAAAAGTTAAAATCTACCCAGTGATCACTGATTCGTCCTTCCCCACAGCCCAGAGTCTCCTTGTAGAATTTTCTACATTTTTGAAGATCAGAAACAGGGATGGCGAGGTGAAATGGCTGTACTTTCATTCTTTAAATATTAATTCTATTAAAGATAAGATAATAGATCTTATTCAGGAATCTAAAATTAAAAAGAACTATGAAGATATATCTAATAGTAGCAGCTAATTCTCTGTTAAGATTTAGGTTTGCGAGGTCGTTTTCCTGTTCTGAGATTTGCCTTTTTAGCAGTGCTTGTTAAAGAACCTTCCTCGGTCTTTGTGGATTCATCAGTTAGATTATTGATGGTTTTTAATTCTTCTGAAGTTAGATCCCTCCATTCTCCTACAGGAATATCTAGAGAAACATTCATGATACGAATTCTTTTAAGCGACGTAACTTGATAGTCTAAAAATTCACACATTCGGCGAATTTGCCTGTTTAATCCCTGAGTCAATACAATTCTGAAAGTATGATGCCCAAGTTTTTCGATCTCACATTCACGCGTCACAGTGTCTAAAATAGGAACTCCTGCAGACATTTTCTTTAAAAATTCTGAAGAAACAGGTTTATTAACGGAAACTACATATTCCTTTTCGTGATTGTTTCTAGCCCGAAGTATTTTGTTTACAATATCACCATCATTGGTTAAAAAGATCAATCCTTCACTTGGTTTATCAAGTCTTCCTATTGGAAAGATTCTCTTTGGATAATTAATGTAATCGATAATATTATCCTTTTCTACACGGGTATCTGTTGTGCAAACAATGCCAACGGGTTTATTGAAAGCGATATAAACATTGGGTTCTTTAAGTTCCTCTTTGGAAACAGGTTTGCCATCTACTTTTACCAGATCTCCTGGAGTCACCTTAGTTCCCATTTCAGGAACTTTATCGTTGATGGTAATCCTACCCTGGTCAATAAGTTTGTCGGCTGCTCTTCTGGAGCAGTATCCTAATTGACTCAAATATTTGTTTATTCTTACTTCTTCTGCCATAAAAACTATTCTGCTACAAAGATACTTTGAAAATAGTGAATGATGAAGAGTGAGGAGGGAAGAGTGAAAAGTGAAAAATTGTGAATAAATCTTTTAAAGTAAGACCAATAATTATTTTTCCGCAACCCGCAACCCGCAACCCGCAACCCTTCTTGACAACTATTTCAGTTTTTTCAGAAAAAAAATAAACCTCAGGCAACCTTTTGTAATTTTCAGACGTCTATATAAATAGAAGGCCTTTTGAAAATGGTAAAAGTTATACAGCTTTTTAAGAATGAATCCTCTTTGATAAAAAGAGCGTCTGTGGGAAACCAGGATGCTCAGAAAAGAATCTATGAGATGTATTCGTCAAAAATGTTGAGTATTTGCAGACAATATATTAAAGATATACAGCATGCTGAAGATACAATGCTTAAAGGCTTTTTTAAAGTTTTTACACACTTAAAAGATTTTAAGGAGGAGGGAAGTTTTGAAGGTTGGATAAGAAAGATCATGGTTAGAGAAGCCATATCTTTTTTAAGACAACACAAAAAACTGGAGTTTCAGGAAGATATGACCTATGAAGCGAGTGAGGTCTTTAATAATATAAATTCTGAAATGGAGGTAGCCGACATACAAAGTTTAATAGACAGTTTGCCCCAGGGTTATAAAATGGTCTTTGTAATGTATGCGGTAGAAGGTTACAAGCATTCTGAAATTTCGAAAATGCTTGATATAAGCGAAGGGACTTCAAAATCCCAATTATTTAAAGCACGAAAAATGCTACAGGAAAAATTAAAAACGATTAATTCATCTAGCTATGGCACCAATTAAATTTGAAGAGCATATAAAGGAGAAGCTGGATCAAAGAGAAATTCAGCCTTCAGCAGGGAGTTGGAAAAAATTGAATGCTCAGTTGGATAATTCCAATAAAGGTTCAGGTAAAAAATGGTGGCTTTCGGCTGTCGCTGCTGTGGCAGTATTACTAATTGCAAGTGTCTTATTTGTTAATCAACAGAATCAAATTTCAACCCCAATCGTTGAAACTCCTTCTGAAAATTATGATAAATCAGATAATGTTCAGTTTGAACAACCTGTTGAATTGGCTTCCGAGGAAAGTAAAGAAGACGTTGAGTCAGCCATTCAGTTGCCGGCTGAAACCCCTGCAGAAGAAAGAACTTCGAAAGATCAAGTCTCGGAAAATAATGGTGGTGAAAATTTAGCATCAAATACTTTAGAAGATAAAAAATCTATTGAGCCCATCGGCATGAAGCCATCAATTCTGAAAACTCAAAATAATATTCAGGTTTCAGAAGAATTGGAAGGAATTCTAGCTAAAGTTTCAGAAATGGAAAAAGTAAATGGTAAAGTGTCTGATGCCGAGGTGGATGCTTTGCTAGCTGAAGCCGCTGCAGAAATTAGTAAAGAGCAAAATTTATATATTGAAAATACTATAAGTGCTGAAGCTTTACTGGCCGATGTTGAATACGAGGTAGATCAATCTTTTAGAAAAGAAGTATTCGATTTTCTGAAAGAAGAATTTCTAAAAGCGAAAACAGCGGTTGCCACTAGAAACGACTAACAAAAACAATCAATTTAAATATTAATTATTCCCAAAAGGGTCATTCATCAATCACTTTTGATAAGGAGGGTTTTTGCCCAAATTTGATAAACTAAAAACATCATTATCATGAAAACAATTCTCATTTACCTAACACTATTTTTATTCTCACTAATAGCCGCTACAAGCTATAGTCAGGAAAGCGACACTACCTCCCAGGAGAACAATAAGAGGAAGTTTTTTGAAAAGCAAAAGCAAGAGATTATAACAGAGGAAAAAGAAAAACTGAGAAGAAAAGTAGAGATGTACAATGCTCAATTAGAAAATAAGGTGATAACCCTGGAAGAAGCGGAAAAATTAAAAAAAGATGCTGCCAGATTACATGCCAAGAATATAGAAAACCGATTGGTGATTCTGGAAAATGAGTTTGAATTACAGGAGCGCAATGAGGGAAGTGGTAATATGGTTTCCATAGAATTTGGGTCAGATGGCAAAGTACTACAACTAAATTCTACAGAAAGGAATAGAAAATACGATAATAGAACAACCAGTGATCTGGTTATAGCCGTAGGATTTAATAATGCGCTTTCTGAAGGACAATCCTTAAATGATTCCGACTTTAAAATAGGAGGGAGCCGGTTTTTTGAATTAGGATGGGCATGGAAAACGAGAGTTTTTGATAATTCTAATTGGTTGAGGCTTAAGTATGGTTTTTCCTTCCAGTTTAATGGTCTAAAACCTACAGATAACCGGTATTTTGTAGAAAACGAAGGGATTACGGAGCTTCAGGAATTCGATTATGATCTTGATAAGTCAAAATTCAGAATGGATAATCTTGTTGTACCAGTACATTTTGAGTTCGGCCCATCTACTAAAACTGAAACTACCAAAACGATCCGATATAATGCAGATGGTAAATTGAAATTAGGACTTGGAGGATATGCCGGATTGAATATAGGAGAGCGTCAAAAACTCAAATACTCAGTTGATGGGGACAAGAAAAAAGATAAACTCAAGGGAAATTACAATACGAATGACTTTGTTTATGGTCTTAGTGGATATTTAGGGTGGGGTGGAGCAACTTTATACGCTAAGTATGATCTAAATCCAATATTTAAAGATCCAAACATAGAGCTACATAACTTTTCTGTAGGTCTAAGGTTTGATGTTGATTAATTAGCCAATATAGTTTAGTTTTGCAGGGCTTTAAATTTGAGAAATCATTTTTAAAGCCCTTTCTTTTTTAGTAATTTCCGAATAAATATTCTCACTGAATTGATCTCTAGAACTACCATAGATAATGTTTTCGAAACCGCCCGTGTAGAGGAGGTTATAGGTGATTTTGTTCAGCTAAAAAGATCGGGAAGCAATCTAAAAGGCTTGAGTCCGTTTACCGATGAACGCAGTCCGAGTTTCATGGTCTCTCCGGTAAAGCAGATCTGGAAAGATTTTAGTAGTGGAAAAGGTGGGAATGTGGTTGCTTTCTTAATGGAGCATGAGCATTTTAACTATCCGGAGGCAATTAAGTATCTCGCTAAAAAATACGGGATTGAAATCGAGGAAACTGAGCAGAGTGATGAGCAAAAGGAGCTAGCCAATGAAAGAGAGAGCATGTATCTGGTTTCAGAATATGCTAATAAGTTCTTTCAAAAAAAAATGCATGAGACCGATGAAGGTCAGGCAATAGGACTAAGTTATTTTAAGGAACGTGGTTTTTCTGCTGAAACCATTAAAAAGTTTGATCTGGGTTATTCTCCAGATGACTGGGAAATTTTTACAAAAACAGCATTAGACGACGGTTATAAATTAGAGTTTCTCGAAAAAACGGGTCTAAGCATTGTAAAAGAAAATAAGCGTTTTGACAGGTTTAAAGGAAGGGTGATGTTTCCTATTCATTCCATGTCTGGAAGAGTACTGGGTTTTGGGGGAAGAATTCTTTCAAACACTAAAAAAGCGGCAAAATACCTGAATTCACCGGAGAGTGACATTTACCACAAGAGTAAAGTTCTTTACGGAATTTATTACGCCAAACAGGCAATTGCCAAAGAAGATAATTGCTATCTCGTTGAGGGGTATACCGATGTTATTCAGTTTCATCAAAGCGGGATTGAGAATACAGTTTCTTCATCGGGAACAGCACTAACACCAGAGCAAATAAGGCTCATTAATAGGCTAACTAAGAATATAACCGTTCTTTTCGATGGGGATGCAGCGGGAACCAGAGCTTCTCTTCGTGGGATAGATCTAATCCTGGAACAGGGAATGAACGTAAAAGTTTGTCCGTTTCCAGAGGGTGAAGATCCCGATAGTTTTGCCCGGGCAAATAATGAGGATGAATTAAGGGAGTTTTTAGAAGAAAATTCTTATGATTTTATCACCTATAAAGCCTCTTTGTTGATGGATGAATCTAAGAATGATCCTGTAAAAAAGGCTGGGCTTATTCGGGATATGGTGAATAGTATCGCAAAGATTCCAGATAATATTCAACGTGAAGTTTATTTACAGGAATGTTCCAGGATCATGGATATTTCTGAAGACGTTCTTTATGCTACGCTTGCTCAAATTGAAAAGAAAGATAATCCATCTTCAGGAGGTTCTAAGAAACGAAAAATGGAGGTGGTTAAGGAAGAGTCTACTCCTAAAGTAAAAATAGATCATCTTTATATTCTGGAGCGAAATATCATTAAGATTCTGCTTTTATATGGAAACAAAGAAGAGGAGTTTGAAGATCTTTTATTAAAACAGAATGAAGATACCGGCGAATTGGAGTTAGAACCTGAAAAACAAAGTTCAAAGGTTTTTGAAAAGATTTATCTTGATCTACAGGAAGATGAAATTGCTTTTTCGAACGAAGATTTCAGAAAACTTTATCAATTACTAATTACAAAGTTGAATAGTGAGGATGAGGTAGCGATAGAGAATATTATAAATGACCTGGAAACTTCACAGTCTAAAGAGGTGACCGATATTTTGATGCAGGAAGAGCAGTATGAGCTGCATAACTGGGACCGTCATGATATTCCGGTAAAGAATAAAGAGCAAACGGTTAATCAGTTTGTGAGTCAAACTATTTTAAATCTAAGACGACATCTTATAGACAAAAAACTCAATGAACTGCTGGAAGATATAAGAATAGCAGAGACCGAGGATGAACGTACAGATATCAAAAATGAGGTAATGGGCTTTAATAAGCTCAGAACTCTTTTGTCTGATAGGCTTGGACGTGTTATGTAGTATTTATTTGAAGTAATCTCGATTGTGTAATAAGGTCGGCTACATTATCTACTTTCAATTTTTTAAGCAGTCGGGTTTTATAAGTGCTTACCGTTTTTTCGTTAATATCTAATGCTTCGGCAATGTCCTTATTTCGTTTTCCAGAAGAAAGTAAATTCAGTACTTCCGTTTCCCTTGTAGAAAGTTTTTTAAACTTTGTAATCAAACTCTTACCTCTTGAAATTCCTGAATTTAATTTTTCAGTGATACTTCTATTCAAGTAAATTCCACCGCGGGCAACCTGGTAAATTGCCTTTTCTAAAGTTTCATTATCTGTATGTTTAGAAATATAGCCCGCAGCTCCTGCCTTAATAGCACTTAAAGCATACATCTCTTCAGGATGTGAGCTAAAAATCAAAGTTTTAACCTCAGGGAACTCCTGCTTAATACGCCTTATAGCGTTGATTCCATTAATTTGAGGAAGATCCAGTTCTACGATCAAAACATCGGGGGCATCTTTTTCTAACTGATTAAAAAGTTGAGTTCCGCTTCCCACTCTGCCAGTTACCTGTAGCGCCGGATTGTTTTGAAGAACACATTTTACACCTTCCAGAATGATAGGATGGTGATCTGCAATTAATACTCGATACATGATTTTAAATTAAAAACAAGCCCGGGGGTAACTCGTTGAGTTTGGTTTTGTTAACCTAAAATAATGCTTTGACATTTTAAAAAGTGAAAGAGACTGAGTTATTCGATAAGATGCTTACTTCTTCAGATGAACGGGTATCTGGCACACCGGGATTGGAATCATTTTGTGTGTGTTGGCAATATTTAATTTGCTGTAAATATTAAAAACTTCTCGCTGTCTTCCTTCAAAATCCAATTCAGTTTTGCCATTTTCTATACTTTTCATTGCCTGTTCCAGTTCATCATAAGAGGCGCCAAGCTGGTCTTCGTCACTTCTGCTGTCACCAAATAATCCATCGGTAGGTGCGGCGATCATTATTTCTTCAATAATATTCAAATATTCACCTAATTCATAAACTTCACTTTTCAATAGATCTGCAATTGGACTAAGATCTACTCCGCCATCACCATATTTTGTGTAAAATCCTACGCCAAAATCCTCGATCTTATTCCCGGTTCCTGCAACAAGATATTTATGAAGTCCGGCGAAATAATATAACGTGGTCATTCTTAATCTTGCGCGGGAATTTGCAAGTGCCAGGTCTACAGAAGATGTTTCTCTGTGTTGTGGAACTCCTTTTTTGAACTGCTCAAAAACAGGGGTAAGATTAACCTCTAGCGCACTTACATTGGCAAAATTATGCTGAAGCTCATCGATATGTTTTCTGGCTCTGCTTACTTGGTTTTCACTCTGATGAATTGGCATTTCAAGACATAGTGTAGGCAGCCCTGTTTTAGCACATAAAGTAGAAGCTACTGCAGAATCTATACCACCACTAACTCCAATGACAAATCCATTCATATTCGCTTTTGTGGCATACTCTTTAAGCCAGTTTATTATATGGTCTGCCACTTTTTCGATCTGCATAATATTGGGTGATTAAATTTGTAAGTAATACCTTTGCCTCACAAATCTAATACTTAAAGCCAATTTTTAAAAGGGACAGGCGTTAAAGCCTTCATAATAGAGAGATATGCTGAAGAGATTCTGGTTTTTAATACTATTTGTAAGTATTCTTTCTTGCGATAATACCTCTGAAACTGAAGCCAGGATAGAGAAAATAGATGCCAACTTTGAAGTTATTCGATTTGATCAGAAATTTGCTGAGGTGACCGAAGATAGTTTGCCAGAACTTAAAGCTCAATATCCATTTTTATTTCCGAAACAATTTCCTGACAGTGTTTGGATTCAAAAGCTAAACGACAGTATTCAATTAGAAATTGAAGCTGAAGTTACTAAAACCTTTCCTGAATTTTCTGAAGAGACAGATGATCTACACGCCCTGTTTCAGCATGTGAAATACTATTTTCCAGATTTTCAAATTCCCGATGTTATTACCATAACTTCTGAAGTTGATTATAAGAACAAAGCGATATATACTAGCGACTATTTGTTTTTATCCCTGGATACTTATCTTGGGGAGGAGCATAAATTTTATATTGGGATTCAGGATTTTCTCAGGAAGAATTTCAGAAAAAACCAGATAATTCCAGATGCAGCGAATGAAATAGCTAAGAGTTATGTTCCAAAAGCTGATTCCAGGACATTTTTAGCTCATATGCTGTACTACGGGAAAATCTTGTATCTAAAAGATAAATTTATTCCGTTTAAGAATGATGCTGAAAAGATAGGCTATACCCGGAAAGAAATGGATTGGGCACAATCTAATGAAGATCAGATTTGGCGTTATTTTATTGAAAATGAACTTATTTATGATACCGATTCCCAATTGTATACCAGGTTTTTGTACCCAGCGCCATTTTCAAAATTTTATCTTCAGCTGGATGCTGAGTCCCCCGCGAGAATAGGACAATATATAGGGTGGAACATTGTTCGAGCCTATATGGACAAGAACGACGTCTCGATCAATAAAATGCTGAATACATCAGCAGAAGAAATTTTTAATAAAGCAAACTACAAACCCAAGAAGTAATGGCTGATTTTAAGAAGTCTGAAATAAATATCGAAGTTGTAACCGATGAAAATCATGTTCCCGAAAATATTACCTGGAGTGCCCAGGATGGGAATATCTATAAAGAAGAAGCTAAAGCATTAATGCTTTCAGTGTGGGATAATAAGGATCAGGAAACTTTAAGAATAGACCTTTGGACTAAGGAGATGCCGGTAGATGAGATGAAGAAATTCTTTCACCAAACGCTGGTTTCTATGAGCGACACGTATTTTAGGGCTACTCAGGATGATAAAATGAGAGATACGATGAAAGATTTTTGCGATTATTTCGCTGAAAAGACCGAGATTAAAAAGAGCTAATTGGAGAAGCTTATTTTTGTATATAATGCAGATTCTGGCAAGTTGAATGCTCTGATGGATTCGGTGTACAAAGTGGTGAATCCATCTACATATTCCTGCAAATTATGTGAGCTTACTTATGGTTCTTTCCAGGAAAAGAAAGCCTGGAAGGAGTTTAGAGAAGATCTGGATTTCGAAACGGAATTTTTACATAAGGATGAATTTCAGGAAATTTACGCATCCAAATTCGGACATAAATTTGAATTTCCCATTGTGCTTACTCAAACAAAAAATGGGCTGGAAGTATTGGTGTCTTCTAAGAAGTTTTCAGAAATTGATTCTATTAGTGAATTTATAAGCTTGCTTTATAAACTAGTTTAATTTCTTTCGAAATTTTTATATCATATTTAAAGCTGAAAATCACAAACGATCTTCGTACAATATTTGCTTCCAAAAAGGCTAATTTTTAGTTGCTTTTTTTAGTTCAGGATCACTGAAATAAATATTCCATCTATTAGGTTCAAGAAATTTTGCATAGTTGTATAAACCAAATTCTCCAGTGTTCATAAGTAACGCCTGTCCATTTGGTTTTACAAGAAGGTAAGAGCCACAACTGGATGGCGTGGTAAAGAATTTATTTCTGAAATAATTGCCAGTATCTTTCAGTAATATAAAATCTTTATTGATTTTATCAAATTCTATTCCTTCCTGAAACAAATAGATGATTTGAATATTATCGAATTTCTTCTTTATCTTCTTCATTTCTTTCTTTTGCCACCTGTATAAAAAGTAAACGTCAGAGGAGTCAAAGAAATTAGAACCTCTACTCAAATTGCAGCGATCATTTAAAAATTGGTATGTTATTAAAAAAGTAGGATTTTCAGAAGACAGTTCGTTTGAAGTGAGTTGCTTTAATTTAGATTTAAACTTAACATAATCCACGAGGTAGATGCCAAATCTATCCTCGGTAATATAAGTGTAAGAAGTATCAGGACTTGTAGGTGGCAAAAACCAGTTCGTATATCGATGCGATTCTTCAAGAAATTTGGATCTTGAAATGGTGTCTTTCTCCGCTGTGATATATAAAAAAGTTCGATTTGTTTCCTGCCCTTGGATATCAGGAGTATTAAAATACACTAAGACTAATAATATAGATAATACTCTTCTCAAATCGAATTATTAATTCCTTCAATATAATCCAAAATATCATCCTGTCCCAGTTTTGAAGTTGCTGAAGTGATGAAATACTCCGGCATTTCTACCCAACTTTCCAGCATTTCATTTTTATAATTTTCAATATTCTTATCCAGAATTTTAGGTTTTAGCTTATCTGCTTTGGTAAAGATGATACAGAAAGGAATATTATGTTCGCCCAGCCATTGCATAAATTCCATATCAATAGGCTGAGGTTTATGTCTTGAATCAATCAATACAAAAGCGCAGATCATCTGCTCCCTTTTTTTAAAATAAGCTGTGATAAATTTCTGAAATACTTTTTTGGTAGATTTTGAAACCTGAGCATACCCATATCCCGGGAGGTCAACCAGATGCCAGTTATTATTGATTAAGAAATGATTGATCAATTGCGTTTTTCCTGGTTTTGCAGAAGTTTTCGCTAGAGATTTTCTGCCGGTAAGCATGTTTATTAAAGAAGATTTACCCACGTTACTGCGGCCAATAAATGCATATTCTGGCAAAGTGCTGTTGGGACAATGATCAACCTTCGAGTTGCTTATCACAAATTCAGCCGTCTTAATTTTCATAAAAGCCTATTTAGATCTCTCGTTGTTTCAACCACCCATGTAATACCTGATTGAATTCTTCAGGATGTTCCATCATTGCTGCATGCCCGCACTTATCAATCCAATATAGATCTGAATCTGGTAAAAGACGCTGAAAATCTTCAGCAACCTCAGGAGGAGTAACCGTATCATTTTTACCCCAGATAATGCAAGTAGAAGTCTGCATATTTGGGAGGTCTTTAGCCATATTGTGACGAATAGCACTCTTGGCAATTGCCAGGGTTTTCACCAGTTTATTACGATCACTTACCGTATTGTAAACTTCGTCTACGATCTCTTTAGTTGCAACTTCGGGATCGTAAAAAACTGCTTCCGCTTTTTTCTTTATAAAATCATAATCGCCACGTCTGGGATAGCTTTCTCCCATGGCATTTTCGTAAAGACCAGAACTCCCTGTAATTACAAGTGCCTGAACAGTTTCAGGAAACATTTTTGTAGCTAAAAGTGCGATGTGACCACCCAAAGAATTTCCAAGTAAGATTACATTACTAAAACCTTTGAAATCAAGAAATTCCTTTAAATATTTAGCAAATGTGCCTACACTGGTTTTTAAAAGTGACATGGAGTAAAGCGGTAGTTCCGGAATAACAACTTTGTAGCCCTTTTCCGGAAAATAATCCACTACGCCATCAAAATTACTGAGGCCTCCCATAAGTCCGTGAAGAATAACAATTGGTGTTCCTTCGCCTTTTTCAAGATATGTGAATTTCCCCTCTTGCCTTAAGTGATCTTTCATTGATAGCCTTTGCGGTTAGCAATCGCAAATATAGCGATTTCGATACAAGTATAATCATTTTTGAGCAACTGCAAAGGCTTTTCTGTGAAGTGGGAAATATATAAACAGGATGTTTTTTAGGCGATATTATCCACATTTCTTCAGCATTTTTCAAAATACTGAATCATAAGCGAATAGCGCTATTTAAAAGGTTTTCAAATACATAGGGTGGTAAAACTTATCAACATTGTGGTAAAAAGTGGTAAATTGTGGTAATATTTTCAATATATTTGACTCTATAAAGCTTAACCGTGATAAATCTAATTGGGACATACGAATGTAAAGTCGATGCGAAAGGCCGTTTAATGGTGCCTTCAGCATTGAAGAAGCAATTGGCTCCCATGATGCAGGATGGTTTTGTGATTAAGCGAGCAGTTTTTCAGAACTGTTTGGAGCTTTACCCGATGGAGGAGTGGAATGTGTTAATGAAGCGAATGAACGGGTTAAACAGGTTCAAAAAAAAGAACAACGATTTTATTAGAAGATTTACCGCTGGGGTTAAAACCGTTGAGGTTGATACCAACGGCAGGCTTTTAATTCCGAAAGATCTTGTTGGGTTTGCCGGAATTGAGAAAGAAATTGTCCTTTCTTCAGCAATCAATATTGTTGAGATCTGGGATAAAGATAAATATGAACAAACCCTTGAGGATTCTTCAGATGATTTTGCAGATCTGGCTGAAGAAGTGATGGGAAATGATGATTTTGATGGAGTATCATAATCCAGTTCTTTTAAAAGAGTCTGTTGATGGCCTTGATGTAAAGCCTGATGGAATCTATGTGGATGTAACCTTTGGTGGAGGAGGGCATTCTAAAGAGATTCTTAAAAGACTTGGTCCCGATGGAAAACTTTATGCTTTTGATCAGGATAAGGACGCTCTTGAAAATAAGATTGAAGATGGCCGTTTTACGCTTATCAATGAAAATTTCAGGTATCTGAAGCGTTTTTTGAGATTTTACGGTATTAAAAAGGTGGACGGTGTTCTTGGTGATTTTGGCGTTTCCTCGCATCAGTTTAATGAAGCTGAAAGAGGATTTTCAACCAGATTCGATGCGAAACTGGATATGAGAATGAACCAGGGTGATAAGTTGAGTGCTTATGAAGTGATCAATGAATATGAAGAGGAGCAGCTAAAAAAGTTGTTTTGGGCTTACGCAGATCTAAAGAACGCACCAAAACTGGCAAGAACGATTGTTTCTGAAAGAAAAAACAATCCTATAGAAACAAGTGAGCAGTTGAATGATTTATTGAAGCCTTTATTATTTAAAGGAAAAGAAAATAAAATTCTGGCTCAGATATATCAGGCAATTAGGATAGAGGTGAATCAGGAGATCGAAGTTCTAAAAGAGTTTTTGTTGCAAACTGAAGAGATCCTTAAGCCGGGTGGAAGACTGAGTTTGATCTCTTATCATTCTCTGGAAGACAGATTGGTAAAAAGGTATATAAGAAGCGGTTTGTTTGAGGGAGAGCCTGAAAAAGATATGTATGGTAATATCTCGGTTCCCTTTAAAAAAGTAAATGGATTAATAATTCCTTCAAAAGAGGAGATTCAGCAAAATAACAGGGCGAGAAGTGCCAAGTTAAGAGTGGCGAGAAAGCTTTAGAAGAAGATGAAAAAAGGTTTTTACAACATATTGAAAGCGAATTTTTTAATCAGTGAAGATGCTGTAAAAAACTGGCGTTTTATCGTTTTCTGTACCATGCTGGCCATTATTATGATCGCAAGTTCGCACAGCGCGGAAAAAAAAGTGCATCAAATAGCAAAATTGAATAATGAAGTGAGAGAATTGAGGAGTGAGTTTGTTGAGAGACGTTCAGATTTAATGAAGATTAAGATGGAGTCTACCATTACTGGAAAAATGATAGAAAAAGGGATAGGGCCTTCAGAAACCCCGCCCAATAAAATAAGAGTGATAATAAAAGATTAACCCGCAATGGCTACAACCGAAAAAAGCATCCTGAATCGAATGTATTTCGTGGCCGGCTGTCTGCTTGTTTTTGCGATAGCGGTAGGGTTTAAATTGCTTGATATTCAGTTTGCGCATGGAGAGCATTATAAAGAGCTGGCTGAAGAGCGCACTTTGAAAAATTTCAAAATTCCTGCGAATCGCGGTAATTTATATGATGTAAATGGAAATCTCCTCGCAACATCGGTTCCTAAGTATGATATACGTTTTGATGCTGTAACAGTATCTGATGAAAATTTTGAAGAGAACGTAGGCTCGCTTTCAGAAAAACTTTCAGGAATGTTGGGTCGCTCCACGTCTTATTATTCTCAAAAATTAAGAGCTGCAAGAGCGAACAAACAACGTTATGTTTTGATCGCTAAAAACCTTGGGTATTCAGATTATATGAAGATAAGACAATTCCCAATGTTTAATCTTGGAACTTATAAAGGAGGGATGATTACTGAACAAAGTACCGTTCGTGAGCACCCGCTTGGAAAAATGGGCGAAAGAACTGTTGGTTACGAGAGAAGGGATGAAAATGGATATTTTACCAGAGTAGGTCTTGAAGGTGCTTTTAGTAATTATTTGAGAGGAACCGATGGTAGAAGACTTAAGCAAAAGATCGCTAAAGGACAATGGAAACCTATTAGTGATAATAATGAAATGGAGCCAAAAGATGGTTATGATGTGGTTTCAACGATAGATGTGAATATTCAGGATATCGCACACCATTCATTATTACGTCAGCTGGAATATTTTGAAGCTGAACATGGAACGGTGGTGGTAATGGAAACTGCAACCGGAGAGATCAAAGCTATGTCTAATTTGGGTAGAACCAAAGAGGGTACCTATTTCGAAAAACGAAATTATGCGGTCTATGAGGCTCATGAGCCTGGTTCTACGTTCAAATTAATGGCAATGGTAGCTGCACTTGAAGATAAGGTGATAGACACCAGTGACGTGATAGATACCGAAAAAGGAGTCGTAAGATTTTATGGGAGACCAGTCAGGGATTCTCGTCATGGCGGGTACGGAGAAATTTCAGCGGCCAAAGCTTTCGAAGTTTCTTCTAATACAGCATTTACAAAAATGATCACCGAAGGATATAAGAATGATCCTTCAAAATTTGTTGATCGACTTTATTCAATGGGACTTAACCAGAAGATTGGTCTTGAAATCAAGGGTGAGGGATCCCCCCGAATTCCTCACCCACAAGACAAAAGCTGGAACGGTTTGAGCTTACCCTGGATGGCATTTGGTTATGGAGTTTCAATAACACCTTTGCAAACCCTGACTTTTTATAATGCTATAGCCAATGATGGTGAAATGATCAAGCCAAGATTTATTAAAGAAGTAAAAGATCGTGATAAGCCAATTATCACGATGGATAAACAGGTAATGAACCCTGCAATTTGCTCGGTGGAAACCGCAAAAAAGGTAAGGGCGATGATGAGGAAAACTGTGGAGCGTGGTACTGCGGCCAATATTTATACGGAGAATTTTTCGATGGCCGGTAAAACAGGTACCTGTCAGACAGAATACTGGATCGAGCCGGGAAGATACATTGCATCTTTTGCGGGGTATTTCCCTGCTGAAAACCCTAAATATTCCTGTATCGTGGTAATACATAAGCCTAACAGAAGAAAAGGTTATTACGGGAATATTGTCGCTGCTCCGGTTTTTAAAGATATCGCCAGAAAGATTTATACCGATACTCCGGTAATGGACGAATTGGAATCTTTGGAAGTAAATGATAAAAAGGTGAAAACCGATTTTGAAAAATACTATACCAAGATGCAGGATGAAAAATTATTGATGCCAGATGTTACCGGAATGCCGGCAATGGATGCAATCTCAATTCTGGAGAATCTTGGATTAGAGGTGAGATTTAATGGTAAGGGAGTGGTAAAAAGACAATCTGTATCTGCAGGACAAAAACTAAAGAATAAGCAAACGGTAAAATTGGAATTGAGTTAATGAGCGTTCTAAAAGACATACTCTATAAGGTGAATATGAAGGCAGTGACCGGGGATACCGGCGTAACCATCAATAATATTCATTTTGACTCTAGAAAGGTACAGTTGAATGATGTTTTTATCGCTATAAGAGGAAGTATTTCAGATGGTCACGATTATATTAAGAACGCAGAAAACCAGGGTGCACTGGCAATTGTATGTGAAAAGATCCCTGATGAAGTTATCAATGGGGTTACCTATATAGAGGTAGAAGATACGAAGAGAGCACTGGCCTATATTTCTGCGAATTATTACGATAATCCTTCTGAAAAATTAAAACTGGTTGGAGTAACCGGCACCAACGGGAAAACTACCATCGCTACTTTATTGTACGATCTTTTTACAAAAGCCGGTTTTAAATGCGGGCTTCTTTCTACAGTAAAGGTAATGGTGGGAAATGATGAGCATACTGCCATAAGAACCACTCCAGATTCTATTACCATCAATTCTTATTTGAAGGATATGAATGATGTTGGTGTTGAATTTTGCTTTATGGAAGTGAGTTCTCACGGAATAGACCAGCATAGAACCACGGCTTTAAAATTTGAAGGTGGGATTTTTACGAATTTGTCACATGACCATCTGGATTATCATAAAGATTTTGCGGAATACCGCGATGTGAAAAAACGCTTTTTTGATGAATTACCGGCTTCGGCATTTGCGCTTACGAACGTAGATGATAAGAACGGGGAGATAATGCTTCAGAATACGAAGGCTAAAAAACATACCTACGCTTTAAAGTCTTTTGCAGACTATAAAGCTCAGATTCTGGAAAATAATTTTACTGGTTTATTATTAAAAGTTGATGATCAGGAATTGTGGACGAAACTTATAGGAAATTTCAATGCTTATAATGTTCTGGCAATTTACGCCATGGCAGACCTTTTAGGATTGAAAACTTTAGAAATACTTCGAATAATCAGTGAACTGAATTCAGTAAGCGGAAGATTTCAGTATGTGATTTCAGAAAAAGAGAAGATCACAGCAATTGTAGATTATGCGCATACTCCTGATGCTTTAAAAAACGTACTGGAAACTATCAATAGCATCCGAACCAGGAATGAGGAATTGATTACGGTTGTTGGTTGTGGGGGAGATAGAGATACTACCAAAAGACCTAAAATGGGGCATATCGCTTCCGCTTTAAGTACAAAAGTGGTCTTTACGAGCGATAATCCCAGGACTGAGGATCCGGATAAGATAATTGAAGAAGTAGAGGGCGGGGTGGAACCTCAGAATTTTAAAAAAACAATGAGTGTCACCAATAGGAAACAGGCCATAAAAACAGCCTGTCAAATGGCGGGGCAAAATGATATTATTCTCATTGCCGGAAAAGGCCATGAGACCTACCAGGAAGTTAACGGAGAAAGGGTTGATTTTGATGATCTCAAGATCGTGAATGAATTTTTAAAACAACTGGACAAATAATGCTGTATTACTTATTCAAATTCTTAGAAGAGCAGTATCAGTTGCCTGGTGCGCAGTTGTTTGATTTCCTGTCATTCCGATCGGCAATGGCGATCATTTTGTCGCTTGGGATCTCCACAATTTATGGTAAGCGAATCATTAATTACCTAAGGGCGAAACAAATTGGAGAAAGCGTTCGCGACCTTGGATTAAAAGGTCAGACAGAAAAAGCGGGGACTCCAACCATGGGAGGGGTGATAATTATCATTGCAACTCTAATCCCGGTATTGCTTTTTGCAAAACTTGAAAATATTTATGTGATCCTTTTGATCGTCACCACTTTATGGATGGGCGCTATTGGCTTCCTGGATGATTATATCAAAACCTTTAAAAAAGATAAAGAAGGTCTTAAAGGAATCTTTAAAGTGATCGGGCAAATTGGGCTTGGATTGATCGTGGGTTGTACCATGTATTTCCACCCTCAGATCACTACCAAGGAAGTGGTTACGGAAACTAATCCTACGGAAAATGTGATCGCCCGTGCCGAGGTGGTAGATATGGGACCTGAAGTTAAGGATACCACTACTACCATTCCTTTTGTAAAGAATAACGAATTTGAATATTCAAGTTTGATCAGCTGGATCAACCCTTCGCTGGTAAATTATGCGTGGTTAATTTTTATCCCTATTGTAATATTTATAGTAACAGCGGTATCTAATGGAGCGAATCTTACCGATGGAATCGATGGACTTGCCGCAGGCTCTTCAGCCATAATAGTTTTAACACTAGGTCTTTTTGCCTGGGTTTCGGGTAACATCATTTTCTCAGATTATCTGAATATTATGTATATCCCGCGTTCCGGAGAAATGACAATTTTTATCACTGCGTTCGCCGGTGCCCTGGTTGGTTTCTTATGGTACAACACGTATCCCGCGCAGGTTTTTATGGGAGATACCGGGAGTTTAACCATAGGGGGGATCATTGCGGTTTTGGCTATCGCAACCAGAAAAGAACTATTGATTCCAGTTTTATGCGGAATATTCTTGATAGAAAATCTTTCAGTAGTAATGCAGGTAGGATGGTTCAAGTTTACCAGGATGAAGTATGGTGAGGGAAGACGAATTTTTCTGATGTCTCCATTGCACCATCATTATCAGAAGAAAGGGAAACATGAAAGCAAGATTGTAGTGAGGTTCTGGATTATCGGAATATTTCTGGCAATCCTAAGCATAATTACTCTAAAGGTTAGATAAGCTGGAAACTGTGGGTAAGAAGATAGTCATACTGGGAGGAGGAGAAAGCGGAATTGGAACTGCAATTCTGGCGAAGAAAAACGGATATGATGTCTTTCTTTCAGATAAAGGAAAGATCAAAGATAAATACAAAGAAGTTCTTAAACATATTGAGATCGAGTGGGAAGACGAAAAGCATACAGAGTCTAAGATTTTTGATGCAGATGTGGTTATGAAAAGCCCGGGAATTCCTGATAAAGCTCCAATGATCGTTAAGCTGAAAGAAAAAGGGATTTCTGTAGTTTCTGAAATTGAATTTGCCTCCTGGTTTTCTGAAGTTCCTGTTATAGGGATTACCGGAAGTAACGGGAAGACAACCGTGACAAATCTCGTTCAGCATTTACTGAAAGAAGGAGGGATTAATTCAGGAATGGGAGGGAATATTGGAAATTCATACGCCAAGATGGTCGCCGAAGAAATGCATGATTGGTTTGTACTGGAATTGAGCAGTTTTCAGCTGGATGGAATTGAAAAGTTCAAACCGCATATTGCGATTCTAACCAATATCACTCCGGATCACCTGGATAGGTATGATTATAAACTGGAAAATTATATAGCCTCAAAATTCAGGATAGCAGAGAATCAAACCGAAGAAGATTATTTTATCTACGATGCAGATGACAAGAATATTACAGACTGGCTTGAAAAGAACCCTGTAAGATCTCAAAAATTGCCTTTTTCAATAGAGAAGAAAATTGAAAATGGCGCATATATAGAAAACGAAAATATTGTTGTAACAATTAATAATACAAAATTTACTATGCCAACATCAGAACTTGCCCTACAAGGCAAACATAATGCTAAAAATGCCATGGCCGCTTCCATGGTATCCCAATTACTTCGTATTAGAAAACAGACTATACGCGAGAGTATGGCTAGTTTTCAGGGGGTTGAACATCGTCTTGAAAAAGTACTGAAGATCAATAATGTACTTTACATAAATGATTCTAAAGCAACCAATGTAAACGCTACTTTTTACGCGCTGGAGAGCATGGAGTCTGAAACGGTTTGGATTCTTGGAGGCGTGGATAAAGGAAACGTTTATGATGATCTTTTACCCCTGGTAAATGAAAAAGTAAAAGCCATAATCTGTCTCGGTGTGGATAATGAAAAGATCGTGAGTGCTTTTGGAAATATCGTTGATACGATGGTGGAAACTACCTCGATGAGCGAAGCAGTACAAATGGCTTACAGACTCTCTGATAAAGGTGATAATGTGCTATTATCTCCGGCATGTGCGAGTTTTGATCTGTTTGAAAATTATGAAGATAGAGGAAGACAATTTAAAGAGGCGGTAAGGAATTTATAGAATTGATAAGACGTCATCCTGAACTTGTTTCAGGATCTACAAAATAGATTTCATGAGAAGCTGAAACAAGTTCAGCTTGACGAAAAAAGGAAAAATTGATAAGAGTATAAATGAGTAACGTTTTTTCAAATCTTAAAGGAGACAAGGTGATCTGGGCAGTAGCCGGACTGTTGGCTATATTTTCGTTTTTGCCGGTATACAGTGCCAGCAGTAACCTTGCGTATCTCCATGGCGATGGGAGTACTTCCGGGTATCTGGTAGTACACTTTTTCCATTTGCTTTTAGGATTTTGCGTATTGTTCGCAGTGCATAAAATACCTTATCATTATTTCCGCGGAATTTCCATTTTATTATTACCAGTGGTGATTCTGCTGTTGTTATTTACAATGGCTCAGGGAACTACCATAGATGGGGCGTATGCCAGTAGGTGGATACAGATTCCGGTACTAAATGTATCATTTCAATCCTCTACTCTGGCAGCCGTGGTACTTATGGTCTATGTGGCCAGATATTTATCCAAAATCACTGAAAAAACTCTGACTTTTAAAGAGACAATTCTTCCGCTTTGGCTGCCTGTTTTCGTGGTATTAGTATTAATTTTGCCGGCCAATTTCTCCACAACGGCGATCATTTTTTGTATGACCCTGGTGTTGATGTTTTTAGGCGGATACCCCATAAAATACCTGGGTGCAATAGTAGGCGTTGGGATCGTTATGCTAAGCATTTTTGTTCTTACGGCCAAAGCATTTCCCGGTCTTTTGCCAAATAGAGTGGATACCTGGACAAGCAGGATCGAAACATTTTTTGACGATGATGAAGGAACGGAGCAATATCAGGTTGAAAAGGCCAAAATTGCTATAGCTCAGGGAGGAATTACAGGAACGGGAATTGGCAAGAGTGTTCAAAGAAATTTTTTACCACAGTCATCTTCAGATTTTATATATGCGATTATTGTTGAAGAAATGGGATTAATAGGTGGCTTTGGAGTGATGCTTGCATACCTTTTATTGCTGTTCAGGATCGTGATTGTAGCAACCAAGGCCAATACGGTCTTCGGAAAACTCGTTGTAATGGGTGTTGGACTGCCGGTAGTTTTTCAGGCGCTTATAAATATGGGAGTCGCGGTGGAACTTTTTCCGGTAACGGGACAAACCCTTCCGCTTGTTAGTAGTGGAGGAACATCGGTTTGGATGACTTGTATAGCACTTGGTATTATTTTAAGTGTAAGTGCAAAACGAGAAGAAATTAAAAAATCAGAAAATAGTGGAATAGAAGAAGAGGGGGAGAATCCTCTCGACATCTTAAGCGAAGCGATATAAAAGCCTATAATGGGCATTTAAAAAATGGTCAATAACAAACGAAATAAATAAAGAATAAGGGAGACTAGTTAATTTTTAAATAGATGAAAGAAGGTTTACGAGTCATATTATCAGGTGGAGGTACAGGTGGACATATCTATCCTGCGATTGCCATCGCCGATGAAATAAAGAGAAGGTATCCCAATGCGGAAATTCTCTTTGTGGGTGCTCAAGACCGAATGGAGATGGAAAAAGTTCCACAGGCGGGTTATGAGATCAAAGGTCTTTGGATTAGTGGAATTGATCGCTCGTTTAGCCTTAAGAATTTCATATTCCCTTTTAAACTAATGAGTAGTCTTTCAAAATCGAGAAAGATCATCAAAAAGTTTAAACCGGATATTGTGATAGGAACCGGTGGTTTCGGAAGTGGCCCATTGTTAAGGATTGCGATTTCTAAAGGAATCCCAACCTTGATCCAGGAGCAAAATTCCTTGCCGGGTGTAACTAATAGGATTTTATCTAAAAATGCAAGTATTATTTGTGCGGCCTATGAGAAAGTAAAGGATGTTTTTCCTGCTGAAAAAACGATCATTACTGGAAATCCTGTAAGACAGGATCTTCTGAAGGTAGATCAACTTCGAGAGGAAGCTTTAGAATATTTTCAGCTCTCGAAAGATAAGAAAACAGTACTGGTACTTGGTGGAAGCCTTGGAGCCAGAAGGATTAACCGGCTTATTGAAAATGATCTTAAGAAATTTAAGGATGAAGGAGTACAGCTCGTATGGCAGATTGGGAAACTTTATTTTGATGAATACAGGAAATACGACTCAGCAACTGTAAGAGCAAAAGAATTCATTAATAGAATGGATTTAGCTTATGCTGCGGCTGATGTGATTATTTCCAGAGCTGGAGCTGGAAGTGTTTCAGAATTATGTGTCGTTGGAAAACCGGTGCTGTTCATCCCATCGCCAAATGTGGCTGAAAATCACCAGGCGAAAAATGCTATGGCGGTAACAGAACACGACGCAGCGTTAATGATTACAGAAGATGAGTTAACCGAAAGGTTCGAGCCGTGTTTTTTCAGCCTCTTACAAGATGAAAGAAGAATGAATCGTTTCGCTGCAAATATCAAAAAACTGGCGTTGCCAAATGCAACTTCAGATATTGTAGATGAAGTTGAAAAATTAATAAATAACAAGGTCTAGTCGGTTTTTAAAACCTGACAGGATTAAAGATATAATTTGAAAGATTTAAACCACATAAAACATTTTTACTTCATCGGGGTCGGTGGAATAGGGATGAGCGCCCTTGCCAGATATTTCAAGGCGAAAGGGAATTTTGTGGCTGGTTACGATCGAACTTCAACAGAATTGACCAGGATGCTGGAGGATGAAAATATTGAAGTTAATTATGAAGATGATATTACTATAATTCCTGAAACTATTCTCAATAATCAGGAAAATACCCTTATTGTTTATACCCCTGCGGTTCCAAAAGATCATAAACAATTTGAGTTCTTAAAAAAGAAGAATTTTGAGGTTGTAAAAAGAGCTGAGCTTCTTGGAATGGTGACCGATCAAAAATATTGTCTGGCAGTTGCAGGAACTCATGGTAAAACAACTACGACTGCTATTCTCGGACATTTATTGAAGGAAACCGGAGCGAAGGTTACGGCTTTTCTGGGCGGTATTAGTGAAGATATTCAGTCAAACCTGATCATGCAGGGAGATAAAGTGGTAGTGGTGGAAGCTGATGAATTTGATCGTTCATTTCTGAAACTTTCGCCAAATCTAGCTGCGATCACTTCTATGGATGCAGATCATCTGGATATCTATGGAGATAAATCTGAACTGGAAAAATCATTCAGAGAGTTTGCAGCCAAAGTGCCGGAAGATGGAAAACTTTTCGTGAAGAATGGGTTGCCTGTAAATGGAAGTAGCGTTGGAATAAATGATAACAGCGATTTTTCAGCTCAAAATATTAGAATAGAAGAAGGAAGTTATGTTTTTGATCTAAAAACACCTTCAGAAACTATAAAGAATTTAAAATTTAATCTGCCCGGCAATCATAATTTGCTAAATGCTATAACAGCCCTGGCAATGGCGATCGAGTACGGAACCTCAATCCACGATCTCACCAGGGCTTTATATTCATTTAAAGGTGTAAAGCGCAGATTTAGTTATAAAATAAAGAAGGATCACCTGGTTTTAATCGATGATTATGCGCATCACCCTACAGAAATTTCAGCAGTACACCAGGCAGTTCGTGAAATGTACCCCAACAAAAAAGTTTTAGCGGTTTTTCAGCCCCACCTGTTTAGCCGTACCCGTGACTTCGCTGAAGATTTTGCCTCAAGCCTTTCAGATTTTGATAAGGTATTCCTGCTGGATATTTATCCGGCAAGGGAATTACCCATTGAAGGGATTTCTTCAGCATGGTTACTGGATAAAATTTCAAATACTAATAAGGCACTTATTCAGAAGAAAAATTTAAGTGAAATGATTAAGACTGAAGAGGCTGAGGTTGTGGTGATGATGGGTGCTGGAGATATTGGCGAAGAAGTTGAAAAAGTAAAAAAAGCATTGTTACATGAAGCGTAGTTTAGGTTACATAAAGGCTCTCGTTTTAGTGGCAATAATCTGCCTTTTATATGGTTTTGCTGAGAAACGGCATAGATCAAGGGGTATCAAAGAAGTAAAGGTAGAATTTACTGATAATGAAAATCTCTATGTGACTGAGGAAGTGGTTAATAAATTGTTAATACAAAATAATGCGACCATCTCGAGCATAGATAAAGAAACTTTAGATTTGAATAGGGTGGAATCTCTTTTAAATCAACATCAAATGATTGAAAATGCGGAAGTTTACCTTACACTCGATGGAAAACTGGAAGCAAAAGTAAGTCAGAGAAAGCCGATTGGTAGGGTTGTAGGGAATTCATCATTTTATTTGGATAAGAATGGGGAGATCATGCCACTGTCTCAGTTTTATTCAGCGAGAGTTCCGCTAATGTTTGGTTTTGATGGTTCAAATGTTTCAAAAGCTTACTCAATTATTAAGCATATAAAAGAGGATGAATTTTTAAACAGACATATCACCGGGATTAACCGGTTAAATGGAGATAAATATAGCCTTGAACTAAGAGAGCAGGATTTTGAACTGTATATGGGAGATTCAAGCAACGTGGCGTTGAAATTCAATAATTTTAAGGCCTTTTATAAGAAAGCACAGAAAGAAAATAAATTAGATACCTACAAAAAAGTGAACTTACAATTTGGAGATCAGGTTGTGTGCACGAAAAAATAGTTTATGGAACAGAACGATATTGCAGTAGGCTTAGATATTGGAACAACAAAGATTGTGGCTATGATTGGTCGCAAGAATGAGTACGGCAAGGTGGAGATCATCGGGATAGGAAAATCTAAATCTCTTGGCGTACATAGGGGCGTAGTGAATAATATCACACAAACCATCCAATCTATTCAGCAGGCAATACAGGAAGCAGAAGCCGATAGCGGTTTAAAAATTAGTGAAGTGGTGGTAGGCATTGCCGGGCAACATATTAGAAGCCTTCAGCATAGTGATTATATCACTCGGCAGAATCCGGATGAAGTGATAGATGCCGATGATATCCATACACTTTGTAACCAGGTTCACAAGCTGGTAATGCTTCCGGGAGAAGAAATTATTCATGTACTTCCGCAGGAATTTAAAGTAGACGGGCAGGCTGAAATTAAAGAGCCTATCGGGATGTATGGAGGGAGACTGGAAGCTAATTTCCATGTGGTAGTTGGTCAGGTTTCTTCGATTAGAAATATTGGAAGATGTGTAAAGAGTTCCGGACTTGAACTTTCAGCAGTAACCCTGGAGCCATTGGCTTCAGCAAATGCCGTGTTGAGTCAGGAAGAAAAAGAAGCCGGAGTAGCGCTTATCGATATAGGTGGTGGTACTACCGATCTGGCAATTTTCAAGGACGGAATTATTCGCCATACGGCGGTGATCCCTTTCGGAGGTAATGTAATTACTGAAGATATTAAAGAAGGATGCTCGATCATTGAAAAGCAGGCTGAATTACTGAAGATTAAATTCGGTTCAGCATGGCCGGGTGAAAATAAAGATAATGAGATTGTTTCTATTCCGGGTTTACGAGGAAGAGAACCGAAAGAAATTACCCTTAAAAATCTTTCTAAGATCATTCATGCGCGTGTAGTTGAAATTATCGAACAGGTTTACCTGGAGATCAAGAACTATGGTCATGATGAACAGAAGAAGAAACTGATTGCCGGATTAGTACTTACCGGTGGTGGTGCGCAATTAAAGCACATCAAGCAACTTGCTGAATATATCACAGGGATGGATACTAGGATAGGCTATCCTAACGAGCATTTAGCCGGAACAACAGATTCTGAAACTACAAGTCCGGTTTATGCAACCGCTGTAGGATTAGTGATGAATAGCCTTGAAAAAGGAAATAGTAGATTTCAGGAAGAAGCCGTGCTTTCAGAGAATAGTCCGGTAGAAGGTTCCGAAGGAAATGAAGACGGAGATCAGTTTTATGAAGAAGCTGATCCAGAGGAACAGACCTCGAAAAAAGTTGCCCGCAAAACTATTTTTGACAAGTGGGCTGAAAAATTTAAAGATTTTTTAGATAACGCAGAGTAATAAAGATACAACCAGTAAAACAGAGTTTATGAGCAGTAAAGAATTTGGAGACATCTCATTCGATTTACCTAAGAATCAATCGAACGTCATCAAAGTGATAGGAGTAGGCGGTGGAGGAAGCAATGCCATCAACCATATGTTCCAGTTGGGAATAAAAGGGGTTGATTTCGTTGTTTGTAATACCGATTCCCAGGCACTTGATAACAGTTCGGTTCCTAATAAGATTCAATTAGGTGTGACCTTAACTGAAGGACTTGGAGCAGGAGCAAACCCGGAAGTTGGAGAAAAAGCAGCTGTAGAGAGTTTTGAGGAAATCAAGCAAATGTTGGATACCAATACTAAGATGGTATTTATCACCGCAGGAATGGGTGGTGGTACCGGAACCGGTGCAGCACCAATTATTGCTAAACAAGCTAAAGAACTTGGTATTCTAACGGTTGGTATTGTCACAATTCCTTTTCAGTTTGAAGGAAAAAATAGAAATGAACAGGCGCAATTAGGAGTTGAGAGACTTAGACAGAATGTAGATTCCCTGATTGTGATTAATAATAATAAGCTTCGTGAGGTTTATGGAAATCTTGGTTTTAAAGCCGGATTCTCTAAGGCTGATGAGGTGCTTGCTACAGCTTCCAGAGGGATCGCTGAAGTAATTACGCATCACTATACGCAGAATATTGACTTGCGGGATGCCAAAACCGTACTTAGCAAAAGTGGTACTGCAATCATGGGGTCCGCTCAGGCTTCAGGAGCCAGCAGGGCTACAGATGCTATTATGAAAGCTCTTGATTCTCCGTTATTAAACGACAATAAGATCACCGGTGCCAAAAATGTTTTACTGCTAATTGTATCTGGTAACGAAGAGATCACTATAGACGAAATTGGAGAAATTAACGATCATATCCAGGCTGAAGCTGGTCATAGCGCGAACATTATTATGGGTGTTGGTGAAGATGAGGCTTTAGAAGATGCTATTGCTGTAACTATTATCGCTACTGGTTTCGATGTAGAGCAGCAAAATGAGATCACTAATACTGAAACTAAAAAGATCATTCATACGCTTGAAGATGAGCAAAGAGCGGAACAGGACTTAACTGCTAAAAGATCTGCTCCTATTTCCCAGGTAACCAATGCGCCTGTGGATGATAGTCCCAAGAATGAGTTGCAATTTGAAGAGCCTGCAAAGGACGAGAAAATAGTGCATACGCTCGATGAATCTGAGGAAGAAGTGGACGAAGTGGGGAATATTCATAAAAAAGTGGATGATGTTCTAAAAACCCCGGATTTTGCCAGAAAACTGGATGTTACCTATGAAGAAATAGATCCAGAAGATTTCATCATCAATGATGCTGGTGAAGCGGCAAGAGCGATGGAAGCGAACAAGCCGGAAGACGAAAAGTCTGAAAACGAAGAGCAGTTCATGTTTACTTTTGATATGCCTATGAAGAAAGAGGAGGCACCACAGAGTGAAACTTCTAAAAAAGTTACCAGACATAGCCTTGAAGATGAAGAGATAGAAGAAAGAACTAAGAATATACAAGTAAACGAGCCGGTAGAAATTGTTCCGGTTACTGAAAGTTCTGCTCAGGGTGTAAAGAGATATAGTCTTGATGATTATATGGAAATGGAAGAAAAACTGGAAAAGTCTAAAGCTCCAAAAAAGGAAGAAATTAAAGATGAGACTATAGCCTTTGAAAAGAAAACTGTAGCACCTTCTCCTGAAAGAGAAAATACGGGGGATGGTCATGATCCTTTCGATAACCCTATTTCTTCTGAAGTCGTAAGACAAAGAACTGCAGAAAGAAAGGCGAAAATGAAGGAATTCAATTATAAGTTCAGAACCGGTGGATCAGCTCAAATAGACGAGATTGAAAAGCAGCCTGCTTATAAGAGAGCCGGGATTGAGCTCGATAATTCCAAACCCGGTGAAGGAAAGCTTTCCCGAACCAGCATAGATCAGGACGATAATAATGATCTTCACTTCAGGAAGAACAACTCTTTTCTACATGACAATGTAGATTAGTTTTATAATCTCATTTGTCACATCGAGCGCAGTCGAGATGCTTATATTAAGCCTTCAACTGCCCTCATGCTTACATAATTATCTAAAAGTGTTTGAGTTTTTGAACATTTTATTATTCAATCTAGAAACGAAAAAAGGGACGCAATTTTGCGCCCCTTTTTTTATTTAAAAAATTAAGATGAGATTAATTCTGGCTTTTTGCCTGAACTTCATCGGTATCTTTTCTGTATTTTAACATTGAAATTCCGGCGACAAAGAATACGAAGCCAAGGATGGTGAGCGCCCAGGGGCTAAGCATTAACGCTACACTACCAAAAATTCCTAATACGCCCATTACAAGTGCAATTGCACCTCCAATAAGCATAATCATTGCTAAGACTTTAATCATATCTTGTTTTATTGGTTAAGAAATAAATGTACTTAAACAATTAAGAATAGCTACAATATTAACAAATTTTACAATTCTACATGAAGTCGTAATATCTCTTTTTTCGTTTCCTCTTCGTCCGCCCAGCCTTGTATTTCAGTCTTATCTGCGGGATCATAATTTGTAAACCAACTTTCCAGAATTTCTTTAGCAGGTTCATACTTTTTAACGAAATCTTTAAAAGTTTCAGTATTAATCGTCCTTAAATTTAGGTCTGCAGGAATTGCAATCACCTTGTAGTCTTCTTCACCGGCATCCATCAGTTTCAACATTCCTATGGGGATTATTTCAATAATTTTCCCAGAAGGAATTGTGGAGCTAAGCACCATTACGTCCAGGGCGTCGCCATCCCCTCCTTTCTCAGGGTTTGAAAAAGTTGAGGGAATAAAGCCGTAATTGGCTGGATACGCAAGAAAATCAATAGTTCTTTCTTTTCCGTCTTTCAAAGATGGCTTAAAGATCTTTGAAACTTTATCATATTCAATTTTGGAATTGGTTCCTGCGGGAATTTCAATTACTGCCTGGTAATATCCATTTTGAGATTTTAAATCTGTATTTAGGTAATCTACCTGGGACTTACATCCGTACATTAAGCATAGGGTTATGACCAACAGAAAATTACGCATCTCTAATTCCAGTAGATCATAAAGTATTTAATTTTCGCATCATCAGGAATTTGAGAGGCCATGATCTTACTATCGGTATCATACCTTAAATTCGTAGGTAACTGATTCTTATCTATGGTAATATAAGCGTTGATCTCATCTAGAAACACTACCGCAGAATTTATCGTATTCTCTATTCTGGAAATATTGTAATTCTCCACGATTTCCTTAAATGAACTTTTGATATTTACTCCATGCTTGGTTTCATAGCGAGCGTCAAGAATTCTAATATAGCCAATAGTGCTTGTAGAATCAAATTCCTGTAAAGGTTCAAGGCTCATTAATGCCTGGCCTTCTTCACTAAAGACCTTAATTTCATCTGTTGAGCGAAATTCCTGAGGGCCACTCGTTTGTCTAACAATACTATCTCCCTGAAATATAGAATCTAACTGATGTATCTTATTCTCTTTTTTTAGCGGGCCAACCTGAGTGGGAGAAATAAGAAAAGGATTTTCTTCATCACTAGTACAGGATAATACACTTACACATAAACCAATAATTAATAAAGCTCTTTTATACATTTTAAATTGGGTAATTTTATTTTAAAAATTTATTCAGAATTCCCATCACTCCTCGAATAAAGGTTGCGCTGGTTAGGACTTTTATAATAGCTCCTTCACTACTTTTTGTTCGACGGCGGGAACTGGGTTTCGTTACTTCTTTTCTTTCTTTTTCGGCTTTTTCTTTCGCTTCTTCTTTCTCAGCCGTTTCAATCTTTCTATTTAGAATTTCGTAAGCACTCTCTCTGTCAAGTTCTTCATTGTATTTTGGAACAAGAGCAGAACTGTTTATTAAATCTTTTAATTCTTTATCTGAAAGAATATCCATTCTACTCATGGGAGCTCTAAGCATTGTAGCAACAAGTGGAGAAGGTCTCCCTTTCTCGTCTAAAGCTGAAACCAATGCCTCTCCTATACCTAACGCTGTAAGCATATTTTTGGTATCATAAAATTCTGAAACCGGATAATTTTCAGCAGCAAGTTTAATCGCTTTTCTGTCTTTTGCCGTAAATGCCCTTAGAGCATGCTGAATCTTTAAACCTAACTGACCAAGTACCTCCTCTGGAACATCGGCGGGATTTTGGGTCACAAAATAAATTCCCACACCTTTAGACCTAATTAATTTTACGATACTTTCAATTTGATCTAACAATGCATCTGAAGCTTCTTCAAAAATAAGATGAGCCTCGTCTATAAACATCACTAGTTCCGGTTTGTCCATATCACCTTTTTCTGGAAAGGTGGAATAAATTTCCGCAAGCAGGCTTAGCATGAATGTTGAAAAAAGTTTTGGCCTATCCTGAATATCTGTAAGTCTTAGAATATTTACATAACCTTTACCGTCTCGAGTCTTTCTAAGCAGATCATTTACTTCAAACGATCTTTCTCCAAAAAAAAGATCTGCTCCCTGTTGTTCTAAAGACACGATTTTTCTCAAAATAGCACCGGTAGAGGCTCTGGAGATTCTTCCGTAGTTTTTTTCAAATTCTTCTTTTCCGTTTTCGGTTGAATATTGAATGATCTTTTTAAGATCTTTAAGGTCAAGTAACGGAAGCTGGTTATCATCGCAATATTTAAAAATAATTGCCAGGATGCCTGTTTGAGTGGAGGTAAGATCTAGTATTCGGGATAATAACACGGGGCCAAACTCGCTAACAGTAGCTCTTAACCTAATCCCTTCCTGGTCCGAAAGTGTTAATATTTCAGCGGGTGAGCTTGTGGCTGAAAATGGAAAATCAAGTTTTAGATGTCTTTCGGTAATAAAATCTTTTTCTTCTGCAGCTTCAGCAATACCACTAAGATCTCCTTTTACGTCCATGAGCATTACAGGAACTCCCTTTTCTGAAAGATTTTCAGCAATGATCTGAAGTGTTTTTGATTTTCCGGTTCCGGTAGCTCCAGCGATCAAACCATGTCTATTCATGGTTTTTAGGGGAATTTTTACCGCGGCTTCAGAATGTACCTCACCATCAATCATCCCTGCGCCCAGATAAATATAATCTCCCTTGGTGGTATAGCCTTTCTGAATTTCTTCTACAAATTGTGCTTTTTTATCCATTGATGCTAAGTTATTATAAAAATGATAATTCAAAAGAGGAAATTTCCGGCTTTTAAAAAATAGGTATTCCGTGTTGATTCAGTTTTTAAATATTAAATCAGTTTAAGAAATAACAGATTATCTAATATATTTGAAAGTATCAATTTCGTCTACCATGTTTAAATATCTTTCAATCGTTGCAATATTTCTGCTTATTGCAAGCTGTAGTATGAGCCAGAATGTGCTTAAACAGGTTTCTTTATCTCAAAACAGCAAACTTTCCGAAGTATTCAGCAATCCCGAGAAATATGAGGTTCAGATCATTTATTCCAGAATAATACGGACTGATGGAGCAGTGGAATTTGAAGATTATAAATATAGAGTTGATGCTGAAGCATATTTTTACCCTGCCAGCACAGTGAAATTACCAATAGCTGTTTTAAGTCTTGAGAAGGTCAACGAATTGAGTGAAGAGGGCATTGATATTTATAAATCTACCCCTTATCATCTGGAGAATGATTCTATTAATCATAGCATTGCGAATGATATAGATGCGATTTTCGCTGTAAGTGATAATGATGCATATAACCGGCTTTTCGAGTTCCTTGGTCAGGATTATATCAACGCCAAGCTGAAATCTAAAGGACTTGCTCCGGTTCGCATCTCCCATAGATTTTCAGGAGAAGGATCGGGCGATACTCTTACAAAACAAATGATCTTTAAAACGGAAAATGGAGAGTTCAAGTTGCCAGTTTCCAATAATGCTAAGGCAGATTCCCTTATGATCCATGATGTGATAAAAGGAGTCGGTTATATAGAGAATGAAGAGAAGGTAGACGAGCCGTTTAGTTTTGCTTTTAAAAATTATTTTCCGCTGGAAACTCAGCATAAACTCATGAAAATGCTATTTTTCCCAGGTAATTTTCCGAAATCAAAAAACTTCCATATTGAACCTGAACAAATGGAATTTCTGAAACAGGCGATGGCTACATTACCCGGAGAAGCCGGCTATGACGAACAAGAATTCTATGATAGTTATGGCAAGTTCTTTATATATGGGGACTCAAAAGAGCGAATCCCTTCTCACATCAAGATATATAATAAGGTAGGTTATGCTTACGGAACATTAACGGAAACGGCTTATATCACCGATGAAAAGAATAATATAGAATTTCTTCTTTCAGCAAGTCTTCTTGTAAACCAAAATGGAATATTCAATGATGGAGTTTACGAGTACAAACATCTTGGGATTCCCTTCCTGGCTGAGTTAGGTAGAGAGCTTCATCAAAAAGAACTAAAGCGAAAAAAATAAAATATCCTCTATTTCACTGCCGGGGATAATAGTCTAATAGTTCCATTTGTTGCGTCAAGTTCGGCCTGGATTCCATTTGGGATCGTAACATTATCGTCAATATGGCCAATCATTGCTCCAGAAAATGCTGGAATTCCCAGAGGTTTAATATAGTGATCAATGACTTCTTCCAGAGTCAGGGATCCATAACCGCTACCGCCGGGATCACAATCGGTACATTTGCCGAAAACAAATCCGCTGATCTGGTTCAGTACTCCACCAAGTTGAATTTGTGTCATCATTCGGTCTACGGCATAAATCTTTTCTCCAACGTCTTCGAGATATAGTATTTTACCTGTCCAGTCTTTAGGAAAATATTCAGATCCCATAATTCCTGTGAGGACGGAAAGGTTGCCCCCTAGTAATTGTCCCTTAACACTACCCTCATTAATTACTCGTATCCTGTTTTTGGTTTGCACCAATTCATCCCCTTTTGACGCTGGATTACTATATGTGATGGCTTCGTTTTTAAATAATAAACGTCTTAAATAGTCAGCACTAAAAGAATTCCAGGTGGACACGGCGACAGGCCCATGAAAGCTTACCAGACGGGTTTTCTCAAATATTGCCAGGTGCAGAGCCGTAATATCACTGTAGCCGATAAATATCTTTGGATTATTCATTATTGCCTCGTAATCCAGTTTATCAAGTATCCTGGCCGCTCCAGAACCACCTCTCAAAGCAATAATCGCCTTTACAGACTTATCCCGAAACATTTCATTTAATTCTTCTGCCCGCTCTTCATCTGTTCCGGCTAAATGCCCATATCGGTTTCTGGTGTTTTTGCCGAATTTCACTTTTAGTCCCATCGCTTCAAAAAATTCTTTGGCAATGGTATAAGGTTCAGATTCAAAAATTGCACTGGCAGGGCTAACAATTCCTATAGTATCTCCTTCTTTAAGTGCTTCAGGTATTAATACATCCTCATCGAGAATTTCTGCTTTATTTTGATCGAAACTAAGTGGGTTTAGGGGTAACATAAGTCCGCCGATTCCAATATTCTGAATAAATTTTCTTCTTTGCATTTGAGTATTGCTGTTTAATAATTATCTCTGATCATTTCCAGAATGCGAGTCATGCCTTGTTTTAATTCTGAAGTAGGCACGGTATAATTACTATTCATAAAGCTAAAAATAAGCGTTTTTCCACTTTTGGTAATAAGAAAACCGCTAAGGCTATGATTATTTCTTAAAGTTCCTGTTTTGGCATAAATATAAGGAGTTTCAGCTTTGTAATAATTCTTAAGTGTTCCAGATTCACCTCCGGCTGCGAGGATCTTGAAAAGTTCTTCTTTCGGCATCTCCTTTTCTATTTTTTCAATCAGCTTAATCATTGACCTTGGAGTAAATAAATTGTACCTGGAAAGTCCTGACCCATCAACCCACTTAGCTTCATCAAGGAGATCCCCTAAATAATTCTCTTTCATATAATCTATAGCAATGCTTGTTTTTAAACTATCTGAGATTTTATCGGCGGCCATTAAAAGGATCTGTTCAGCAATAAAATTATCACTTACCTGCATCATACGTTTATAAATGCTATCACCAGGAACACTGTAGAGAGTTTTGTTAAACTTAAGGGTTTTGGTATCTCCTCTATATATTTCAACTTTCCTGTTTAGTGTATCTGAAAGTAACTTTACAATAAGTTCTGAAGAGAAGTTAAAAGGAATATTTTGGGTGAAATCTTCCTCTCTCGGGAAATTTTGATATTCCATTTTATTTGAAGCAATTTCCCTTTGAACATATTTGTTTTTAACTTTTGCCGGTTTTATTGCATGAATAGAATCTGATAGCAATCCTGGTTTTATAGAGGGCTTAGATGCTCCTTTTTCAAATTTAATTTCTATCAGATTACCGTAGATAGGAAAATCAATTTTTTCCGCGGAATAATAAGAATCATAATCATCCCACGCCCAGCCAGATCCTAATCGTTTTTCTTTAAATACCGGGGGGGCATAAAACAGCTTTTTATCACTGTTCTTTAAAAAGTTCCATACATGGGATTTTGGTAATTCAGGATTTAAAAATGATGGATCTCCAGTGCCTTTAAAAATTAAACTATCGCCTACAGTGGTATATTTTAAAGCCGGAATGGAACCTCCCAGTATCTTTAATCCAGTGTAGAGGGAAAAGAGTTTAGTGTTAGAAGCCGGGGTAAAATATTTTTCAGCATTGTGGGTGTAAAGCATTTTATCTATAGCCGGATCATATAATGCAAAACCAGCGTAGCCTTTTTTAAATACTGGGGATTCATGAAAATCTGTTTCTATTTCTTTATTTGTTTTTTTAATTGCTGAACAGGATATAATTAAAAGCGAGCTTAGGAATAGCATTGATTTAACAGCTATACTTAATTTTACTGAATGTTTGATCATGGTGTTAAAAGAGTAGAATATAATCGTTATAAGAACTAAAAAGATGAACAGTTGTTAAATATATTGATAAAATGAAGTAACATAATAAATATAGATGTATTATATTTAGACTTCATTCACAATTAATTAACAAAATAAGGTATGAAATTAAAAACTTCAATAATAGCCTTTTTAGCTATTTTTCAATTTGCAACCTTGTTGGCACAGGAAAATTCTGTAAGCGGTTTGATTACCGGATCTGAAGACGGGGAGCCTCTAAACGGGGTAAATGTGCTAATTAAAGGAACGAATCGGGGTACGATCACCGATTTTGATGGGAACTATCGAATAGATATAGAACCTGGGGAAGTCCTGGTTTTCTCTTCTGTTGGATTCGAAACTCAGGAAATTTCTTATACAGGACAATCCACCCTGGATGTTACCCTGGTGGCAGACCTGGAAAGTCTTGATGAGGTCGTAGTGACTTCTTTCGGGATAGAGCAGGAAAAAAAGTCCCTTGGGTATGCTATCCAGGAGATTGATTCTGAAGAGATTACAAAGACAAAACAACAGAATCTTGTAAGTGCTTTGCAGGGGCAGGCTGCAGGAGTTCAAATCACTAATTCTGGAGGCGCGCCAGGAATGAGTGCCAGAATAATTATTAGAGGTGTAAACTCCCTGGATCCTAATGCAGATAACCAGCCATTATTTGTTATAGATGGGGTGCCAATAGACAACTCTACTGTTGAATCTGTGGGCACGCCAAGAGGACTTTCTAACAGGGCTGCAGATATCAATCCTAACGATATTGAATCTATGAGTATCCTTAAAGGTGCTGCTGCAACTGCTCTCTATGGGGTTAGGGCGGCAAATGGTGCTGTGATCATTACTACAAAAAAAGGAAAGGCCGGTAGGATAAAAATAAATCTTAACTCATCGGTGGGATTTGAAGAAATCAATAGATTTCCGGAATTTCAGGAAACTTATGGTCAGGGTTTCTCTGGAGTTTATGACCCCGATTCTTTTTGGCCGAACTGGGGACCATCCATGGCTGAAATAAATGAAATAGATCCTGATGTAGTTTTTAATGATATATGGAGAGATGCCATGCAAACGGGTATTCAGATTGATAATACATTGAGTATTTCTGGAGGTAGCGAAAATGTGACATTCTATGGATCTTTAGGTAACTTAGATCAAGAAGGAATCATTCCTTTTAGTGATTGGGGGAGAACTTCGGCCAAACTAAGTGGAGAAATAAAGTTTAGTGAAAAATTTAGATTTTCAGGCAATGTGAATTATACAATTTCTGGAGGTAATAGGGTACCCCATGATCGCTTTATGGAGCGATTAGTTTACTGGGCTCCGAACCACGATGTTGAAGATTATATTAATCCAGATGGCACCATGAAAACTTATGGAAATACCAATCCAATATATGATGCTCGTTTTAGCACATTTGAAGATGAAGTGAATAGAACAGTGGGTAATTTTCGGTTTTCTTATAGTCCCTGGAAGTTTTTGGATGTCACTTATTTAATAGGTACAGATTATTATAGTGACCGGCGTACAGAAATTACACCTGGTCCGTTAGGTATAGATGGTGAAAATCCTTTAGACAGTGAAGGTTTTATTCGTGAAACCAGAATTAATAGCCGGGATATAAATTCTAATATATTCCTAACTTTTAAAAACGACTGGACAGAGAAGTTCAAAACCACTTTGAGGGTGGGTAATGATATCTTTGAAAGGGATTATGAGAGGGTGGATGCTGAAGGAGAAGACTTTGTAATCCCAAGATTTTATGATCTTAGTTATACCAGTAGGGTTTCAACTTCACAAGACAAAAGGAAAAGACGGCTTGTAGGGGTGTATGGGGACTTAATGCTTAATTATGACGAGACTTTATTCCTTAATATAACTGCCAGAAATGACTGGACTTCAACATTACCAATAGGGAACAATTCATTTTTCTATCCATCAGTAAACCTGGGGTATGTATTTACAGAAAGTTTTGAGCAACCAGGTTGGTTCACTTTTGGAAAGTTAAGAGGATCTTGGGCTCAAGTAGGTAAGGATACAAATCCTTATGCGATTGGTCAAACTTATAACTCTCCAGATGTTTATCCTTTAAATGGACAGGTAGGATTTACAAGATTTAGCCAGTTTGGCGATCTTGAACTGAAACCTGAAAAAACTACTGCGATAGAATTTGGTACTGATCTTCGATTTTTTGAAAATCGGTTAGGACTAGATATAACCTGGTATAAATCTAATAGTAAAGATCAAATTATACCGGTTCCTGTGAGTGAGTCGGCTGGATTCTCCACTTTTATAACTAATGCAGGGGAAATTGAAAATCAAGGTTGGGAGTTTATAATAAGAGGTACTCCTATTAAGAATGAGGAGTTTAGATGGGATATAACATTGAATGCAGCTTACAATAAAAATGAAGTAAAGAGTATACGTGAAGGGATTGAAGAGATTGAAGTGGGGAGCCAATTTGGCTATGCAGGGAGTCGCGTTACAATTAAATTGTTGGAAGGAGAGGCGTATGGCAATTTGTTCGGAACCAGCTATGGTAGATTTGGTTCAGATCCCGAGGATATTTTTCTAAATGAGAGTTTACCTATAATTATTGGTGCAGATGGTTTTCCCACAAGGAATTCAGATCAGTTAATCCTTGGAAATTCTACTCCAAAATGGATTGGAGGCTTAAGTAATAACTTTGCATATAAAGGTTTTGATTTTTCATTTCTCATTGACTTTAGAGCAGGAGTTCAACAGTACAATCAGTTTGATAACTTTTTCTCAGCATTTGGTATTGCAGAATATACTCTAAATAGAAACGAGACTATTGTTTTTGATGGTGTACTGGAAGATGGCAGTCCAAATACACAGCCAGTATTCCTTGGTCAGGGGGAGGGGCCAGATGGCAGGGATTACGGAGCAGGTTTTTATAGGAATCGATATCGAGGAGTAAGTGAGAATTTTGTGCAAGACGCTGCTTTTATAAAACTTAGGAATATCACATTGGGGTATAATTTACAGGAAAACATGTTAGAACGTCTTCCGTTTACTTCTGTAAGAGCTTCAGTGGCTGCAAATAATATTATTTTGTACACTCCATGGGACGGTTTTGATCCGGAATCCTTTAGTGTTGGAGCCGGAGGGAATGCCACAGGTTTAACAGGCTTAGGATATCCCGGAGTAAGAAGTTTATTCTTTACCCTTAATCTGGGCATATAAAAATAAAAAATCTTGGATATGAAATTTAAAATAAAAAAATATAAGTATGTGATCTTCGCCTTTGCTTTTTCATTTACAGCTTGCGACGATTACCTGGATATCAATGAAAATCCCAATAATCCCTCAGAGGCGCCCTTAGCGGGTTTAATGGTAAATTCTACCTTTGAATCTTCACAGAATACCTTTAGGATGGGAGATATAACTTCAAACTACGTACAGCACTTGGCGTCGCCCAACCCTGGAAGTTCTTCAGATGTAATGGATCCAGTTAGTTATAGTGGTACATGGGCATCAATGTACAATGCAATGACCGATATAAATGATATGATGTTGAAGGCTGAAGAAGAAGGAGCAAACCATTATCTGGGCATCGGTCAAATCTTAATGGCTTATAATTTAGCCACTACGGTAGATGCCTGGGGAGCTATACCGTATAATGAAGGATTCAATTTTGTTACTATAACGCCGGCTTATGATAATGACGATCAGTTATATTCGACAGTTTTGAATTTACTGAATAGTGGTATTAGTAATTTGGCTACCGAGACAGAAAATTCAGTAGAAGAGGATGATTTTATCTATCAGGGTGATATATCTAAGTGGATAAAATTTGGAAATATGCTCAAGGCAAGATATCTAAATCATTATAGTGAAACAGAACAATACGATCCAGCTTCGGTCTTGACAGCTCTTGAAAACGCCTTCGAAAGTTCAGATGATGACGCTCAGGTGGAGTATTTTGCAGAGGAGATAAATCCTTGGGCAGATGTAGCGATAGACAATGCTAATCTATTTCTGGGGGGGTGGATTTCCGAACAATTTATTGAAGCTACTGATGGAACCACTTTTGGAGTCCTAGATCCTAGATTGCCTTATATGGTAAGTACAACAGAGGATGGGGAATACGTGGGGACTTTAAACGGTGCTGGTAGGGGAGACGCTGCTGAAGAAGGAGAACGATCTGTGTTGGAGCCTGGGGATTATTATACAACAGAACAGGGGCCTGTACTTATGGCAACCTATTTTGAACAAAAATTTATTGAAGCCGAAGCAGCTTTCAGTATTGATAAAGACCAGTCTTATCAGGCTTATTTAGATGGAATTAGGGCGCATATGGTAAAAATTGGTGTCCCTGCTGATGAAATTGAAGATTATATAAATACGCCTGAAGTAAGTATGGGAGTGGAAAGTTTTACAATTGCTGATATTTTTAAGGAAAAATGGGTGGCTATGTTTCTTCATCCTGAAGCATGGGTAGATGCGCGTCGTTATGATTATGATTATGAGAATTTTAGTCTTCCGGAAAATGTGAATCCAGATTTAAACGGAATGTTTATTAAAAGGCTTGCTTATCCTGATTCTGAAGTAAGTAGAAATGGCAATAATGTACCTAATGTTACATTATTGGATCCTATTTTTTGGGATGAATAGCATGTGCTAAATTTAAGAGGATGTTTAAAAGATAAATTTGGACCTTATTGTGAATTGAGTGAAGTATTTTATTAGATACTCAAATGCTTACAGATTGCTCGGTTTCACGCAATAACGATTTCTCAAAGTTTTTAGATATCCTTTTTTTTAAAATAATATGAGAAAAAGAAAGTTTTTTGGATTAGTTGGTTCCTTTATATTGTTAATCTTATTCGCATGCGAAAGTTCGAGAATTATTGAAAAGCCTATCGATTTTGAAAAAGATCGCATTGAACTTACATTAGAATATCTAAAAAATCGTTATGGACTTGAGCAGAATTCCCCGGAAATTGATCCTAAGATGATCGTTTTACATTGGACGGAAATTCCGACATTGGAAGATTCATTTCGGGCATTTAAAAATTCAAAACTACCCCAATCTAGAGAAGCTATTTCAGGAGCTAGTCAACTGAATGTATCATCACATTTCCTGGTAGATAAAAATGGAGCTATTTATAGGTTAATGCCTGAGACTGTAATGGCTCGCCATGTTATTGGATTGAATCATACAGCCATTGGAGTGGAAAATGTAGGTGGAACTAAAGACACTCCTCTCACCGCTGCTCAGGTAGCGTCTAATATCTGGCTGGTAAATTATTTAAGTGATAAATATAATATTCAATATGTAATTGGGCATTATGAGTATACAAATTTTGAAGGTCATGACTTATGGTTAGAGAAAGATTCGGGTTACCGAACTATGAAAGTTGACCCGGGAGAAGAATTTATGAAAGAAGTTAGAAATGCAACACAAAATAGGAATTTAAAAAAAGTTCCTCTAAAAAAATAAATATGAAAAGAGTTTTTGGCTTTGTTACTGCACTACTGGTAATCATAAATGTTTCAACAGCTCAAAACAATGGGTTCTCAAGTAAATTATTTGATAACTATTCAAAATTTAAGGAAAAAGAGATCACAAACAGAAGGCTGAAGCATGAGGATATCGTTTCTCTCTTGGATATTCTGAAGTCTGAAAACAAACTTCATATTCAAAAAGTTGGGGAATCTATTGAAGGTCGAAGCCTGAACCTTATTAGCTTAGGGGATGGAGAAACAGATGTGTTCTTGTGGTCACAAATGCACGGAGATGAATCTACTGCAACGATGGCAATTTTCGATATGCTCAATTTTTTTAATTCCGAAGAGTTTGAAGATGAAAGGAAGATAATATTGAAGAAGTTAAGAATTCACTTTCTGCCGATGTTGAATCCTGATGGAGCAGAGAAATTTATGCGTCGAAATGCTTTAGGTGTAGATGTGAATCGCGATGCACTAAGACTTCAGTCTCCCGAGGCGAAAACATTAAAGAGGATAAGGGATAGTCTCGATGCAGATTTTGGTTTTAATCTTCACGATCAAAGTAAATATTATAATGCTGAGCAAACCGAAAAACCTGCTACAATTTCATTTTTAGCTCCTGCTTATAATTACGAGAAAGAAATAAATGTGGTGAGGGGAGATGCCATGAAAGTTATTGTGCAGATGAATAAAGTATTACAGAAATTTGTCCCTGGGCAGGTGGGAAGGTATAATGACGATTTTGAGCCAAGGGCATTTGGAGACAATATCCAGAAGTGGGGAACCAGCACTATTCTTATTGAATCTGGTGGATTTCCAGAGGATCCGGAAAAGCAGGAGATTAGAAAATTGAATTTTGTAAGTATTCTTTCGGCCTTAAATTCTATTGCCACAGAGAGTTATAGAACAGAAGATATTTCAGAATACGAAAGGATTCCCAATAACGACCGGATGTTATTTGACCTTAAAATTACAGGACTTAAATATCACCTGAATGAAAAGGATTATATTTTAGATATTGGAATTAACAAGGACGAAAATGATATTGAAGGAGCTGCAGATTTTTATTATTCTGGGAGAGTTGTAGATCTGGGAGATCTTTCTACGAGTTATGGATATGAAGAACTTGATGCATCAGGACTAAAACTGGTATTTGGAAAGGTTTATCCTGAAAAAATATCTTCTCCAAAAGAATTAGAGGTTTTAAATGCAAAAGAGCTGCTTGAAAAGGGATATGCTTATATTAAAGTTGATTCATCAATGCTTAAAGTGCCCTATTCTAATTTTCCGATTAATCTTGTTCCCGAAGATTATAAAATTAATACTCATCTGGCTCCGGGAAAAAATGCAAACTTTTTTCTTTATAAAAATGGTGAGATGGAATATGCTATTATAAATGGGTTCCTGTTAGATACTAAGGTTTCACTGGATAAGATTATCAATACCTTAATTTTCAAATAGGTTTTTACCTATTCAAACCTGCTTAAGTAATTTAGAAGTTCAAGTTTACTTATCTTTGCAGGCTATGATTTCAGAAGAGACAAAAGAACTGGTAGATAAAGGAGTTATGCTTCCGCTAATGGAAGAATTCTATACCATTCAGGGAGAGGGATTCCATAAAGGAACGGCGGCCTATTTTATAAGAATAGGTGGTTGTGATGTTGGTTGTCACTGGTGCGATGTGAAGGAGAGCTGGGATGCGGAGGTGCACCCTCCAACCCGTATTGGTCAAATTGTTGAAAACGCCGTGAAATATAGTAAAACAATAGTGATTACGGGAGGAGAACCTCTTACTTGGGATATGACTGAATTAACTGGGAGTCTCAAAAAGAAAGGTTGCGATATTCATATTGAAACTTCGGGAGCTTATGATCTTACCGGAACCTGGGACTGGATTTGTCTTTCTCCGAAGAAAATAAAACTTCCGAAAGATAAAATCTATCCAGTCGCGAATGAATTAAAAGTAATTGTTTTTAATAAGCACGATCTTAAATTCGCTGAGGAACAAGCTGCTAAAGTTGGGGAGAAATGTGTTCTTTATCTTCAGCCTGAATGGAGCAAGAGAGAAGAAATGATCCCATTAATTGTAGATTATGTAATGGCAAATCCCAAGTGGAAAGTATCTCTGCAAACTCATAAATATTTGAATATTCCATAAAAAAAGACGCCTTTTCGGGCGTCTTTTTAGTTTACAAATATCGAAACTTATTATTTTACGTTCTCAAAAGGAACTTTTACATAACTGCTATCCCATCCAATTAAAAGATCTGCGCCTTTTTTAGATTCCTGGAATGCCATAGAAAGAGATTCGATAGTATTTGGAGCTTGTCTTACCGGTACTTTGATTCTCACTTTATCTTCTTTATCGGTATATTCATAAGATCCCCAGGTGTTAGTTTTACTATTTAGAATTACTGTCCATTCTTTTTCACCGGGAATACTATATAAGGTATAAGTGCCAGCCTTTACAACAGCATCGGCAACCTTCATGTCCTGGTATAAAGTAAGTTCAGTAGCCTCATTAGCTCCTGTTCTCCATACTTCACCATAAGGGATTAGTTTTCCAAAAATTTCACGGTTTCTTTTTTGCGGACGGCTATAAATCACTCTAGCTACGGTCGCATCGTTTTTATCTCTATACAATGCCAGATCCATTGGACTCGCATCCATTTTAGAGAATTTCAGTTCTTCTTTTGTAAAGTTAACCTTATCATCTTCCTGTGCGTTTATGGGATTTGTGATCAATAAACAAATTGCACTGAGTCCTCCTATTATAAATTTCTTCATGTCTTTCTGTGTTAATTAAATTTTCAATAAAGATAATTCATGACGGTACGTTGATTTGTTAAAAAAGAACAAAGTTGCTGTTAAAATTTGAAATCTTTACAGATGAAAGGATCTGCCAAATTATTTTCAGTTTGTGTTTAAATTAATATCAAATACTAATTTTTTACTTTACAATAGTTATCCAAATGATATATTATGTTTTCTAAAAGTAAGTTTAAACTCATATTTGTATTGTAATTATAAATAATATAAGTCATGTGTGGAATTTTAGCAGTTATCGGAAAAGACATTGAAACGGCAAAAATAGCTAGCCTTTCAAAAAGAATGTCTCATAGAGGTCCCGATGAAAGCGGATTAAAAATTACTGAAAAAGGACATGTGCTTTCGCACGAACGCCTTTCAATTGTAGATCTAACTACAGGTATGCAGCCTATCCAGGGAACCGGATCGGCCTGGATGATCCATAACGGAGAGATCTATAACCACATGGACTTGAGAAATAATGAATTAAAAGATCATTCTTTCAGGACTACAGGAGATTCAGAAGTGATCGTACATATGTATGAGAAATATGGGTATGATTTTGTAGATATGCTTGATGGGGTGTTTTCCTTTGTAATTATCGATGGAGATGATTTTATCGTTGCCAGAGATCCAATTGGGGTTAAACCTCTTTATTATGGAACCGATGAAAAAGGAGCTTTATGGTTTGCAAGTGAAATGAAAGCTTTGACAGATCATTGTACAGAATTTTCAGCATTTCCTCCTGGTCATTATTATACTCCGGAAACAGGTTTCGTTAGATATTATACTCCTGAATGGTTTGATTCTGAAAAAGCAGTACAACCTGCAGATCTTAAAAAATTAAGAGAAAGCCTTATTGAGGCTACCAGAAAAAGATTAATGGCAGATGTGCCTCTGGGTGTTTTGTTGAGCGGTGGTCTTGATTCTTCTCTGACTTCTTCTATAGCAGCCCGATTAATGGAAGGGTCTGGGCAAAAATTACATTCCTTTTCCATTGGATTAGATGCTGAAGCTCCAGATTTAATTGCAGCAAGAAAGGTTGCAGAATTTTTAGGAACCGAGCATCATGAAATTCACTTCACGGTAAAAGAAGGAATAGAAATTCTTGAAAAACTAGTTTGGCATTTAGAAACTTATGATGTCACTTCCATTAGAGCAAGTACGCCTATGTATTTTCTTTCAAAAGCAATTGCTGAAAAAGGGATCAAAGTAGTGCTTTCAGGAGAAGGTTCAGATGAGATTCTCGGAGGGTATCTTTACTTTAAAAACGCTCCTTCACCAAAAGAATTTCAGAAGGAAACGATTAGAAGAGTTCAGAGATTGGCAACTGCAGATTGTTTACGAGCAGATAAATCTACCATGGCTCATGGACTGGAAGCCAGGGTACCATTCTTGGATAAAGCGTTTTTGAAAACCGCGATGGAAATGGTTCCTGAAGAAAAAATGCCTGCTACGTACGATGGAGCTGAAAAATATATTCTCAGGAAAGCTTTTGATACCCCTGAAAGACCATTTTTACCGGATGAGGTCTTATGGAGACAAAAAGAACAGTTTAGCGATGGGGTTGGTTACAACTGGATAGATCAGCTTATAGAATATGCTTCAAAGCAGGTAAGTGATTCTCAAATGGAGACAGCAGAAGAGAAATATCCTGTAAATACACCTGCCACAAAAGAAGCTTATTTCTACCGTGAATTGTTCAGTAAACATTTTCCACAGGAAGCTGCGGCTAAAACCGTAAAGAGGTGGATTCCAAAATGGCAAAAAGATTTGGATCCAAGCGGTAGAGCAAACGAAACACATGTCGCTCCAGGAATGAAAAAGGAGATGGCAAAAATTTAGAATTAGCCATATTTTAAATATTTAACCCGAAGTACATAATTTTCCTTGCGCTTCGGGTTTTTCCACATTATTTGTTGATAACTTAAAGGCTTATAAGGCTGCTTCAACCTGTTAAAAATATGCGAATTGTTATATTTGTTCGTTATCCAAAAGAGACGAAATTAATTAGCATATTATATGAGCGAAGAAGCTAAGAAACATAATTATTCCGCCGACAGTATTCAGGCGTTGGAAGGGATGGAGCATGTTCGTATGCGGCCTTCAATGTACATTGGAGATACCGGCGTTCGAGGTTTGCATCATTTGGTATATGAAGTTGTTGATAACTCTATCGATGAAGCCCTTGCCGGACACTGTGATAATATAAAAGTTACCATAAACGAGGATAATTCTATTACTACCGAAGATAATGGTAGGGGTATTCCTATAGACTTACATAAAAAAGAAGGAGTTTCTGCGCTGCAGGTTGTAATGACCAAGATTGGTGCCGGAGGTAAATTTGATAAGGATTCTTATAAAGTTTCCGGGGGTCTTCACGGGGTTGGTGTAAGTTGTGTGAATGCACTTTCAGAACACTTAACTGCTATAGTTTTTCGTGATGGTCAGGTTTGGCAGCAGGAATATGAATTAGGTAAGCCGCTATACCCTGTAAAACCTACAGGTGAAACTGAGTTGAGTGGTACTATTGTGACTTTCAAGCCAGATCCAAGTATTTTTACTCAAACACTTGAGTATAATTACGATACGCTTGCCAGCCGTATGCGTGAGTTAGCTTATCTAAACAAGGGTATAAGAATCAGTTTAACTGATAAAAGGAATAAAGAAGATAATGGTGAGTTTGTTCATGATGATTTCCATTCTGAAGAAGGATTAAAAGAATTTATCAGGTTCCTTGATGGAAACCGTGAACCTATTATTGGTGATGTGATCTCAATGGAAGGGGAGAAGAATGATATTCCTGTAGAGGTAGCGATGGTTTATAATACTTCTTTTAGTGAGAATCTACATTCGTATGTAAACAATATTAATACACATGAAGGTGGGACACATCTTTCTGGGTTTAGAAGGGGGTTAACAACAACTCTTAAGAAGTATGCAGATTCTTCGGGACTTCTCGATAAGGTGAAATTTGAAATTACAGGAGATGATTTTCGTGAAGGTTTAACAGCGATTATTTCTGTGAAAGTAGCTGAACCTCAATTTGAGGGGCAGACAAAAACTAAGCTAGGTAACCGTGAGGTGACTTCAGCTGTTTCTCAAGCTGTTTCAGAAATGCTTGAGAATTACTTAGAAGAAAATCCGAATGATGCTAAAACCATCGTTCAAAAAGTAATATTAGCTGCGCAGGCTAGAAATGCTGCGAAAAAAGCCCGTGAAATGGTTCAGCGTAAAACCGTCATGAGTGTTGGCGGTTTGCCTGGGAAATTATCTGATTGCTCTGATCAGGATCCGGAACAATGTGAAGTATTTCTTGTTGAGGGTGACTCGGCGGGTGGTACTGCCAAGCAGGGAAGAGATCGTAAGTTTCAGGCAATCCTTCCATTGAGGGGTAAAATTCTGAATGTTGAAAAAGCCATGTCTCACAGGGTTTTTGATAATGAGGAAATTAAGAATATCTATACTGCTCTTGGAGTTACCATAGGTACTGAAGAGGATAGTAAGGCATTGAATCTTTCTAAATTGAGATATCATAAGGTCGTGATCATGTGTGATGCCGATGTTGATGGTAGTCATATTGAAACTTTGATCTTAACTTTCTTTTTCCGTTATATGAAAGAGTTGATCGAAAATGGTCATATTTATATAGCAACACCACCACTTTATTTGGTAAAGAAAGGGCAGAAGAAGCGATATGCCTGGAGTGAAAAAGAGCGTGATGAAATAGCTGAAAGTTATAGCGGTGGAGTGCAGATCCAGCGATATAAAGGTCTTGGGGAAATGAATGCTGAGCAACTTTGGGATACGACTATGGATCCTGAATTTAGAATATTGAGACAGGTGAACATCGATAATGGTGGAGAAGCTGATAGGATTTTCTCTATGTTAATGGGAGATGAGGTTCCACCAAGAAGGGAATTTATTGAGAAGAATGCTAAGTATGCAAATATTGATGCCTAATCAAACCTAGAATATATTTTTAAGAACCCACACTTTTCTAATAAGTGTGGGTTTTTTGCGTTATAATGGGGAGCAAACCCATATTTTATTATTTTTGCAGCAACTTAATCTACTTTACCATGAAAAAATTCAAATACTTTTTTCTTTCCATATTTATTTTTGCTTCTGGCAAATCATTTTCACAAGCTATTCCCGAGGAAGGAAGGGAAATAATCAATGACTTTTTGATCTTAGCAGATGGTTTTGCGACTCCGGCTGCTGAAAGTGCGGCATATCAGGGGACTGCAAGCTGGTTTACCTCGGCAAGAGCTTTAGAGCCCTGGAAGGTGGATGTTTCGCTTCATGCCAATGCGCTATTTGTACCATCCAGTAAAAAGGAATTTACGGTGAATAATGGTGATTTTGCAAACCTTACTATTAATGATGGAGACCGTGGAGCTGTAATTCCAACTGCGTTTGGAAGCGATTCTGAAGTTATGTTCAATGGAACTTTCATGGGTGAGGATTTTAGTTTTCAGGCTCTGGAAGGAATAGATAAAGGAGCACTGTTTTATCCTTTCGCACAGGTGTCAGTTGGACTGCCATACGGTTTCCAATTGGGCGTGCGAGCGTTGCCAGAATTAGAAGTAGATGGCTCTAAATTTAGCACCTATGGTGTAGGTCTTAAATATAATATTAGTCAGTTTTTTAGATATAACAAAGAAGAAGATTTACAAGTGGCCGCAATATTAGCTTATGATATTTTTGACGTAGGTTATGAATTTGAACAGGTTAGTGTTCCTGGTCTGGTAAACCTTAATGAAATAGACGTAAGTGCCGGAATCTGGATGGCCGAAATGATGGCTTCCAAACGATATGAAAATTTCGAGATCTTTGGTGCCTTGGGAGTTGCCCAATCAGATTTTGAATATGAGTTTGGTGGAAATGGTTTGGGGCTTGGATTAGTGAACTCAGAACTAGCCACTTTGAATGATAAAGAAGCTCAGTTTAAAGGGGATATTGGCTTTAATCTTTATTTCAACAAGTTTAAGGTTAGTACAATGGCGACTGCCGGAAAATTTGTAAATCTTAATGTTGGACTTCATTTCTTATTATAATAGGAAAATGATTTAACCATTCCTTATTATTAATACTGCCTCATTATTCGTAATTTCGCAATCATTATTAATAGTAATTAAATAATATTTTAACATGAAAGTTACCATCGTAGGAGCAGGTGCCGTAGGTGCCAGCTGTGCTGAATATGTCGCCATTAAAAATTTTGCTTCAGAAGTTGTATTGCTTGATATTAAAGAAGGCTATGCTGAAGGTAAAGCAATGGATCTTATGCAAACAGCAACTCTTAATGGCTTCGATACAAAAATAACAGGAAGTACGAACGATTATTCAAAAACGGCAAATAGTGATATCGCTGTAATTACAAGTGGTATACCACGTAAGCCGGGAATGACCAGAGAAGAATTGATTGGGATTAATGCAGGGATCGTGAAAGAAGTTTCTGCTAGTCTAATTAAGCATTCACCAAATGTGACACTTATCGTGGTTAGTAATCCAATGGATACTATGACTTATTTGGTGCATAAAACTACAGGGCTTCCAAAAAATAAAATTATAGGAATGGGTGGTGCATTAGATAGCGCTCGTTTTAAGTATAGATTAAGTGAAGCTTTAGAGTGTCCTCCATCAGATGTTGACGGAATGGTAATTGGTGGTCACAGTGATACCGGAATGGTGCCTCTTACAAGGCTGGCTACCAGAAACTCTGTTCCTGTAAAGGCATTTTTATCAGAAGACAGGTTAAACCAGGTTTCTGAAGATACTAAAGTAGGAGGAGCAACTTTAACGAAGTTATTAGGAACCAGTGCATGGTACGCCCCGGGAGCTGCCGTTTCTGGATTGGTGCAGGCGATTGCTTGTGACCAGAAGAAAATGTTTCCATGTTCAGCTTTATTAGAAGGAGAGTATGGACTAAATGATCTTTGTATTGGAGTGCCGGCTATTCTTGGAAAAGATGGTTTGGAGAAAATTGTGGAATTACAGTTGAATGATGCTGAAATAGCAAAAATGAAGGAGAGTGCTGAAGGTGTAAAGAAAACCAACGGATTGCTTGACGTGTAATTTTTTAGCAGAATTCATTCAAAATACTCTTGAAAGCCACAGTTTTTGTGGCTTTTTTGTTGGATTTAAAAGTTAAAATTATCCAAAAAAAAATATTGGGATTTGAATTATGAAGTCCTATATTTGTCCGTTTTTAAAATCGACCTATAATCAATAATTTGAGGAATAATGCAGAATAAAGGACTGATTAAAGTTTTTGCAATTTTGTTTGGACTGGTATGTCTATACCAGTTGTCTTTTACGTTTATAACAAATAATGTTGAAACTGATGCTGAAGAGTTTGCCGTTCAGGGTATTACTGAAGATGAAGAGAATTACTCAGAACTGCGTGATCAGGCAGAAGCCAGGTATTTAGATTCTATTGGTAATAATGAAGTTATTGCCGGAATCACTTATAATGATGCCAAGGACAAAGAACTTAATAAGGGGCTTGACTTAAAAGGAGGGATCAACGTGATTCTTCAAATTTCGGTTAGAGATATCTTAAGCGGATTGGCTAACGATACCAGAGATCCTGCTTTTAGAAAAGCAATCGCTGAGGCTGATGAGGCTCAAACAGATAGCCAGGAGAATTATATAGATCTTTTCTTCGAGTCTTTTAATAATATTCCGGATGCTAAACTTGCATCGCCAGATGTTTTCGCAAATAAGACGCTAAGCGATGAGGTTAACTTCAACATGAGTAATGAAGAAGTTGAACCGGTTATCAGAAAAAAGATTGATGAGTCTATTACTTCAGCTTTTGAAGTATTAAGAAAGCGTATAGATAAGTTTGGTGTTACACAACCAAATATTCAGCGTCTTGGAAATTCAGGAAGAATTCTTGTTGAATTACCGGGAGCTAAAGATATAAGCAGGGTGAAGAACCTTCTGCAAAGTACAGCTCAATTAGAGTTCTGGCATGTGTACAAAAACAATGAAATAGGAAATTTCCTTGTTCAGGCCAATAACAAATTAATTGAGATGAAACGCTCAGAAGGAGCGGCTTCAGAAGAAGAAACTGATTCTACTGCAACTTCTGGTGATAGTGAAATTGATGAGCTTTTGGCAGATGCTGAAGACAGCACGGAAGTTGAAACAGGAAATAATCCACTTTTTGACCTTATTGTTTCTCCAGGGTATCAGGGAGGTCCGGTAATTGCGAATTTTAAAGTTCAGGATACCGCTAAAGTGATGGATTATATTCAGAATCCTCAAATTAGATCTTTGCTTCCTTCAGAAATGAGATATGCAAAATTTGTTTGGGGGGTTCCCGATGAAGATACAGAGACTGCCGGATTATATGCTTTAAAAGGTAACCGCAACATGGAACCACCATTAAGTGGTAGTGTGATTACAGATGCTCAACAAACTTATGACCAGTTAGGGCGTATTGCAGTAAGTATGCAAATGGATGGTACCGGGGCTAAGATCTGGGAAGATATGACAGGGAAAGCTTCTAACGAACAAAGCCAGATCGCGATCGTTCTAGATAACATTGTGTATTCTGCACCTGGTGTATCTACTGGGGCTATTTCAGGAGGAAGAAGTGAAATAAGTGGAGATTTTTCAATTACTGAAGGTCAGGATTTAGCAAACGTATTGCGTGCAGGTAAACTTCCTGCTTCCGCAGATATTATCCAGAGTGAAGTAGTTGGCCCGTCATTAGGTCAGGAAGCTATTGATAGTGGTATTAACTCCTTTGGAATAGCATTGATCCTGGTTTTAATTTGGATGATCCTTTACTATGGTAAAGCGGGACTGTTTGCAGATGTTGCACTTGTAGTGAATATTCTATTCATTTTCGGAATTCTTGCAGGTCTTGGAGCTGTTCTTACCTTGCCTGGGATTGCAGGTATTGTATTAACAATAGGGATGTCTGTAGATGCGAATGTTCTTATTTTTGAAAGAATTAAAGAAGAACTGGCTAAAGGTAAAGTACAAAAAGATGCTATTAAAGATGGTTTCAACAATGCATTGTCATCCATTCTTGATGCGAATATTACTACAGGATTAACAGGTCTTATTTTATTCCTGCTAGGAACAGGTCCTATTAAAGGATTTGCAACTACCTTATTAATTGGTATTGCTACTTCTTTGTTTACTGCAATTTTTATCACAAGATTATTTATTGATGGATACGGTATAAAAGGTAAATCTTTAGATTTTACGACTTCTCTTACTAAGAATCTGTTTACAAATATGAATATCGACTTCCTTAAGAAAAGGAAAGTTGCTTATGTTGTTTCAGGATTATTTATTGTAATTAGTGTTGGATCGTTGCTTACGCAGGGTCTTAACGAGGGTGTAGATTTTGTTGGAGGTAGAACTTATACGGTAAGATTTGCCAATGATGTTAATCCTACCGAAGTTCAGAATGACCTTGTCGCTACTTTTGGAAGTGCCGAAGCAAAAACTTTTGGACCAGACAACCAGTTAAAAATTACAACAAAGTATAAAGTAGATGAAGAAGGGGCTGAAGTTGATGAAGAAATTCAAAAATCACTTTATGAATCTTTAAATTCATACCTACCAGCAGATATAACTTATGAAGAGTTTATAGATGGAGACGATGATAAGCAGGTTGGTGTAATGAAGTCTATGAAAGTAGGTGCAACTATTGCAGATGATATTAAAAATGCTTCCTTCTGGGCGGTATTGGGGTCATTGATCGTGGTATTCCTTTATATCTTATTACGTTTTAGAAAATGGCAATTTAGTTTGGGTGCTGTAACTGCAGTATTCCATGATGTCCTGGTAGTATTAGGTATTTTCTCACTGCTTTACAAGGTGATGCCATTTAACATGGAGATTGATCAGGCATTTATAGCTGCGATCTTAACTGTAATTGGTTATTCTCTGAATGATACCGTGGTTGTATTTGATAGAATTAGGGAATATGTAAATGAGCATACAAGCTGGCCGTTAGGGAAGACTGTAAATGCAGCCTTAAATAGTACTATTAGTAGAACTTTGAATACCTCGCTTACTACTTTGGTAGTATTACTTGCAATCTTCATTTTTGGAGGAGAAAGTATTAGAGGGTTTATGTTCGCACTTATTGTGGGTGTTATTGTAGGTACTTATTCCTCGCTATTCATTGCAACTCCGGTGATGTTTGATAGTGTGAAGAAGAAGTCATCTATTCAGAAGAAAGAAAAGCCTAAGACAGAAGAGGCAACTACTGTTTAAACATGATGTAGATAATAGAATTAAAAATGCTTTTCTTCTTGGAAAAGCATTTTTTTTTGACCTAAATCTTTAGGATGAACTTGCTAAAAAACACACATAAAAACTGGTTGCTATTTTTAGCTATTTTCAGCATGATCATTGCTGTAATCTTATTGCTGAACATTGGAGAGAAATTAGTACAGGGTTCCAGAAATTTCTCTGATCTAGCTTTTGGAATAACTGTTCTTGCTGTTGCAATCCTGGCTCCAATTTATGAGGAGTTCGTCTTTCGGGGCATTTACACCTCTAAAAAAGTATTCAGGATAATTTCTTTCATTTTATTACCAGTATTTGTTCTTCTTACTGAAGCAGGAATCCTCAGTATAATTTTATTGATCTTTTTTGGAATATCGTACATATTATCAATAAGATTTGAAATTAGATATATGAAAGATCTTTCCATGTTTCTTAATATCCTGTTGTTTACATCAGTTCATTATAAAATGGAGGAATTAGTAGATCCCGCTATGTTCTATTTTGCATTTTTTCAGTTTGCCCTGGGTTCACTTTTTATCTGGATAATTTTGAATTTTGGGATTTTTAGGGCTGTTTTATCCCATGTGATCTGGAATTCTACCATGATGGTCATTGCGGTTTTAGCTGTTCAGTATCCCGATGAAGAAATAAACAGGTTTGAAAATTCAGAAATTACGGTAGAATGGAAAAGAGTTCCCAAATTTAACGATAAGATAAGTTCAATTAAAAATATAAGTGATGATACTTTAATTGCAAAAAATGTAGAAGCTAGATTCTTTTATAAATTTTTGAAAGATCCTCATGATCTAAGATTCTGCGATAAAAACTTCAGGTTACTACAAACCGAAAACTACATGAGATATAATTTCAATGTTGTAGTCCAGAATTCTCAGGTAGATTCATTAAGAGAAAAGACAATTGATTTTCTAATCGAGCAGAAGCTTATTTACCTACTTGAAAAGTAATTTTATTCAATTTTTTTTAAACTGAACTTATCATCCTGTTCCAATCCCCATTGATCAGATAACCCACCGTTTACTTCAAGAATATACTGTGCAGGTCCTTCAGAAGGTAACGAAGTTTCATCCCTTGGAGTTGTATTTTTTTGAATGCTTACAAGAGTACTGTCTGCTTCATAATAAATGATATCAAGAGAAATGTAAGTGTTCTTCATATAGAAGTTCCTTACTCTTTCAGAATTATAAATGAAAAGCATCCCCTGGTTCTCCTCCATGCTTTCACGGTACATCAAACCTGTCTGGTGTTCATAATCACTTTCAGCAAGTTCAATGTCCAGTTTTTTGAGAGTATCTCCTGAAGCTTTAATGAGATATAATTCACCTTCTTTGGTGAAAGTAATTGGGTCGGTTTCAATGCTTTCTTCCTTCTTTTCGTCATTATCGCAAGAAGTAAATGATAAGCTAAAGAAAAGTGATAATGTTGCCAGGCTTAATATTCGTTTTTTCATGCAACTGTTTTTTGCCTGGTAGGCCTGTACATAAAGTATAGACCGGCAATCACAAATGGAATGCTTAGCCATTGACCGGTATTCAATAACCAGTTCGCACGTTCGCCTACCTGGGGCTCTTTTATAAATTCAATAAAGAATCTTACCGTCCATAATAGCACGAGGAATAAGCCAAAGATATAACCCGTTTTAAAGCGTTTCTCCGTTTTCCAGTATAAGAACCATAAAATTAGAAAAATGGCCAGATAACATGCAGATTCATATAACTGAGCCGGATGTCTCGCAAAGTCTTCTCCTAATTTTTCAAATATGATCCCGTAATCTGAATTGGTGGGTTTTCCTATAATTTCAGAATTTATAAAATTTCCAATCCTTACGAAAATAGCTCCACTGGCAACAGGTATTACAATTCTGTCCAGGATCCAAAGTACCGGTTTTTGAATAATTCTTTTTGCATAGAGGTACATTGCAACTATAATACCTATAGCTGCTCCGTGACTCGCTAATCCCCTGAATCCGGTAAATTCAAATTCCGGTTCAAAGCGAACAGGGAGGAATATCTCTAATAAATGATTTTGAAAATATTCCCAATCATAGAATATAACGTGACCTAGTCTTGCACCGATCAGGGTTGCGAGAACCGTATATATAAATAGAGAATCTAATTTTTCTATAGAAATACCTTCGCGGGTATAAATACTTTTCATGATATACCAGCCTAACGTAAAAGCGATGATAAACATTACGCTATAATAGTGAAGGGTTAAGAATCCTAAATCAAGTCCTTCGGATGGATTCCATCGAATAGCATTAAAAAGCATACAGATTTATTTGATTAGCCGTAAATATACATATTTGCGATTTCTTTAGCTCGATTTGTCTTCGGATTTTCCCGGAACAGGATCGTAACCACAGCCTCCCCACGGATTACATCTCGCAATTCTTTTAATACCAAGCCAGAATCCTTTAAAAGCACCATGAGTTTCAATTGCTTTAAGCATATAACTGGAGCATGATGGTTCGTATCTGCAAGTCGCAGGCGTAAGTGGAGAAATAAATTTCTTGTAAAACTGAACTAAAGAGGTCAATATATAACTCAACCATCGATTCAGCATCCTAAAGATCATTTTACGGAAAAAGAGGTTCCCTCTTTACCATCTTTAAGTTGAATTCCTATTTCCTGTAATCGATCCCTAATCTGATCGCTTAAGGCAAAATCTTTATTATTTCTGGCATCGGCTCTCAACTTTATCAAAAGCTCAATGGTTCCGGCGAGTTTGTCTCCTTCGTTCTTATTTTCTGAAGCAGCATCAATAAGACCTAATATATCAAACATAAAGGCACTCATGGTAGCTTTGAACTCTTCTTTATCTGTATCAGTAATTTGAATTGAACCATCCTTAATGCCGTTAATAGTCTTTACAGCATCAAATAGCTTAGCGATAAGAATAGGGCTGTTAAAATCATCATTCATGGCATCATAGCAAGATTGTTTCCATTCGCTAAGATTAAAATCAGATTTATCAGAAGCAGGAAGTTCTTCAATAGAGCGGTAGGCGTCCATCAATCTATTGAAACCTTTTTCACTACCTAAAAGTGCATCACTAGAGAAATCAAGAATGCTTCTGTAATGGGCTTGAAGTACAAAGAATCTTACCACATTGGGAGAAAATGCCTTGGTGAGTACCTCGTTATTTCCGGTAAAAATTTGTTCCGGAAGAATAAAGTTCCCGGTACTTTTAGCCATTTTCTTACCGTTTAGAGTAAGCATGTTTGCGTGAAGCCAGTAATTAACCGGAGATTTTCCCGTTGCAGCTTCACCCTGGGCAATTTCGCATTCATGATGAGGGAATTTAAGATCCATTCCGCCGCCATGAATGTCAAATTCTTCGCCAAGATATTTTGTGCTCATCACAGTACATTCAAGATGCCAGCCGGGGAAGCCGTCACTCCATGGAGAAGGCCACCTCATAATATGTTGAGGCTCTGCTTTTTTCCATAAAGCAAAATCCTGAGGGCTTCTTTTGTCGCTCTGCGCAGAAAGTTCCCTGGTATTGGCGATCATATCTTCAATCGCTCTACCACTTAGTTTGCCGTATGAATGCTCCTTGTTGAATTTTACTACATCAAAATAAACCGATCCATTGGCCTCATAAGCAAAGCCATTATCAAGAATCGTCTTAATGATCTCAATTTGCTCAACAATATGGCCAGTAGCCGTTGGCTCTATACTTGGAGGATAATTGTTGAATTTATTAAGGATATTATGAAAGTCAACCGTATATTTTTGAACCACTTCCATGGGTTCAATCTGCTCCAGCCTGGCTTTTTTTGCAATTCTATCTTCACCGCTGTCAGCATCGTTTTCAAGATGACCGGCATCGGTAATGTTTCTTACATAGCGAACTTTATAACCAAGGTGCTTTAAGTATCTAAAAACAAGATCGAAAGACATAAATGTTCGGCAGTTGCCCAGGTGCACATTACTGTAAACCGTGGGTCCGCAAACGTACATGCCTACGTTTCCTTCGTTAATCGGGGTGAAAGTCTCTTTTTCACCACTCATTGAGTTGTAAAGTTTCAGGCTTTGTTCCTGGTAAAGCGCCATGTAATAAATGTATTTTGAATTATTAGAACGATGTGTCTAATTTAATATAATCCAGAAATTCTCTTCTAACTTCTTTCTTTTTAAATGCTCCTCCAAATTCGCTGGTAACCGTACTGCTTTCTATATCACGAATTCCTCTGCTATTTACACAAAGATGCTTAGCATCTATAACGCAGGCCACATCTGGTGTTCCCAGTACATTTTGAAGTTCATGCACGATTTGCATCGTCATACGTTCCTGTACCTGTGGTCTTTTTGCGAAATAGTCAACAATTCGGTTCATTTTGGATAAACCAACTACAGTTCCGTTAGAAATATAGGCCACATGAGCTTTTCCAACAATTGGAAGAAGGTGGTGCTCACAGGTAGAATATACAGTGATATTCTTTTCAACCAGCATTTCCCCGTATTGATATTTATTTTCGAAAGTTGAGGCTTTCGGTTTTCTTTTGGGGTGAAGTCCGGAAAAAATTTCATTCACAAACATTTTGGCGACTCTTTGTGGAGTACCTTTCAGGCTATCGTCATTAAGATCCAGACCCAATGTGTCTAAAATATTCCTGACATCTTTTTTAATCAGTTCAATTTTTTCCTCATCACTTAGATCGAACGCATCTTCCCTTAGCGGATTATTTGCGCTACTGCCTGCATGGGCGTCACCCATCTCTTCTATTTCATTCAATATTTTATCTACTTTCATGCTCTTTTGCAATAATAGTCGGTAAAAACCGTATTGGCTTGCAAAGATACATATTTATAAGGTTCTAGCCGTATTCAAAATTAGATAAGCCTTAACTGCATGTCTGTGCATTATTTCATATTTTGCATTGGCTAACTTTTTGTTGGGAATGAAAATAATATTAAGAATATTATTGATTTTTATTTTGGGGCTATTTTCGATGAATTCGATAAACGCTCAGGGGACAAGATGTGCCGATATTGAGCCTTTTTGCGCTGGTGAAGAGCGATTAACATTTCCAAATGCTAATTTTCAGAATAGTACTCAAATTAGCGGAGAGCTGGGACCTAACTATGGATGTTTAGATGATCAGCCTTATCCAGCCTGGTTTTTTTTACAGATAGAGAATGAGGGAGATCTTAGGTTTCGTATTTCTCAATATCAGAATATTAATGGATCTGGTGCCGCCTTAGATGTGGACTTCGTTGTCTGGGGGCCTTTTGAGCGCGGGGATGATTATTGCTCTAGTACATCGCTTAGTGCAAATAAAATTGTGGATTGCAGTTATCTTCCAGATGCTGTAGAGTTTATGTCGATTCCCGATGCGCAGGCAAATGATATTTATGTAGTAGTAATAACAAATTTTGAACAGGTTCCGGGCTTTATTAGCCTTGAGCAAACCAATAGCGGACAGGGATCTACCGATTGTTCAATATTAGATCTTGATCTTGGAGGGAGTATTTCAGTTTGTGATGATGATCAATATATACTAGATGGTTCGACAGATGAAGCGGTTACTTATGAATGGTTTGTTTATAATGAAGATACTGCCCAGTATGAAGCTATTCCCAATGAAACCGGTCCCACTTATACGGTAACAGAATCTGGAGACTACAAATTAGTTATTATAGATGAGATTGAGAATAAGACAGAAGAAGATGAAGTCACGGTCACTTTTTATGACTCACCTTTAATTGGTGAATTGGATAAGCTTTCTATTTGTAAGGATGGTATGGAAACCATTGATCTAAAAGGTGCATCCTTAGATTTTATAGCGCCTAATGGGAATTCTTCTAATTATCAGGTTTTTTATTATGAATCTAGTGAGGATATTCAAAACTCAGAGCCTATTATATCTCCACAATCTTATACTTTCGAAGAAGGGAAAACGATCTACGCTCAGGTACGAGATAAAACCAGTGGGTGCTTTTCTGAATCAAGATCTTTCGAATTAACTACTTTTAATTTTCCTGAATATAACCTCCCTGAAGAACTTATTTTCTGCGTAGATTTTAATAATAATGTTTTAGGTTCTGTGAGTGCGGGAGAAGATCTTGGTGATGGATATTTTTACGAATGGTTTGATGGAGATGAATTAATTAGTACTGAACCAATTATAAGCCTTAATGAACTACCTGCACAATCTGAAATAGCGGTTAGAATCTCCCATCCAGAATCTGGATGCGAATTAGAATTTAGTACTAATGCTGTTTCAGTTTCCCGTCCAGAAATTCTTTCAATAGTAATATCCGGTTCAGATTTTGGCGATGGCTATACAGTAACTGCCAGTCCTGAAAATATAATTGGTGAAGATTTCGCAGAATTTGAATACAGGTTGGGTAATGGCAACTGGCAGGAAAGCAATATTTTCACTAAAGTTCCTCCGGGTAGTCATATAATTACTGTTCGTGAAATTAATGGATGCGGGGAAACAACAAGTGAAAGTTTTTTCCTGGTGGGATATCCGCGTTTTTTTAGTCCAAATTCAGATGGTTACAATGATACCTGGAATCTTATAACAGATAGCTTTATAACTATTAAAAAGCTATATATTTTTGATAGGTATGGCAAATTAATCAGAGAATTAAATCCTAATCAGGGTAAAGGCTGGGATGGCACTTATAATGGGAAGCCTTTACCTTCTGACGATTATTGGTTCAAGGTGGAGTTTATAGATGAAAAGACCGGTGATCACAGGGAGTATATGTCTAATTTTACGCTGATGAGATAAAAAATAAGCGCCAATAAAGGCGCTTATATCGTTGCGGAATCTATATTCTATAATCCAAAAGTTAGTGATAGCACCACTTTAGATAGATCTCTATCAATATTTACTGGATCGGTTAGGCCAACATTATAAATTGGATTTCCTTCCTCGTAACTTGCATTGCTATAAGCAAGGTCTAAATTGATACTTCCAAATGAATATCCAACTCCCCCGCTGTATCCTGTAAGATCACCCACGCGATTTTCATCTTTGAAAGGACTTTCTTCAAACCTATATCCTGCTCTCAAACTAAAATCGGCTATTCGGTATTCACCGCCGACTCTGTAAGTGGAAGCAGCCTTCATATTATCAGAAATATTTGCATTAAGATTTTGAAAATCTATTTCATTTTCGGGTTTGAATTTAATATTTGAATAATCCTTTCTACCGTAGTCAAAGCTGATTAATCCTTGCTTCCCAAATAAATATGCTGCGCTAGCTGAAATCTTGGACGGGATCTCAAGCCGATATTCAGGGTATACATTTATAATGTTTGGAATTACACTCACAAATTCGTCTGCTGGACTGTTAGATTCCAGGTATTGTGTAGTTTCTTCCCTTATAGAGAACCAGGTAGGTGAATCATAGGAGAGGCCTAATCTAATGTTTTCGTTTAATTTTGCGATTCCACCTAGTTGAAATGAAAAACCATCTCCATTTGTAAGTAAGGAATTTCCAAAATAAACTTCTGTAGTAAGACTTTCTGGATTATTGTTGAATTCACTTAATTCTGTAGAATTTTCATAATTGATAAAATGGGAGTTTAGGTTTAATCCCAGATATAGAAAATCTTTATATTGCGTTCCTATATTAAAAGTGAGTTTTCCATTCAGCCCGGTTGCGGCATATGCATATCTCTGGTCAAAACTTCCATCATCAATCAAAGAAAAGTATTCGGTATTTTCAGGGCTGTCTGCTTCGGCTTCAATAACAAATCCCTGATATCCTAAAAAGGCTTGTTGAGTTCCAAAACCATAATTTTCACCGAGAAATGAATAAAGATCAGAAATATTTTCAGAATCCTGTAGCTGAAGTAATTCTAAAGGGACACCATCGGCATAATTTAGAAAATATTGATCTATAGAATTGCTTGAGGTTCCTCTAACCGTATAATTCTCATCAAAATTTCTTTCCGTAGAATAATTAAGACCAAGAGATATTTTTTTCCAGTCACTATCCTTATTGGTCGTAAAAACAAAAACGCCACCAATATTATCCAGGTCAATATTGCTTTCTGAACTATTACTGCGTCCTCCATTGTAAAGAATACTATTGTCCAGGCCTCTGTAAGATAAGCTTGCTGTAGCGCTACTTGAGAGAAAAACAGCAGAAGAGGCTGGATTCGAAGTCATTGCAGAAATATCTCCTCCAAGGGCTCCAAAAGCACCGCTCATTCCAATAAATCTTGCAGTACCTGAAAGTTCTGAAGTTGAATAGCGATAAGCGTCCTGCATTGTTTGGCCTTGAACCGATGAAATAATAGCAATAAATACTAAAAATGATACAATTCTTTTCATGATGATATAATTTTTATAAAAAAACCTTACAGATATCAATCTGTAAGGTTGGTTATTATTTTATCCATTTATTATTGACCTCCACCACGGCCGCCTCTGGAGGATCTTCCACCTGAGCTTCTGGTAGTTCCAGAACTTCTGCTGGAACTGCTAGAGCTTCTTGTAGTGGTAGATCTAGTGGAGCTTGATGAACTTCTTCGGGATGGAGAAGAGCGATATGTTCTATTGCTGCTGCTTCTGGAAGATCTTTCGTAACTAGGAGAGGTACTCCTGCTTCTACTGTTGTCGTAACTTCTGGAAGGTTCAGATCTTCTGCTAGTCCTGGTATAAACCCTTGCATCAGTATTACCGGTACTATTTCTAACTCTTGAAGTACCATAATCTGAAGATCTAGAGCTTCTTATATCTCTAATCCGTTCAGAATAAGAACTTCTTCTGCTTTGTCCTTCTCTGTAGCTAGCTGTAGAATTTCTTCTACTATTATTATAAGCAACGTTATGGTTATAAGGTTGGTTGTAATAATTGTAATTATTATAATGGTGAGGGTAGTAGGGATTATAATATCCTCCATAACCGCGGCCAAAGCCATATCCAAAACCAAAGCCGAATCCAAAACCTATATTCCATCCTGAACCGCCATAGGCGTAAGGACCATATCCGCCACCCCAGTAAGGATCATACCAACCACCGTAAGGAAATCCAAAGCCTCTTCCATAACCGTATCCATATCTCCATGGAGAATTGAAACCGCCATAAAATCCATTACCATACAATCCATTGTTATAAATATTTACAGTGTAAGTATCGGGATCTTCGCCCCAAGGCGCATTTCCTCCAACATACGCTATATCCCCCCCCAACTTCAGAATAGTTTTCATATCCGTCGTTAGAAGTATAGCTATCTACATCGGTAAAAACATCACTTTCTAAAACTTCGCCAACCATTTCAGATTGTTGAGCAAAAAGATCTTTATAGTACGAATTGTTACCATTAGGTTTAACCTCAGCAGTTTCTTGATTCTGATTTTGCTGTTCCCATATTCCCGGTCTTGATTCTCCATAAATGCCGTCGGCCTCATATCCAGAATATTGATAAGAACCGCAGGATACCAGTGCGAAAAGAGCCATCGGCGCGAGCAGAAGACTTAGTCTATTTCTTAAAGTGTAGTAAAGTTCCATTGGTAATTCTTTTTATTGTTGGGCATACTAAAAATGGTTAGTTTTGCCCGAACGGTTAGTATTATATACTGGAAAAAGGTACAAGTTTTATGCCAAATAACAAGAGATGGGAAAGAATCTAACGAAGAGAAGTGAAGACTATTCAAAATGGTATAACGAATTGGTGGTAAAAGCCGATTTGGCCGAAAACTCAGCGGTGCGTGGATGTATGGTTATTAAACCTTATGGATACGCGATATGGGAGAAGATGCAAGCAGAATTGGATCGTATGTTTAAGGAAACAGGGCATCAAAATGCTTATTTCCCACTATTTGTTCCGAAACATTTATTTGAAGCAGAAGAGAAAAATGCCGAAGGTTTTGCCAAGGAATGCGCCGTGGTAACTCATTATAGATTAAAGAATGATCCTGATAAGCCGGGCAAGCTTATGGTGGATCCCGATGCAAAGTTGGAAGAAGAGTTAGTGGTAAGACCAACTTCTGAAGCCATTATCTGGAATACTTATAAAAACTGGATTCAATCTTATAGAGATCTTCCAATTAAAGTGAATCAGTGGGCTAATGTGGTACGCTGGGAAATGAGAACCAGGTTGTTCCTGAGAACAGCTGAATTTTTGTGGCAGGAAGGGCATACAGCCCATGCAACGAAAGATGAAGCACTTGAGGAAACCGAATTGATGAATAATATTTATGCGGAATTTGCTGAAAATTTTATGGCGATGCCCGTTGTAAAAGGAAGTAAAACCGAAAGTGAACGATTTGCCGGAGCTTTAGAAACCTATTGTATTGAAGCTTTAATGCAGGATGGGAAAGCCTTACAGGCAGGAACTTCACATTTTCTGGGACAGAATTTTGCTGAAGCATTTGATGTGAAATTTGCCACGAAAGAAGGTGGATTGGAGCATGTTTGGGCTACTTCCTGGGGAGTTTCTACAAGACTCATGGGAGCCTTGATTATGACACATAGTGATGATAACGGACTTGTGTTGCCTCCAAACCTTGCACCTATACAGGTGGTTATTGTGCCAATATATAGAAGTGAGGAGCAATTAGATCAAATATCAGAGGTTGCAAATGAGTTGGTTAAAGAGCTCAGGGCAGTTGGCGTTTCGGTTAAGTTTGATAATAATGATAATCAGAAGCCTGGCTGGAAATTCGCTCAATATGAACTACAGGGTGTTCCTTTAAGATTGGCGATAGGACCTAAAGATTTGGAGAAAGGAACGGTTGAGCTTGCAAGAAGAGATACATTAACTAAAGAATTTGTAAATAGGAGTGAAGTTGTTGAAAAAATAAAGGCTCTTATGACTGAAATTCAGGATAGCTTATTTGATAAAGCTAAACAGTATAGAAATGAGCATATTACTGAAGTAGATTCTTTTGATGATTTTAAAAAAGTACTGAAAGAAAAAGGAGGATTTATTTCTGCTCACTGGGATGGAACACCTGAGACAGAGAATAAAATTAAAGATCTAACCAAAGCAACGATTAGATGTGTTCCTTTTGATCGAAAAGAAGGGGCTGGAGAGTGTGTATTGACAGGTAATCCATCAGAAGGAAGAGTCTTATTTGCGAAGGCCTATTAAAAAATTGAAAAATTTTTGTAGAACATTTGCGGCATTCCAAAAAAGTTGTATTTTTGCATCCGCATTTGAAACAAAATGGTCCGTTCGTCTAGGGGTTAGGACGCCAGGTTTTCATCCTGGTAACAGGGGTTCGATTCCCCTACGGACTACGAATAAAAACACTGAGGTTTTAGTGTTTGTTTAAAGCAACATTTTAGCGTTGCATTTTGAAATAAATAACGGTCCGTTCGTCTAGGGGTTAGGACGCCAGGTTTTCATCCTGGTAACAGGGGTTCGATTCCCCTACGGACTACTTTTAAAAATACATTTAAATAACAATTGTAATGGCAAATCATAAGTCAGCGTTGAAGAGGATTCGTAGCAATGAGACTAAACGTCTAAGAAATCGCTACCAGCATAAAACTACAAGAAACGCGATTAAAAAATTGCGTGATGCCGATAAGAAAGAGGCTGAAGGAATGTTGCCTTCTGTAATTTCTATGGTAGACAAATTGGCTAAGAAAAATATTATTCACGATAATAAAGCTGCTAACCTAAAGTCACAATTGACTAAGCACGTCGCAGCACTTTAATTTTAGCAGTGTTCAATTTATAAAAGGATGCTTTTCGATTTTTCGGAAGGCATTTTTTTGTTTGTATTAGTTTAAAAGGCTTCCGTAAGCGTCGCGGATAGAATTTACTTTTTTCGTTTTATCTTCAATCTTTCATACGAGAAGTAACTCTATTTAAAACACCGAAACTCCAGTTAGAGTTGTAAATCTTTCCAATGCTTTCATACCTAATTCTGAATTCCCATTTTCATTGAGAATAGGACTCCATACAGCTACTGAATAATTATCTGGGTGTATTGCTACAATTCCACCACCAACACCACTCTTCCCGGGCATACCAACCTGAAAACTAAATTCTCCGGCTTCATCGTAAAAGCCGCAGGTTTGCATTAAAGCATTTATCCTTTTTACAGTTTTAGGTTTTAATATCTTTTCATCTGTTTCAAGAATTCTTCCTTTATTGGCAAAAATCATAAAAGCCTTTGAAAGCTGGCTACAAGACATCGCCAGGGAACACTGGTAAAAGTAGAAGTCTACAATAGGTTCAACATCACATTTTATATTTCCCAAAGCTTTGATATAATTTACAAGAGCGATATTTCTATATCCGGTAGATTTTTCAGAAGCAGCTACCGTCTCATTATAATGAATATTGTCATCTCCGGTGATCTTTCTTACAAACTCCAGTAATTCTTTTTTAGGATCTTCTAGTTGATCTACCAGAATATCTGAAATTACCAGTGCACCAGCATTGATGAATGGATTTCGCGGAATTCCACTTTCATACTCTAGCTGGGTTAAACTATTAAAAGGATCGCCAGAAGGTTCCACGTCCAGTCGATCCCAGAGGTCTTCACCCATAAGTCGCATCGCCATTGCCAGCGTAAATACTTTTGAAATACTCTGTATGGAAAAATTCTCCTCACTATCTCCAAATGAAAAATGTTGTTGATCACCACAATAAACATGCATTCCAAATTTTCTCCGGTCAACTTTAGCTAGTTCCGGGATATAGGAAGCTACCTTTCCAGTAACATCCCGGTAGCTCATTTCATCATTAATAGTGTCTAGAATTTGTTGGTAATCCATATTAATTCAAATCGGTTAAATCTGTTCCTGTCTCTACTTCGAAAGGTAATTTATCCTTTTCGAAAACTCTTGCTTGCAGCTCTCCTTTTAACGTAACTTTATTATCCCTCAACTCCAGCCAACTCCCTTCTCGCAGACCTACAACGGGCTGGGAATTTAGCCCGTGAAATTCTTTTATTCTTGTTTCCCTGGTTTCACCTTTGTGTTCTGAATTTGGATTGGGATCCAGATAATGCGGATTAATATTAAACGGAACTAAGCTTAGCGTCTGAAAGGAAGGAGGATAAACAATAGGCATATCATTGGTTGTTTGCATACTTAAACCTCCAATATTTGTTCCTGCGCTGGTGCCCATATAAGGAGTCCCGTTTTTTACAACTTCTTTAATCACATTCATTACCTTATTTCTGTACAATTTTGAAACGAGTAAAAAGGTATTGCCGCCTCCGGTAAAAATACCATCAGCTTCTTTTATTGCTGTTACCGGATTTTCAAATTCATGAATACCCTTAATTTTAATACCGGCTTCTGAAAAAGCTTCCGCAGCCTTCTCTGTGTATTCTTCATGAGAAATTCCTTCGGGTCTTGCGTAAGGAATAAAAAGAACCTCCTTTGCATTTTTATATAATCCTGGCAGGTGAGGAATTAAGTATTCAAGATAATCCTGATTATGTAATGTCGAGGTGCTTGCAAGTATGGCGTTCATCATTTTTTAGGGTAAATTTATAGAAATGCGAGCATTAACAAAAGTTTACCGCTTAATAAAGGCGAAAACTGAAATTGCTGCGTTATTAAAATATTACGAATACTAACCAATTCGTCTTGATCCGGAAAATTAAATTTAGGTATCTACCTTTTTTTATGCTGCTATTATTTGCAGATTTTGAATTGTTCTCCCAGGAAGTTGCACTTCTGGAGGGACAAATTATTGTTGATACTATTTCTCCAGCCAATATTCATGTTGTTAATCTAAATTTAGAAAAAGGAACTACTAGTGATAATTCCGGTACGTTCAAAATTTATGCGGAAACCGGGGACCGTCTTTTATTTTCTTCAGTTCAATTTGAAAATAGGGAAATAGTAATATCTCAAACAGATGTTGATTCGGGTAGAATTGTAGTGAAATTATTTCCAGCAAGAAACGAACTGGACGAAGTTCAGATTAGTGATCTGAAACTGAGTGGTTATCTTGATTCAGATCTTTCCAAAATCAAATATTTTGATCGTGAAAAGTATGGCATTCCTTATCCCAAAAAACAATTGAGTCAGACCCAAAGGCGACTTTACACCGCAAACGAAAATATTACAAGCAGGTGGCAATATATTGGGGTTTTATTAGGAGGTGTTTCTTTAGATGTGATAATGAATGATATTAATGGCAGGACTAAATATTTGAAGAAACTGGACAAACAGGATAAACTTCAGCTAAGAGTGCAACATGGTATCGATGTTTTGGGTAAGAATCTTTTTGTAATCGAACTGAAAATACCTGAAACTGAAATTGAAAATTTTGTGTATTATGTGGCCAGAGAGCCTGATTTTGAGGCGATCCTTGAATCTAAGGACAGGCTAAAACTAATCGAATATTATAAAAGTAAAACAAAAGACTTCATCAATCTAAGACAACTTAATGACGCCGCCGAAAACTAATTTGTACGTTCCCTTCTTTCTCTTCATTTTGCTTCTGTTTTTTCAACATTCTGAAGCACAGGAAAGACAGGTGTTAAAAGGACAAATTATAGTGGATAGTATTCAAAATTCTTCCGGGGTTCATGTTATTAATCTGAATGCTGAAACAGGCACCACTACAGATGTAAATGGTAAATTTTTAATTCCAGCCAGAACGGGAGATACTATTTTCTTTTCTTCCATTCAATTTGAAAATAAGCAGTTCATTGTTAGGGATGCTAATTTTGAAACTCCCATAAAAGTGAGACTGATAGATAAATTTAATGAACTGGATGAGGTTCAATTAGATGATATTAGGCTTTCCGGAGTGCTTTCAGAAGATGTGACAAGAATGCCAAAATCAATCTATGAAAAACTTGGGATGCCTTTTCCTAAACCAAGAAGAACTAGTTTGGAGCTGGCAATACAATCTGCCACCAGTGGAGGTCCGTTAGTTTCGGTTATAAACAGATTGAATGGAACTGCTGAGCGTTTGGAAAAAGCAGAGAAAAATAATCAAATTTCGATTTTGGTTAATAAAGGCCTGAATCTTGTAGGAAAAAGTTTCTTTGTTTCACAGTTGGATATAAACGAACAGGAAATTATCAATTTTCTATTCTATTGCGCAGATGATCCCAAATACAAAGAACTTGTAGATGCCGAAAGTTTATTGAAAATGATTGAGTTTTTTAATACTAAAGTAGATTCTTTTAAAGAATTGCGAGAACTGGATTAAAATCGCTTTTTTTGTGAAATCAAATTGTTTGCCGGTAAAGCATCCTAAACTTAAAAATGGCGTCACCCTGTCCCGATAACTATCGGGACAGGGTGACGAAAGAGCTTTTAGGACAGAAAACGGGTATATATAAAAATCAATATTAAACAAATAGGATCATTAAAATTAAAAAATTTGAAATTACACATTGGTAATAAATTAATAATAGTCAGTATCATGAGCTTCATGTTTCTGTGTAGCTTTAGTTTCTACGCTCAGGAATCCTCGAATCTTAGGGGAAAAGTTAAAGCAAATAGCTCTGATATTGAAAAAATACATATAATCAACCTTACTCTGGAAAAGGGTGCGGTTACTGATGAATATGGAAATTTTCAAATTCAGGCAAATGAGAAGGATAGCCTTTATGTATCGTCGGTTCAATTTGAGAATAAGACTATTGTTGTAACAAAAGAAATGATCGAGTCAAAAGCTTTTATTATCGATCTTCAGAATAGAATGAATGAGCTTGCAGAGGTTGTGATAGATGATATTAAACTTACGGGTTATTTAGCAAGTGACCTTAATAAGATTTCTGTAACAAGTGTCGAGACCAAAAACAGGTTGCAGAATGAACTCAATATGTTTATTGAAAAAGATAAAAAACTAAATCCTTATGGGAAGCCGAATCCTGTTGGGGGTATTAATATAAATAAGGTCGCGGGCGCTGTGATAGACAAACTTTCTGAAAATTCAGAAAAGCCTAAACAGTATTCTCCGAAAGAACTGGCAAATAAGAGTATTCAAATAGTAGGACACGAATTCTTTAGGGAAGACCTGGATTTGGAAGAGAATGAGATATGCAACTTTGTTTATTTTTGTACTGAAGATTCCAGATTTAAACGCCTAGTTATTAATAACAATGCTTTTGTTCTAATTGAGTATTTTCAAACTAAAATTGAAGATTTTAGAGAAAGGCGGGGATCTGCTTTAAATGCTATAAGACAAATTCCAGGATAACTTCAAAATCAAGTTAAACCTTTGAGACTTTCTTAAGTCTAAGGATTATCAGTACCTAAATTATTTTTTGGTTTGGTATTTGTTAATGAAATACTAAAAAAACAATATGAAAAAGACGTTTGTTCTTTTCTTTGCGCTTATATTTTTATCTTCTTTTGTTTCAAATACACATGAGACTTACCTGAGTGTTACCGAGATAGAGTACAATAAAGACAAAAAAAGTCTTCAAATAATTTCCAGAGTTTTTATTGACGATTTTGAAGATGTTCTTAGTAAGAGATATCAAAAGGATATTAGTTTATCTTACAAAGAAGATCTCGAAGAAAACCAGGATATTATGGAAAAGTATCTAAAAAAGAAACTGAAAGTCACTGTAGATGAAAAGCTTCTAAACCTAAAACTTCTTGGAAGTAAATTTGATGCCGATCAAATTGTACTTTTTATAGAGTCAAAAAATATGGAAAGCTTCAGAAAAGTGAAAGTGGAGAATCTTATTCTAACCGATCTTTTTGATGCTCAAAAAAATATTACCCATGTAAAAAAGGGGGAAACGATAGAAAGTATGTTGCTTACTAAAGCAAAGGCTAGTAACACCGTTATTTTTTAGAAAGCTTTTCCCTATGGAATTAAAAATACTTATTTTTAGCAACCTTAAATTAAAACAAAGTAAATGAAGAGATTAAACATGTTATGCTCCGTGTTTTTAATATTTGTTTTCGCAGGTGTATCCGCACAGGACACTGAACAAAAGGAACCACGACAGGAGGGACACACAAATCAGAACAAATTCAGGCAGATGTACCAGGAACTTGCCACTCCTAATCAATATCGTACTGCATCTGGTGCTCCGGGACCAGAGTACTACCAGAATGAAGCCGATTATAAAATGGACATTGTTCTGGACGATGAAAATTCAATAATTACAGGAGAAGAGAATATTACCTACCATAACAATTCTCCACAGGACCTAGAATATCTATGGGTTCAGTTAGATCAAAATATTCGAAAAAAGGATGCTCCTGCGCTTCAAAAAGATGGTGATGGGATGAGTCCTGTGAATACTGCCAGCAGGTTTGCAACCAATTATATGCAGGAAGCCTTTGATGGTGGTTTCAATATTAAAGAGGTTTCTAAAAATGGTTCTTCTATAAAATATACAATTCACCAAACCATGATGCGTATAGATATGCCTCAGCCTTTAAAAGCAGGAGAGAGCTATTCTTTTGATATTAAATGGTCTTACCAGGTGAACAATCACGTAACTAATCGTGCACGTTCAGGATATGAATTTTTTCCTGAAGATGGGAATAAAGCATATGTAATCGCTCAATTCTTTCCAAGAATGGCGGTTTATAATGATGTAGAAGGTTGGCAGAATTATCAATTTTGGGGTAATGGCGAATTCGCTCTTCCATTTGGAGATTATGAAGTGAATATTACTGTACCTGCAGATCACGTGATGGAGGCTACAGGGGAACTTCAGAATAGAAAAGATGTTTACTCTAAAGATATGATGAAGCGTTACGATCAGGCAAAAAAGAGCTATGATAAGCCGGTTATGATCGTGACCCAGGAAGAAGCAGAAAAAGCGGAAAAAGATTTTTCCAGCAAAACCAAAACATGGACTTACAAAGCTGATATGGTTCGTGACTTTGCATTCTCTACTTCAAGAAAATTCATATTAGATATGATGGCTGTAGATGTAATGGGTAAAGATGTGATGGCGGTTTCTGTTTATCCAAAAGAAGGAAATCCATTATGGGAGCAGTGGTCAACAAGATCTGTTGCCAGTACATTAAAGAGTTATTCAGCACATACGTTCCAGTATCCTTATCATAAAGCAGTTTCGGTACATGCTAAAAACCAGGGTATGGAATATCCTATGATCTGCTGGAATTATGGTCGTCCTGATGAAGAAGGAAACTATAGTGATAGAACTAAATTTGGGATGATAAGTGTGATTATTCACGAAGTTGGTCATAACTTTTTCCCGATGATCGTCAATTCTGATGAACGCCAATGGGGATGGATGGATGAAGGTATTAATACCTTTGTGCAGTATATGGCAGAACAGGAATTTGCAGAAGAATATCCTGAAGCTATTACTCCATTGACTAAATATCCTTCAAGAAGAGGAGAGGCAAGTAAGATTGTTCCTTACATGAAAGGAAACCAGGATTATATTTCTCCAATTATGTCTAACCCGGAACAGGTGCACCAATTAGGAAATAACGCCTACGGAAAACCTGCTACTGCGTTGAATATACTTCGTGAGACTGTAATGGGACGTGAGCTTTTTGATTATGCCTTCGCTACCTACTCTCACAGATGGATGTTTAAGCATCCTACTCCTGAAGACTTTTTCCGTACGATGGAAGATGCTTCAAGTATAGATCTTGACTGGTTCTGGAGAGGTTGGTTCTATACTACAGATAATGTAGACATTGGAATTAAAGAAGTAAATAAGTACTATGTTACAGATACTCCAACAAAGGCCGGGAAGGAAATGCTGGAGAGATATGGAACTACTCCTGAAGAAACCAAGGCTCTTTATGTAGTCACCGAAGAGGATGAAGAATTTAATGAAGACATGAAGAATAAGTCTTTATTAGAGAGTTCTGAGACACTTCAGGCTTATGTAATGGATAATTTTACTGAAGAAGAAAGAAAGAACTTAAAGGCACCAAAATATTTCTACCAGGTGGTATTTGAAAAGCCAGGCGGATTGGTAATGCCATTAATCGTTGAGGTTGCTTATGCTGATGGTACTTCAGAAAAGATCACTTATCCAGTTCAAATTTGGAGAAAAAATGATAAGCTGGTAAGTAAAGTGATTCCTTCAAATAAAGAAATTACAAGTATTACTATAGATCCAGATCTGGAAACAGCAGATGTTGATGTAAATAATAATAGCTGGCCAAAGAATGAGAACAAGAATGAATTTGATGAATTCAAAGATTCTACTCAGGACTAGTACTTATTAGTTAGAATATTTAAGCCGACTTTAACGAGTCGGCTTTTTTTATGCTTAGATTTGTATATATATTTGTCGCACTATGCATACGTTACCTTTATTTATTAGTGGAGCTGAAATTGCCTTTATCATGTTTATCCTGGTAATGGTATTTGGAGCTGATAAAATTCCGGATATCGCCAGAGGATTAGGAAAAGGCATGAAATCTATTAAAAATGCCTCCAATGATATTAAAAGTGAAATTCAGAAAAGTGCCGATAAACAAGGCATAAATACTGATTTCACAAAGGATGTACGAGGTGAAATAGACAAGGTTAAGGAAGATATCGATGAAATTACCGGTTCAGTAAGACGCAAGCCCTAAATTTTAGTTTGAATGTGGGAGCAAATTCAGGAATGGGACAGGGAGCTCTTTGTATATCTCAACAGTCTTGGTATTGAAAGATATGACGGATTTTGGATCTTCGTGACCAATCCAAGACATTGGATCCCTCTTTATCTGTTGTTTTTCTTATTTTTCTTTTTGGCATTTCATTGGAAGAAGGCTGTATTTTCGTCACTTTTTTTGCTTGCCACCGTATTTACAACCTGGGGTTTTACAAACCTGGTAAAGGGAATTGCCCTAAGGCTTCGCCCAAATAACACTCCAGAACTCATTGAGATGATACGTGTTCTTCAGGAACCAACAAATTATAGTTTTTTCTCCGGTCACTCATCTACTTCATTTGCCGCCACCACTTTTATTGTACTTGTAATTTCTCAAAGCACTCGCTGGATATATCTGGCTTATATATGGCCAATAATATTTGTGATGAGCCGTATCTATGTAGGAGTACATTACCCTGGAGATATCCTTGTAGGTATGATTGTGGGAATTATAATAGCATTTATTTTCTTCAGACTTTACCAAAGATCAGGAAGAAGACTTTATTAAAGAACTCTGGTCAACGTTAGTCCATCTCTAATAGGTAGTATAACCGTTTCTACTCGTTCATCTTCCGCCAGTAATTTGTTATACACCAATAAGGCCTGGGTAGATTCATCGTCTTTCTGTATATTTTTTACAACTTTTCCAGACCATAGAACATTATCGGATAATATGATTCCACCGGGATTCATTTTTTCTATGATCAGTTTAAAATAGTTAGGATAATTGGGTTTATCAGCATCAATAAAAACTAGATCAAATTTGGCGTTAATTTCAGGGATTATCTTCGTTGCATCCCCAAGGTATTGTTTGATTTGGTTCTTATAATCAGACGCATCAAAGTATTTCTTCTGAAGATCATAGAGTTCTTCATTCACGTCTATAGTATGCAAAGAACCATCTTTTGTTAAACCTTCAGCAAGACATAAGGCCGAATAGCCCGTATAAGTACCAATTTCCAGAATATTCTTTGGCATTTTCATTTTAGATAGTAAACTTAAGACCCGACCTTGATAATGCCCACTCAGCATCCTGGGTTGCATTACTTTTTGATTGGTTTCCCGGTTCAGTTTTGCTAAGAGATCTGGTTCTTTTTGAGAATGAGCAACAATATAATCGTCTATATCTTCCGGTAAAAAATGCATTCTGAAATTTTTGATAAAATTAAAGATTTTATACGGAGTAGCAGCCCCGGGACATTTAAAACGAAATTGTATTTTTACAAAAAAAGATAAATATGCAGTTTGAAAATACCAGGGAATTTGCCAAAAAGCTCGACAATGAAGATAAGATCTCAAAATATAGGGATGAGTTTATCTTTCCGAAAGTAAATGGCAAAGATGTAATTTACTTTGTTGGGAATTCACTGGGACTTCAACCTAAAACAGCCCGAAAATACGTAGATGAGGTGATGAAAGATTGGGCTGAACTTGCCGTAGAGGGACATTTTTATGCTGAAAAATCCTGGTGGGACTATCATGAAAGATTTTCAGAAAAATTAGCCAGGGTAGTAGGTGCGAATCCTTCTGAAGTTACCGTAATGAACACACTTACCGTTAATCTTCATTTATTGATGGTTTCTTTCTATAGACCTTCAGGTAAACGTTATAAAATTATTTGTGAGGAAAAAGCTTTCCCAAGTGATCAATATATGATTTCCAGTCAGGTACGTTTTCATGGTTACGAACCTTCAGATGCTATTGTTGAAATTATGAAGCGAGAGGGGGAGAACAACTTTAGAACTGAAGATATACTCAAAAAGATAGAGGAAGTAGGAGAGGAGTGTGCCCTGGTCTTAATAGGAGGTGTAAATTATTATACGGGACAGGTTTTTGATATGGAAACGATTACAAAAGCTGGACACGATATAGGAGCTTTTGTAGGTTGGGATCTTGCACACGGAGCAGGAAATATTGAATTAAAGTTAAGTGAGTGGAATGTAGATTTCGCTGCCTGGTGTAGCTACAAGTACATGAATTCGGGCCCTGGAAATGCATCCGGTTGTTTTATAAATAAGAAATATCATAATAAGAAGGATATACCAAGGTTTGAAGGTTGGTGGGGTCATAATAAAGAAAGAAGATTTTTAATGGAACCGGAATTTCAACCGGAACCAACAGCAGATGCCTGGCAAATAAGCAATGCTCCTATTCTGGCATTGGCACCATATTTAGCATCATTAGAGATGTTTGATGAGGTGGGAATGCCAGCATTAATAGAGAAAAGAAATAAGATCGTAGCTTATCTGGAATTTGTATTACATGAAATTGATGAGGAAGTAGATAGCTCTTTTGAAATCATCACTCCTGCAGATCAAAATGAGCGCGGTACGCAGCTTTCAGTATTTTTGCATGGAGAAGGAAAGGAGCTTTTCAGATATTTAATGGATCAGGGGGTAATCACAGATTGGCGCGAGCCAAATGTGATAAGGTTAGCTCCTGCACCTTTTTACTGTTCTTTTGAAGATATGTATGAATTTGGACAGATCCTTAAAAAAGGGATTTTAAGTAAGTAATAGACATAAAAAAGGAGGCAATCGCCTCCTTTTTTACTTTATATTAATCGTGTTATTCAACAGAAACGTCTGTAAAAAACAGCTCAAAATTGCCATCTTTAGACTTGTGCATTTTAGAGATCTTAACTCCATTAAAATCCTGGTAATCTTCCCAGGTCGTCGCCATTTCTCTGCCTCCACCTGAAGCTTTGTAAACCCATTCCTGGATCATATAATCTTCATCAAAGTAAATATCATAACTATCTCCGGGAGTATAACCTCCTTCTGAAGGGAAACTTACGGTAAGCATCTGCATTTCATCTTCACTAATCGGAGCCTTCGCTGTTTTAGCATCACTAAATTTTGCATCAGACCATTTTAGCTGATAAGGAAAAAGAAGCCAGTAAGAATCATTTACAAAACGCTGATCTATATACTCTTTTTCTTTCGCTAGACTATCTTTTCTAGTGTAGCTCATGGTTGAGTCCTTTTCTGTAAGACTAATTTTACCGCTTTTAAGATTCCAGGCCCATTTTCTTTCAGAGCGCACGGTGTCATTCATTTTTACATTGAAGGTGAATTTGACCTTGTTAATACTGTCAAATTCTTCAAATCCATTTGCCATGGCAATTTTTTCATGGACTTCAAGATTTGGATCCTTAGCGATTTTTTCCTGTTCTTTTTTCTTCTCGTTACAAGAGATCATAAGTACTCCCATGATCGCTACTAATACTAATTTTTTCATTGAGTTAGTTTTTTATAAAGGTACTAAATATTAAGATTTACAATGCGGTAATACTCATTCCACCATCGGCAACAATATTCTGCCCGGTTACAAAGGATGACTTATCCATAGCCAGAAAAGAAATAATAGAAGATATTTCTTCGGCTTCTGCTACTCTTTTCAAAGGAGTTCTACTTAATATTGAGTCCATTTTCTTCTCATTATGGAGGTATCCTTCAGTAAGCGGAGTTTTAGTAAACCATGGAGAAACCGAATTTACTCTAATTTGGTCTTCAGCCCATTCTACAGCAAGGCTTCGGGACTGTTGTAGAAGTCCAGATTTTGACATGGCGTAAGGCGTGCCCGTACCAACATCTTGTATAGCTGCTGAAGACGCAATATTTATGATAGACGCTTTTCCAGATTTTTTTAAGAATGGATACAAAGCTCTGCTAATTTCAAATGGAGCTACCAAATTTATTTCGAGAACCTTACGAAATTCTTCTTCAGAATAGTCGATAGCTTGTTTTCTAATATTAATACCGGCATTATTCACCAATATATCTAAACTATTCCAACGCTCTGCGATCCAGTTTTTTATTTTCTTTATGTCTTCTGGCTTTGCTGAATCGGCTACTAAACCTGTTACCTGATGGCCTTCTTCTTTAAGTTCAGTTTCCAGCAGCTTAATATCTTTCTCATTTCTGGCAGTAAAGAGAACTTCTGCGCCTAATTTCAAGAATTCTATCACTGTGGCTTTTCCTATTCCTTTGGAACCGCCGGTAATTAGTGCTTTTTTATCATTTAATTTCCACATAGATTTTAGCAAATAGGTATTTAAAATAAAAAACCCTTTGATCGCTCAAAGGGTTGTATAAAACTTTTAATTTATTAGAGTCGCCTTCCTGTAAGTAATTTATAAAGGATAAGTATAACAGCAAGTACTATTAAAATGTGGATAATGCTTCCAAGATCTGGAAATGCAAAATACCCTACTAGCCATCCAATTACCAGTAAAACGATAATAAGCCAAATTAAATCTCTCATGTCAGGTTGAATTTTTGACAGGCCAAAAAGCTTGCCGTTGGTTAATATTAATTATTAGTTAGTTGAATTCTTATACTAATTTAGATAATAGAATTAGCTGTTGCTGTTCCTTTAACCTTGATTTAACGTTAGATATTAAAAGATCGAGGGATTGCTAATTATCTTTTTTGCTCGCTTTCTGATTTTCTCAAGTTCACCAGGATCCTTTTTGTCCAGTAGGCTAAACATCATTTTCATCCGCTGGTTTCCCTTAAGGTATTCACGTTTTGAGTCTAAAAAATTCCAATAAAGACTGTTAAAGGGGCAGGCATCCTCCTCGGTCTTTTTGCTTACTTTATAGTGGCAATTCTTACAGTAGTTACTCATTTTATTAATATAACTTCCACTGGATACATAAGGTTTGGTTGCTACTATTCCGCCATCTGCAAATTGGCTCATTCCGCGGGTATTGGTTATTTCTACCCACTCTATGGCATCAATATAAATTCCCAGATACCAATGATCTACTTCATCTGGATGGGTTTGGGTAAGCAGTGCATAATTCCCTGTTATCATTAAACGTTGAATATGATGGGCATAAGCATTTTCTAAACTGTTTTTTATAGAATGATGTAAACAATTCATCTTCGTTTCAGCATTCCAGTAAAATTCTGGCAGTTTATTTTGATTGTCTAGTTTATTTGCCCTGCGATAACCTGGCATTTCTTTCCAGTAAATTCCGCGCATATATTCTCTCCAACCAAGAATCTGGCGAACAAATCCTTCAACCTGAGAAATATCGATGGTGTCTCTGTGCTCATAATAGAAGTCTATAACAGAATCTACAACTTCCCTGGGACTAAGCATTTTTGAGTTCATACTAAATGACAATCGGGAATGAAACAGGTATTCCTGTTCGGTGTGAAGTGCATCCTGAAAATCTCCGAAATGGATTAATAGATTTTTACAGAAGTAGTTTAAAACCGAAAGCGAATCTTCCCTGGAAGTGGGCCAGTTGAATTTTTTTTCATCTAAGCTGCCCATGGTTTTAATTTCGGCTTGTTCTATTTCTTTGAGAATCTTAGATACATCTTTTCTGAATCCACGTTCATGGGGAATTTCAGGATCCCCTGTCCATTTTTTACGATTAGACTTATCAAAATTCCATTTTCCACCTTCAGGATCTTTTTCTGTGGCCATGAGGATATTATTTTTTTCTCTCATGTACCTGTAGAAGTACTCCATTGTTAACTGCTTTTTTCCTTCATAAAATTTCTCCAGATCATCTCTTTTGGTAAAAAAATGTTCTGAATCAAAAGCTTCACTTTTAATATGTAGGTGTTTGCTGAATTTCTTCAGTTGCTCATCAAGTCTATATTCATCAGGAAACTGATACTCGAATTTTTCAATGTTCTTTTCTGAAATTATTTTATTTAGATTTTTATCAAGATTTTGAAGATTTTCAGGATCATTAATGGAAAGATAAATAACCTGAAAATCTTTGTTCCGAAGATAATTTCCGAAATTTCGCATAGCACTGAAGAATGCCACGACTTTTTGAATATGATGAACTACATAATCGGTTTCCTGCCGCATTTCCATCAATACATACGTAATATCATCTTGTTCATCGTTAAACCAACTATGCTGATGATTTAACTGGTCACCGAGAATAAGGCGCAAGGTCTTCAGTCTTTTAGCCATAAGTCCTGATATTCGTTATTTGGATCATACCTTTCAGCCTGATTTTTTATGTTGAATTTTCTGTCCCTGGGATCATTACCTACTCCGCTATTATACATCCAGTTGCCCCAGTTACTGTGCACATCGTAATCTATTAGGAGGCTCTCAAAATATGCCGCGCCAATACGCCAGTCCTGCTTTAATTCTTTTGCCCAGAAACTATTAACATTTTGGCGTCCACGATTGCTCATAAAGCCGGTATTTGAGATTTCTCGCATATTTGCATTCACGAAATCATATTTGGTATTTCCGTGGATCCAGTCTTTAAGACTTTGTTTGTCATAATTCCACTCTAATGATCTATTCTGAATACCTCCCAGTTTAAAGATCTTATTAGCATGTTTTAGAGAAATGTATTTAAAAAAATCCCTCCAGATCAGTTCAAATATTAGCCAGTAAGTACTTAGATTGCTGGTAATTTCTTTTTCGAATTTTTTTACTTCATGATAAACCTGTCTGGCAGAGATGCTACCGTTAGCAAGCCATGCAGACAATTTTGAGCTATAATTTGCTCCTATCATTTCATTTCTTGTTTCTTTATACCGGGTTAAATTTTTCGATTCCCAGAAATATTCCTGAATTCGCTTTTTCGCCTGATCTTCCCCACCTTTAAATGGAAATGCAGATCTTTTATCTTTTTCATAATCATCATGGCCCAGGTCTTTGAACGACGGAATTTTTGCTTTTTCCGGTAAATTTCTCGCTGGAAGAGGAGAGGGCAGGTTTACAAGTTCTCTAACCTTAGAATATTTCTCGCAGGATTTTCTAAATTCGGTATATACTTTTGGAATATCATTAAAGGAGGAGAACGGAATATCTTCAGGATGAAAAAGAAATTGCTGATAATAGGAATTAAATTCAATATCATTTACCAATCTTCTAACTTCCTTTTCAACATCATGTTCTTCCTGTGTCCATTCTTTCTGAAAATAAACTGACTTTACACTATATTCTGATATTATTTCAGGAATTATATCTTCCGGTTTTTCCTGAAAAACGAGCAGCTCAATATTCAGGGTTTCCAGGTTCTTTTGCAGCTCCTCGATAGTTTCAATTAAAAATTTTGAGCGAAATTTACCTGTTTTAATAAACCCAAACTGATCTTTTAAATAATGTCTCGGGTCAAAGCAGTAAATCCCAATAATCTTTTCATGGCTATTGCAAGCGGTCGTCAAAGCTTCATGATCTGAGATTCTCAGGTCATTTCTAAACCATACTAAACCAGTGTTCGTTGTTTGTTTTTTCGGCATCTTTCGCTGCAATATTTAACGTTTTCCCAATCTTTTTCCCACTTTTTTCTCCACTTAAAAGCTCTACCGCAAACAGGGCAAATTTTTTCAGGGAGATTTTCTTTTCTCATGAATCTGTTTTCTTGCTAAAGAAAGATTTAACTTCCTGGTTGGGACGCGCGTAATGAAAACGGTCTAATAGACTAGGTAGGGCATATCCATCTAAACCGTTAACAGCGACAGTTTCGGCATCTTCAAGTCGCAACCAGCCATCGGGCATTTGTATTCCCTCGTCAAAATAAATATGTTCTATGGCTGCTACAACCAAAAGAGTGTCGTTCTCTTTAATTGGATATTCATTTAAATATTTACAGCCCAACTTGATTTCTGACTGTTCTACATAAGGAGCATGAAAATCATCCAGATACTTTTCATTTAAGCCTGTTTTATGAAATTCAGAAATCTCTTCGTCATATTTTGCGGCAGTTTGATGCGCCTGTTCAATCATTTTTTGATGTATGTGATTTACAGTAAAATATGAGGTCTCTTTGATATTTTTATAGGTATTCCTGGAAACACTCAAAGGCCTGGTAACAAATCCAAGCATAGCAGGATTACTTCCCATATGAGTTATGGAGCTAAAGACAGCCACATTTGAATTCCCATTTTTAGATTTTGTGGCTATGAGGTTGGCAGATTTATAGCCTGTACAACTATTTATTAAATTCAAACGGAAAATTTTTTCCATTTTTTCGATATCACTGGAATTAATATGTTTCATAAAAAAAGGTCAGTTTTACACTGACCTCAATTTATAGATTGCTTCTTTAAAAGCCTGTTAATGTATTTTTAAATTAATCCTGATTCTCCATTTTGTTAATGGCCATTTCATATTCTTCCATCGCTTCCCTAATTGCATCGATATTATCTGAGGCTTTTTGATGGGCATCTTCCATCACTTTTTCCAGATTTTTATCGGGATGTTCAAATAAATCTGTGATCACATGATTAATTTTATCAATGATACTACTTTGTGTATTCTTGATATCTTCTAATCTGTTTAATGTAGACCTCATGTGGTCAAGTTTCTTCTGATCCATAATTTATATGTTTTTAATTAATTCTAAGTTACCTTAAGATTTATACCGTCCAAACTCTATTAACAGCTTTTAGAATAGGTTTATAAAAAAATTATGAATCTTTATCTCCTTCATAATTTGGATAATCTGTGTATCCCTCTTTTCCAGTAGTATAAAAAGTGTCTTCATCATATTCGGCTAAAGGCCATTTATTTTCAAAGCGTTTTGGCAGATCAGGATTTGAAATAAACCATTTTGCGTAGGCTACCAGGTCTGCATCTCCTTCTTCGATTACCTTATTCCCAGATTCACGATCAAAGCCATTATTGATCATCAAAGTTCCCTTGTAAATTTTTCTGTAATGTTTGGCAATTTCAGTTTCCAGGTATGGTACATCACTTACATCTGTAAAAGGTTCTGAGAGATGTACATAAGCCAGATCGTACGCATTGAGTTTTTCAATGATATAGTCGAAAGTAGCTATGCTTTCTTCAGTAGCAATAATTCCAAATGATTTGTGAAGCGATGGGTTGAATCTGCATCCAATTTGATTTTCGGGCCAGATTTCACTTACGGCTTCCAGTACATCAAAGAAAAAACGAGCTCTGTTTTGAATATTTCCACCATAATCATCGGTTCTATGATTGGCATTTTTATTAAAAAACTGGTGAAAAAGATATCCGTTTGAAGAATGTATCTCTATACCATCAAATCCGGCATCTTTTGCCATTTGTGCTGCATGTTTGAATTCTTGGATGGTTTCCTGGATCTCCTGCATGCTCATTTCTTTAGGCTCCGTTGTTTTTTCAAAACCTTCAGGAGTATAAACCTGTTCATTAGGGTTAACGGGGCTTGGAGCTAATGGTTTTTCTCCATTATGAAATTTAGGGTGAGAAATTCTTCCCACATGCCACAGCTGCATAAAAATTTTACCTTCTTTTTCATGAACTGATTCCGTCACTTTTTTCCATCCCTGTACTTGTTCTGAGGTATGGATTCCCGGCGTGTTTACATAACCAATTCCTCTTTCTGAAACCTGGGAACCTTCTGTAATAATTAAGCCGGCGCCAGCTCGTTGCGTGTAATATTTCACATGCATATCTGTGGGTGTCTTTTTTGGATTATCGGCACGGCTTCTGGTCATTGGAGCCATAATAACCCTGTTTTTTAAAGTGATATTCCCAAGTTTGTATGATTGTAGTAAGGCTTGATTTTCTGTATTCATAGCTTATTTTTCCTTAAAATTAGGAGTTCTGATGCTTCTTCGCTGTTAATTAAATTATAAATGAAAATCACCAAAGTTGGCAATAGCCATGCGAGTACAAAGTCTGTTTCATATTAATTAAGTAATTTCGTAATTAGAAATAATTGCAATCTTTAGGCACACTACAAACCTCTGCCGGGATTTACCTTTCAAACCAATACATGCAAAAAGAAAAAGATGTTGCAATAGTAGGATCGGGACTAGTTGGGTCGTTACTAGCTATTTTTCTAAGAAAACAAGGCCATAAAGTTACCGTTTTTGATCGTCGGCCTGATGTTCGAAACGTTCAGTTTTCGGGTAGGTCTATTAATCTTGCGATGTCTAACCGGGGCTGGAAAGCTTTACGGGAAGCCGGGATTGAAGATGAAATACGGGAGCTTGCACTTCCGCTAGATAAAAGAGCCATGCATGTGGAAGGGCAGTCTGTGTATTTTCAGAAATATGGGGAAGAAGGGGAAGCGATCTATTCTATTTCCAGAGGTATTTTAAACCGAAAAATGATCGATCTGGCAGAATCTGCCGGAGCTACTTTCCGATTTGAAGAAAAGATCTGGGATGTTGATATGAAGGAAGCCAGGCTTTATACTGGAGAGTCTGAAAAAAGCGTATGGAAAGAATATCAGTTTGATTTGATCTTCGGGGCTGACGGAGCTTTTTCAAGGGTTCGTCATAAAATGCAACGGCAAAGTAGATTCAACTATTCACAACATTTTATAGATGTCGGGTATAAAGAACTTACTATCCTTGCCAATGAAGATGGTTCTCATAAAATGGATAATTCTTCTTTTCATATTTGGCCACGTGGTAATTTTATGCTTATCGCCATGCCAAATCTTGATGGCACTTTTACCTGCACGTTATTTATGCCATTTGATGGAGAAACCTCGTTTGAAAGTATAAAGACAGAAGATGAGGCGGATATATTCTTTGAAAAGTATTTCCCTGATATCAAGGATGAAATTTCGAATTTGAAGAAGGATTTTTTTAAGAATCCAACGAGTGCCATGGTGACCATTAAATGTTTCCCATGGTCATATTTTGATAAGATTACTCTGGTGGGAGATTCGGCACACGCCATTGTTCCATTTTATGGACAGGGGATGAATGCCGGGTTTGAAGATATTTCTGTGTTGAATGAGAAGATGAACCTTTATGGTGATGACTGGGAGAAGGTATTTGAAGATTATCAAACGGAAAGAAAGCCGAATGCTGATGCAATCGCAGAATTGAGTTATCGTAATTTTGTGGAGATGAGCAAAAAAACTGCGGATCCTAAGTTTTTGCTGAGAAAAAAGATCGAGCAGAAATTTGCTGAAAATCATCCAGATCTTTGGACTCCTTTATACTCCAGGGTAACATTTTCGGATAAAGCGTATTCTGACGCTCTTAAAATTGGAGATTACCAAAGAGAAATCATGGATGAGGTAATGAAAATACCTGGGATAGAAGAGAAGTGGGAAAGTAGCGAGGTTGAAGAGAAAATTATAAGTCTCATTAAAAAGTAAAAAAAGCTGCCAATTGGCAGCTTTTTAATTTAGTGCGCATCTTCCTTTAAAATATCGGGAAACTTCGCTTTAAATCTATTCAATCTTGGAATAGAAACATTTTGGATATATGGATTTTGAGGATTGTTTTTTTCATAATTCTGGTGATAATCTTCAGCTACCCAGAATTTCTGGAACGGTAAAATTTCAGCAGCAATTGCTTTGTCGTAATTCTTAGCAACTTCGGCTTTTACTTCTTCTATAATCTTTTTTTGATCTGCATTCTGATAAAATATAAGAGAACGATATTGTGAGCCTCTGTCTGGTCCCTGCCCGTTTACCTGTGTTGGATCTTGAGAGCCGTAATAAACTTCTACAAGGGTTTTGAAGCTTACCACTTCAGGGTCATAAATTACTTCTACAGCCTCGGCATGTCCTGTTTTCCCGGTATTGCTTCCTTCGTAGGTTGGGTTTTTTGTATGACCGCCAGCATATCCGGAAATAGATTCTGATACTCCTTCTACACTTTCATAGATAGCTTCAACGCACCAAAAACAACCACTAGCGAAATAGGCTTTTTTCATCCCATCTTGAGTAGATACTTCAACAGGTTCTGCATTTGCGATTTCGGGTTTGGTAATGTTGCTGTCTTTTGCCTGGTTTCCGCAGGCTAAAAGAACAAGGCTCACAAAGTTTAATAATAAAAATTTCATAGTTATTTCTTTTTATACGATCCCTCAAGGGTTTTCTTTCCGTAGAGAGCATAGTCAATAGCAATTTCACCATTTATGGAGAATCCTTTCCAGTCGAGTTTGAAGCCATTGGCTGTAGGGTTTAATACTGCAATAGGTGTACCAGTCTCGAATTCATCCCAGGGGATTTCTTCATTACTGGTTCTTGCTGATTTTCCAGAGTAGTAAATGTCGATGTTATTTCCGTTCGGCTGAAAGCGAGCCTTAATATAAAGATCATCTTCTTTTAAACATAACTCAGACGAACCACTGGTTGAAACATCAATACAGAAACATTTGCAGGAAGTGTCTTCAAGATGATCATTTTTCACGTAAACCCCTGAAATTGCACCAGAAGATTTAGTCGTATTTTCTTCCGGAACGTCTTCTGTATCATCTTCATTTTGAGAATTAGGGTTATTTCGATCTAAAGGTTGATCACGATTTGAAGTGTCTTTATCATTATTGATTTCTATCGATTCATTTTGACTGGACGTAGCTTCAGAATCTTTTTCTTTCTTAGAATCATTACATGAAGTTATACTTAGAAATAAGCATAAAAGGATTATTGGAATTCTCATAATAAACGAAATTGGGTTAGTTAAAGGTAGCTTTTAAAATAGTCATTATTGTGAAATACTTGTTAATCCATTAGAATAGAAGGTCGTTGGGATTAGGACATAAAAAAACTGCCTAAAAAACTTTTGCTTCAGATCATAAGATCTTACTATTATTTTTCAGGCAGTCTATAATAAGTATGGAAGTAAAAAAAGTTTAGAACTTTTTAAACATACCTTCCATTTTTTCTTGCTCTTCTTTAGCTAGTTCTTCATCTACAAGGATTCTACCACTATGCTCATCGGTAATGATCTTTTTACGTCCCGCAATTTCCATGATTACCTGTGGCGGAATTGTAAAGAAAGATCCTCCTGAAGCTCCACGCTCTACAGGAACTACTGCCAGACCGTTTTTAACGTTACTTCTAATTCTCTTGTAAGCGGTTACAAGTCTTTCTTCGATATTTTTCTCATATTCCTGAGATTTATCGATTAATGCTTGCTCTTCTTTTTCGGTTTCTTTTAGGATCTCATCAAGCTCACTCTTTTTATGTTTAAGGTGCTCCTGGCGCTCAGAAAGTTTTTCTTTGGTTTTAGTGATCACCTCTTTCTTTTGCTCGATCTTAACTTTGTATTCCTTGATGTGTTTATCAGAAAGTTCTATTTCCAATTCCTGGAATTCAACTTCCTTGCTTAAAGCGTTAAACTCTCTGTTGTTACGAACATTCTTTTGCTGATCAGAATATTTTTTGATGGTAGTTTTAGATTCCTCAATCTGGTTCTTCTTGTTCTTGATGTCATTTTCAATGACTTCTATATCTGCATCCAGCTTTTCCAGGCGTCTGTTTAAACCTGCTACTTCATCTTCCAGATCTTCAACTTCCAGAGGAAGTTCACCGCGTACGTTTCTGATTTCGTCTATTCGCGAATCCACCAACTGAAGATCGTACAGTGATCTTAACTTCTCTTCTACAGTAACATCGTTTTTTTTCGCCATATTATAAATAATGTATTGGATTGGTATTTGTATCTCCTAAAATAAGTGCAAAACTACTAATTTTTTTGCTAAGAAAAGAATATAGTAAATTTTTTGTAAACTGTTCACTTTCATAGTGTCCAATATCTGCCAGCACCAGCTTTTCCTCGGCTTTATAGAAGTCATGGTATTTAAGATCTGCAGTGATAAATATATCTGCTCCTACAGCTTTTGCATTAGTAATGGCAAAAGCACCGCTACCGCCAAGAACTGCCACTTTTTTAATTGGTTTTTTCAATAATTTTGAATGCCTCACACATCCTGATTTAAAAGTATCTTTTAAATGCTTTAAAAATGCCTCTTCATCTGTTTCAGATTCCAGTTCACCGATCATGCCCATTCCAAGATGTTGATTTTTATTTTCGAGACTACTAATTTCATATGCAACCTCTTCATAAGGATGCGCATCGAAAAGATTTTTTAGGATTTTTGATTCTAAATGAGAAGGAAAAGTGATACTAATTTGTGACTCTTCTTCGAAGTGAACCATTCCTTTTTCTCCTACAACTGGATTAGATTCTTCATTCCCTCTGAAACTACCCTTACCCTGAATATTAAAGCTACAATGATCGTAATTTCCTATACTTCCTGCCCCTGCTGCGAATAAAGCTTCCCTAACCTTATCTGTATCTTTTGAAGGAATAAAAGTGGTGAGTTTTTTTATTGAATCTTTACGTGGAATAAGGATCTGCCGGTTCTTAAGACCTAATTTTTCACAAATCATATCGTTCACACCCTTATATTGATTGTCTAAAGCAGTATGAATGGCGTAAATAGCAATATCATTCTTTATCGCTTTTAAAACAGTTCTTTCAACATAATTCTTACCGGTCAGTTTTTTTAAGCCTGAAAAAATAATTGGATGGAAGCTGATAATAAGATTGCAATTCTTTTTTATAGCCTCTTCAACTGTAGCCTCAAGTGTATCCAGCGTGATTAGTGCACTAGAAACTTCAGCAGAAGAATCACCTACTAAAAGACCAACATTATCAAAATCTTCAGCATATTTTGTGGGAGCGAAATCTTCTATCAGGTCTATTACTTCCTGTATGATCATAATTTAATATTTTAGCTTTCAGTTTTAAAAAAGATAGATATTTGGAATTGTAGAATTATTCTTCAATTCTTCAAATTTTATTTACTAGCTGTTCAAATATAAATATTATAGAAATCCTTTCATGCCGAATCCAAGAAAATTGCTTTATCCCTTTTCAGTAATATACCATGGGGTAACCGAGGTTCGGAACAAACTTTATGATGCTGATATTTTTAAATCGGAGTCCTATAATATTCCGGTAATAGCTGTGGGGAATCTCAACATGGGTGGAACCGGGAAATCACCAATGATAGAATATTTGCTTAGAACAATTGGGAAGGATAAAAAAATAGCAACTTTAAGTAGGGGGTATAAACGTGAGAGCAAAGGTTTTCAATTAGTTCAAATTGATGATTCCGCATCAAAAGTTGGAGATGAGCCTCTGCAATTTAAAAATAAGTATCCTGAAACGCTGGTTGCTGTAGATGCAAACAGGAGGGAAGGTATTGCGGAATTGATGAAATTTTCGCCAGATGTGATCCTGCTGGATGATGCTTTTCAGCATAGAAAAGTAAAAGCCGGATTTTATATTTTACTTACAGCTTTCGATGATCTTTATATTAATGATCTCTTGTTGCCAGGCGGGAATTTAAGGGAGTCAGCTTCTGGTGCCAGTAGGGCAGATGTAATTGTAGTAACAAAATGTCCTGAAGATCTTTCAGAAAACAAAATGAAAGAGTTTGAGAAGCAATTGAAGCCTTCACCAAATCAAAAAATATATTTCAGTTCTATTGGGTATTCAGATAAAGTTTTTTCTATGAAGAATAGTTCAGGCGTAGAGCTTAGGGATATTAAGGGAAGAGATTTTTCGCTGGTAACCGGAATTGCAAATCCAAAGCCACTACTGGAGTATCTTAGGCAGAATGAAATTAATTTTAATCATTTAAAGTTCTCAGATCATCATAATTTTAATAGCACGGAAATAAAGGAACTTCAGGGGCTTTCGGAAATAATTACTACTGAAAAGGATTATATGCGATTGAAAGATAGACTGCCGGCAGATAAACTGTTTTATCTTCCAATACAAGTAGACTTCTTAAGAGATCGGGGAAAATTCGATTCTAAAATCTTCAGATTTATAAATAAAAAATGAGGTGTGAAAACACCTCATTTTACTTTGGCTAATTCAAACTATATAAGTGTCTTTTTCTCTATATAATTTTACTGGCCATTTTATTTACAAAGCATGTGCCAAAGAATCTAAACTGTTGTTTCTCTCGCAGCTAAGTATTTATTGATTTTGTGAAAGAATTCTTCTGTTTTATATGGTTTTGGAATAATATCGTTGAAGCCATTTAAGTAGAATTCATCCAGATTATCGTCTAGCGTGACAGCTGTTAAAGCGATAATAGGTATTTCTGAATCAAATTTTCTTATTTCTATAGTTGCCTCAATCCCGCTAATTCCGGGCATATGGATATCCATTAGAATTAGATCAAAATGATTGTTTTGAACCTTCTCGATGGCAATACTACCATTATCTGCCACATCGCAAATTACTTTATTCTTTTCCAGAATCTTACGGGTAATCATCTGATTGATCTTGTTATCCTCAACAACCAGAATGTGTTTGTCTTCCATGATTTCGTTAGAAATCGGTTTCTCATCAATTTTTATTGGCGCTACAGTAGTATCTTTCGTATCTGCTTCATGAGATTCGAAATTTAATTCAAATGTAAACTTGGATCCTTTACCCAGTTCACTTTCCAGCTCTATTTCACTATTTAGAAGGCTTAGCAGGTTTTTAACAATAGACAGGCCTAAGCCGGTTCCACCAAATTTTCTATTGATCTGAGTAGATCCCTGTGTGAAATTCTCAAAAATCGCTTTCTGTTTTTCCTTGCCAATTCCCTCACCATTATCTTTAATTTCAAAAAATAAAGAAACCATCTTTTCCTTGCGTCTGACTTGTTTTACTGAAATCCAGATATCTCCGTCTTCGGTAAATTTAATGGAGTTGCCTAGTAAGTTAATCAGGATCTGAGATATTTTTAAAGGATCACCAACGAGATTTTTTGGAATATTCTGGTCAAAATCGAAATGAATTTTTGTGTTTCTTTCATCTGCAGAATTCTTTAATGCAATAAGAACATCAGACATTCTTTTTTCCAGATCAAAATCAGTTTTTACGATTTCAACTTTATTTGCTTCCAGCTTGTTAAGATCTAAAATATTGTTGATGAGGGATAATAAATATTCTCCTGAAAATTTTAAAGAGTTTAGATGTTCCTTTTGACTTTCTGTTGGACTTTCTTCTAAAAGTAGATGCGTAAGCCCTGTAACGGCATATAAGGGAGTTCTTAATTCGTGGGTTATGGTGGTTAAGAATTGGGCTTTAGCCAGAGAGGCTTTTTCAGCGTTTTCTTTGGCTAGAATCAATTCAGAATTTTTCTTTTGAAGTAATTCATTAGCCCTAGCCCTTAAATTATTGTTTTTATAAAGTGATAAGGTGAGTAATGACAAGATTGTTATCAAAGCCACACTTAAAATTGTAGTTAGCTTATTTACTTTTAAAGTTTTTTCCTGCTCGGCATTTTGTACTGTTAGCTCATCTAAAGTACTTTTCAATGCATCTACTCCCTTTCTGTCATTAGCTTCAGTGAGTAACGCTTCTTTATTAATATTAAATACATACTCACGAACTTCGTTCATCTTCTGTAAATAGTTTAAAGATCCGGCAAGGTCTCTTCTTTTTTCTGCAATACCACTTAAAAGCCCATAACTGTACATAGTCATGCCAGTGTAATTACCCTCTTTTGCAAGTTCTAAAGATTTCAACGCAGAATTCTCTGCCTTTTCGTAATTCCCTTCATGTTCAAATGCCCGGGCTAAAAAATAGTGGAGTCTGGACAGTTCGTAAGTGTTTTCACTGTTTTCAAGATAAATTTCAGCATTTTTAAGTTCAGATAATGCTCTATCTTTAGTCTCTTCATTATTTAAATAAAGTACAGCCTTATTTAATGAGACAAGGCCTAATTGTTCCAAGTCACCTTCTGATTCATAATATTTTTTGGCAAGATCAAGATATTTTAGAGCTCTATCATAATCTCCTTTGGAGTTAAGAATTTTTGAATATAAAACGTATGAGTATGCCAGTCCGGCCTCATCTTCTGCCTCTCTTTGTATAGAAATGGCTCTTTCTAATTCTGTGATGGCTTTGTCATATTCATGACGAACCTGGAACATTCTTGCTAAAATTCCGCTGGTAAGAGCTACATAAGGTTTGTGGTCTATTTGCTTAGCGTAATCAAGAGATTTGTTGAGCTGTTCCTGAGCTTTATCAAATTCCATCATGTCTATAGAACTTTCTGCCCTTGCAAGTAATTCTCTAATTTGCTCTGGCTTAGGTTCAGTCTTATCAATATTTGATTCCTGAAAACCAAAGGTTATAAAACAACAAAAAAGTAAGATGATAAACTTTAGGTTCTTCATTTCGGAAAATAGCTAGAAGCTTTTAATGTGGTTAAATATAGCTATTTATCGTTAATGAGTGAAATTAAATCGATAAGACGGTTAGAGTAACCGATTTCGTTGTCGTACCATCCAATCAATTTCACCATTCTGTTGCCAATAACAGAAGTCATTTGAGCATCAAAAATACAACTATAACTGCTGTCTAAAATATCTACAGAAACTATAGGATCTTCAGTATATTCTATGATCCCTTTAAAAGATTTTTCAGAAGCTTCTTTAAATAAGGCATTCACTTCTTCAATAGAAGTATCCTTTTTTACATTCAAGGTCATATCGGTGAGAGAACCATTGGGTACGGGAACTCTTATTCCGCAACCTCCAATAACATCACTAAGATCGGGAAAAATGCTTGTTAAAGCTTTTGCTGCGCCGGTGGTTGTAGGAATTATAGATTGTGCCGCCGCCCTACTTCTTCTTAAATCCTTATGAGGCTTGTCATGCAGGCTTTGATCTGAAGTATAGGAGTGTACGGTGGTGATATAAGCCTGGGTTACTTCTAGGTGATCGTGGATCACTTTCAGCATTGGCGCGGCATTATTTGTCGTGCAGGAAGCGTTTGAAATAATTTTTTCTGAACCATCAAGGATATGCTCATTTACCCCTAAAACAATCATTTTAATATTTTCGTCCTGAGGCGGTACCGATAAGATAACCTTCTTGACACCATTTTTCAGGTGGCCTTTTAAAGTATCTTCAGTTTTGAATTGGCCGGAAGATTCTATAACGTAATCCACATTGTAAGAATCCCATGAAATATCTGAAGGTTTATTGAAATTTAATAGCGGGATAGTCTTACCGTTTATAATAATTCCGGTTTCATTAGAAGAAACATCAGCCTTGAGCCTTCCATGTATGCTATCATATTTTAGAAGATGGGCAAGAGTTTTTATATCATGAATATCGTTAATGGCCACCACATGAATAGCAGGATGATCAAGAAGAATTCTAAATAAATTCCTTCCTATTCTGCCAAAACCGTTTATAGCAATATGGATAGGTTTAGCCATTGACTGACTAGTTAAGGTGTTTTTGAGCTTTGTAAGAAGACCTAACTAAAGCGCTGCTTTCTACATGTCTAAATCCTAACTCAAGTCCTATTTTTTCATATTTCTGAAACTGGTCTGGAGTGATAAACTGCTTTACCGGCAAGTGTTTCTTACTTGGTTGTAAATACTGGCCTATGGTCACAACGTCAACCCCGGCTTCTCGAAGATCTTTCAGCGTCTGGATTACTTCTTCTTCCTGTTCTCCAAGTCCCAGCATAATTCCAGATTTTGTTCTTCTTATACCGTTATCTTTTAGATATTTCAGTACTGCAAGGCTACGATCGTATTTCGCCTGAATTCTTACTTCACGTGTAAGCCTTTTAACAGTTTCCATATTGTGAGAAACTACTTCAGGAGCAACCTCGATGATGCGATCAATATTTCTTTCATTTCCCTGAAAATCGGGAATTAAGGTTTCCAAGGTAGTTTCCGGATTCATACGCCTTATAGCTTTCACTGTTTCGGCCCAGACAATAGACCCCATATCTTTAAGGTCATCCCGATCCACGCTCGTTACTACAGCATGCTTTATCTGCATAAGTTTAATAGATCTTGCTACTTTTTCTGGCTCGTCCCAATCTACCGTCTCAGGTCTACCGGTTTTTACACCACAAAATCCGCAGGATCTGGTACAAACATTTCCTAAGATCATGAATGTAGCAGTCCCTTCACTCCAGCACTCACCCATATTGGGGCAACTACCGGAAGTACATATAGTATGAAGATCGTACTTATCTACGAGGTTTCTTAATTCGGTGTATTTTTTTCCAGTGGGAAGTTTTACACGAAGCCATTTTGGTTTTGGCTTTCTTTCTGTTTTTGATTTTACGGGCGCAACGTCTGTATTCATAGCAAAAATCTAGTGGTTCAAAGATACAATAATAAGCTGAACTGCATAAATTAGACAGGGAAGGATTAGATTCCTTACTTAAACATTTCGAGATTCTATTATTTCAGCTAATAACTTTTTGGCTCTAAGTAATTTAACCTTAACATTGTTCATCGGTTCATTAAGAATGCTGGCTATTTCTTTATAAGATTTCTCCTGAAAAAACCTGAGATTGATGACCTCTTGATAATGTGGCTTTAGTTGTTTGATATCGGCTAGTAATTGCTTCAGATTTTGCTCTTTAATAAGCTTATCTTCAATTCCCGGAGTTTCATCCACAATTTCATAAACCTTTTCTTCATCATGTACAGAAGTTTTGGATCTTATGGAAGCATTTTTTTTTCTAACCTGATCTATATGAATATTCTTTGAAATGGCGATTAACCAGGTAGTGAAAGAGTAGTTCTCATCAAAAGTATCTATTTTATTAAATGCTTTTGAAAAAGTTTGAATCGTGATGTCTTCAGATTCGTACTCATTCCTGGTTTTTTTCAACTGAAAACCATACACATCATTCCAGTATCTGTCCAGAAGATAATTGAAAGCCGACTGACTTCCGTTCTTCGCCTCCATAATCTTTTTGAGGAGTTGTTCCGGATTTATTTCCAATGTTTCGGTTTTGAAATGAGGTTGGAGATAAAGATAGCTAATTGTAAGAAAATTAGAAAGAGATCGAAAAATGGAAATAACCATACAACATCTTTTTCGTTTAATTTCTTGGCTGCTTTAAAGAATACAAAAGCTTCTGTGATCAATTTAACACCTAAAATGCCCACGACTATTTTCGGGTAAATCTGAAGTATTAAAAGAGTTGCTAGCAAAAGCCAGAATAAAACTCTGAAAATATAAAAAGCACTTAATAGTACTTTATGCTTCGTCTTATAATTTCCGGCTACAGATACATGTCTTTTTTTCTGATGAAACCACTCCGAAAAGTTATTCTTTGGAACACTTCGAGTGATCGAGTCAGGATGGAAGCAAATAGCAGTATTTTCTGCAGTTGCTGCCTCATTCACAAAAAGGTCATCATCACCAGATCTTAAATGAAGATGGTTAGCAAAACCTTTTAATTCATAGAATTGGGTAGAAGTATAGGCGAGGTTTCTCCCAACTCCCATATAAGGCGAGCCTAAACGGGCATAAGAAAAGTATTGAATAGCGGTGAGAAGTGTTTCAAACCTGATTAATTTATTGAGTATGGACCCGGTATGCTGAAAATAACCTCCATAACCAAGAACTATTGTGTTTCCAGGCTGAAAATTACGGGACATTTCTTTAATCCAGTTCTTTGATTGCGGTGCGCAATCTGCATCTGTAAATAGTAAATGTTTATTTCTTGCTTTCTTAATACCGAGTGTTAATGCATATTTTTTATTGGCCCAAAAAGCTTCATTGTTTTGAACATTCACAATTTGAATTCTTGGATCTATTTTCTGAAAATCCTCTATAACTTCTAAAGTATTATCAGTAGAGGCATCATTAATAACAATAATTTCGAAATTGGGATAATCTTGTTCAAGTATGGAAGGGAGAAAATTCTTTAAATTTTCCTCTTCATTTTTAGCGCAAATTATTACAGAAACTGGAACTTCGGGATGCAGTTTATTCTTTGTTCCAGATGTGGAGAATGAAAAGAATGAAAAGAAATAAAAAAGGTTTATTAAACTAACTAAAATGAAAATCCCCAGTAATATTGTTCCCATTTATCCTATTTAATCTTAGGAGTGTCAGAGCAATTTTCTATTTCATCAGGTAATTTCCCACAGAAACTGCAGGGCTCACCAGATTTATTAAGATAGGGATTCTGGCTTGCACAGGTTCCAGCAAATTTCCCTTCTTTCTTTCCCCATATCTTTATGGCGATTCCGGCGAAAGCAAGACCAAGTAAAATGATACTAATTATAAACAGTTTCATATTCTAATGATTCTGTTGCAAAAATAACAATAAAATAAAGCATCTAAAAATCCAAAGAATCATTAATATAACCTTTACAATATTTAACTAAACTTTAATCTAAACTGTGGCTATAACTGCCTTTTGCGCAATAACTTGCATTGTTAATCACGAAAAAAACTACAATTATGAAATTTAAAATGTTATTTACAGTGTTGGCTCTATCTGCTGTTGTATTTACTTCTTGTGAAGACAATAAGAAAAAAGAACAGGATGAGAAAGAGCGAATGGAACAAATGGAAGCCGAAAGAGAGGCTGAAATGGAAGCCGAAAAAGAAAAAATGGACATGGAGTCTAATAGTATTGCAGCAAAAGCAATGGCTACAGACACCTTGAGTACCTTAGTAGGTGCTTTAAAATCTGCTGAATTAGCAGAAATGTTCAAAACAGAAGAAGGACCATTTACTGTATTTGCTCCTAATAATGCTGCTTTTGGAAAGGTAGATAAGGCTACATTGGATCAATTAATGATGAAAGAGAATAAGGATAAGCTGGCTGGAGTACTGAAATATCATGTTGTTGACAAGAAAGTAATGTCTTCAGACCTGGTAAAAATGATTAAAGATAATGATGGAAAATATACTATTAAAACCATAGGAAGCGGAAATCTTGATGCTTCTCTTGAAGGGGATAAAGTTATTCTTACAGATGAGTCTGGAAACAAAGCAACCGTTGTAAAAGCTGATGTTAATGCTTCAAATGGAGTTGTTCATATTATTGATGCTGTTGTAATGAAAAAAGCTTCGTAAGTAGAGCTTTCTTATAGATAATAAAAAAGTGAAAAACCTGGAAGTCATAACTTCCGGGTTTTTTTATTTCATATTTTTTACTCTGATATTTGAATGATAGAATCTGTTGGATGTGCATCTTAAAACTTATCAAGTTTAATAAACTTGGGTGTGAATATCTCCGTAAGTAATAAATATCCGGAATCGATGCATGATTATTTATAGTGATTTTCTGGTGATCTGTGTCATTAGAAATAAATATTAGATATCATCTAAAATAAATAGTACCGGAAAGTGAGGGATGCATTGATTGATCTACATAGATTTTACGGAATAAAAAAAGAGGACAATTTGCCCTCTTTTTTTATTTACTATATAATTTAATATCACTTCGGAATTTCTCCAATATGATGTTCAACCAGTTCTATATATTGCTTTTCAGCTTCTTTTTTGCTTAAGTCTTTAACTTGTATGAGCGCATTTATTTTAAAAGCGCTTCTTAGATCACCTTGGTTCGTAGGAGGTATGTAGAATCCGTTTTTCTCTGTAGCTCTCTTATAAAGAGCATAAAAGTGTAAAAGCACATCAGGTGGAAATTGCTGATCTGTGCTACTTGCCATTTCGTAGGCTTTTAGAAACTCTAAATTTTCTTCTGCCATCATATTATTTAAGAAGCCACATCAGCAATTATACTAATGCCTCCTTTTACTTTTTGATTGATTTCAACATTCACTTTTGTTCCAATAGGAACAAATACATCAACCCTGCTACCAAATTTAATAAATCCGCTATCGCTTCCCTGAACTACTTCAGTATCCACTTCAGCGTAATTCACTATTCTTTTTGCCATTGCTCCTGCAATTTGACGATATAGTATTTCTCCTATAGCCTCATTTTTTACAACCACGGTAGTTCTCTCATTTTCTTCACTGGACTTTGGATGCCAGGCAACCAGAAATTTTCCAGGATGGTATTTGCTAAAAGTAACTTTTCCACCTACTGGATGTCGCGTAACATGTACATTGATAGGCGACATGAAAATTGAAATTTGCAGTCTCTTATCTTTAAAGTATTCTTTCTCATAAACCTCCTCAATTACCACAACCTTTCCGTCTACCGGGGCAATAATGTGCTCATTGTTTAAGCTTGTGGTTCTTTTTGGATTTCTGAAAAACTGAATAATCAGAAAGAAAAAAAGAATAGATGTAAGCAGAACTGCAAACTTTATCCAGTATACATTAATTAAACTGTATGAAATGATATTTATTGCAATCAGGATGATCGCAGTAATGGTCATTATTTTATATCCTTCTTTATGAAACATAATTCAATATATATAAATAAGCATAAATGAATGGGCTTGCAAAGATAATACTATCTAGTCTGTCAAACAATCCTCCATGTCCGGGCATTAGTTTCCCGCTATCTTTTACACCGGCCTGTCTTTTAAATTTGGATTGAATTAGATCTCCTAAAGTTCCGAAAAGACTTAAAATAACAGCCATTCCCAGCCAGATCGCCGGAGTGTTGAAAGAGCTGAATTCCGCAAATGTTGAAGGGAATAAAGGGCTGTAATACCAAATGGCATAACTCATTAGACAGGTAAAAAAAAGTCCGCCTAAAAATCCTTCAATCGTTTTATTTGGAGAGATTTTTTCGTAAAGTTTATGCTTTCCGAAATTCTTGCCCACTAGATATGCAAAAGTATCATTAGTCCAGATCAGAAAAAATATTCCGATCACTAGTTTTGGTATAAAAATTCCTTCAATTGTAGGAATAAGGGTTAAAAATATCGTGGATGATATAAGGTAAAATATGATGATGATATATTTCTTCTTCTCAAAAACAGGAATTTTTTTGACTACAAGTAAATCTTTAACCAGAAACAGGTTTACGAAAACTGTAATTAAGAGTAATAAGACTGTAGCGTCCTGATTAAATTTTAAAAAACTGAAAAGATAAAATAGTATAGCCTGCAAAAAATACAGTGCGTAGCTTTTTAAACGTAAAAGCTTCTGCATTTCTACTAAACACACAAGACTTAACAGGTAAAAGAGAATAATGAAGATCACCTCTGAAGATAGGATGGAAGCAACCAGTATTGCGGTATACAACAATCCTGAAACAGCACGAATAATGGTTTCTCTCATAAATTACAGATCTTCCAGCAGCAGCAAATATAGGTTTTTTGTACTACTTCCGTAACTCATAAAATCACCTTCTTTTTGAGTTTCAAAATTTTTAATAGTAGTAATATTGGAAGGAATTTGCTGTTTGTTCTTAAATTTAATACCTCTTAAACCTTCTCCAATAGTGTCAATTAGTTGACTGGTAGAGGATAGTATAATAAAGTTTGCAGGAAGATCGTGAAGTTTTCTTTCTTTAATCTGGTTGGATGAAATGAGGATTGATCCATCATTAGCTACTAAAAATTCACAAGTTGAAAGATAAAAGTCAGCATCTGCTGATTTATTAAATTCAAGATTGAAATTTTTGAATTTGCTTTTTAGTTTATCATCAAAACAACAACATTGCTTTTCATACCAATCATTCTCCATAAGAATATTGTCAAAAGCTTCCTGAATTTCTGCATCATCAACGCAGTATAAAAACTTCCCTCCGTTATTTTTAAAATTGAGCATAAAACGCTCGTCGGTAGGTAATTTTACCTCCGGCATATACTTTCCTCTGTCAGCATTTTCAGGGATATCTTTTTCCTGGTCTGCTTTTGACTTGGGATTAAGAAATCTCTTGAATAGATTCATAGAGTTTAGGTGTGATTCTTACAGTCATTTTATCAAAGTTAAAAAATCTGAAATTAACCCTTGTTTAATTTCAGATTTTTTACTTCAACTTCTACACTACTTATTAACCGAATCATTTTCGGTTAACTTTCCTTCTTCATCTTTAGTTTCTCCTGTGGAATCATCAGATTCAGCGTCGTTCTTCGTCTTTTTTTCTAGAGCTTTTCTTTCCTTGGCAGTTTTACTTTCTCGTTCTTCTCTTTCAAAAGGACGTTTTCCGAATATTTTTTCCAGGTCATCTTTGAAAATCACTTCTTTATCCAGAAGTATTTCTGCTAGTTCAGATAATTTATCCTTATTATGCTCAAGTAGATCTATTGCTCGCTTATATTGATCCTCAATAAGATTAGAGATCTCCTTATCGATTAATTCTGAAGTTTTCTCACTGTATGGTTTAGTGAAATTATATTCACCCTGGCCAGAAGAATCGTAATAGGTTAAATTACCCACCGCTTCATTAAGACCATAAATGGTAACCATAGCCCTTGCTTGTTTCGTAACTTTTTCAAGATCACTAAGGGCACCGGTAGAAATTTTGTTGAAAATTACTTTTTCTGCGGCACGTCCACCAAGAGCAGCGCACATCTCGTCCAGCATCTGTTCTGGTCTTACAATAAGGCGCTCTTCAGGTAAATACCAGGCAGCACCTAAGGACTGTCCACGAGGAACAATAGTTACTTTTACCAGTGGAGCGGCATGTTCAAGCATCCAGCTAACGGTTGCATGGCCGGCTTCATGAAAAGCAATTGCTTTTTTCTCACTTGGAGTGATAATTTTATTTTTCTTTTCAAGACCACCTACAATACGGTCTACGGCGTCAAGAAAATCTTGTTTACCAACGGCTTTGTTTCCTTTTCTTGCCGCAATTAAAGCAGCTTCGTTACAAACATTGGCAATATCTGCCCCTGAAAACCCAGGAGTTTGTTTTGCTAAGAAATCTGTATCTAATTCATCTGCAACTTTTTTAAGAGGCTTCAAATGAACATCAAATATCTCTTTTCTTTCATTTAGATCAGGAAGATCCACGTATATCTGTCTGTCAAAACGTCCGGCACGCATTAGCGCCTTATCCAGTACATCTGCACGGTTGGTTGCTGCGATAACAATCACGTTGGTATTGGTTCCGAAACCATCCATTTCAGTTAACAGCTGGTTAAGTGTATTCTCACGTTCATCGTTAGAACCAGAGAAATTACTTTTTCCTCTCGCTCTACCTATTGCGTCAATCTCATCAATAAATATAATGGAAGGTGACTTTTCTTTTGCTTGTTTAAAAAGGTCTCTAACCCTAGATGCTCCAACACCTACAAACATTTCAACAAAGTCTGATCCGGATAATGAGAAGAAAGGAACTTTTGCTTCCCCTGCCACTGCTTTTGCAAGTAATGTTTTACCGGTTCCGGGAGGTCCTACCAGTAAGGCTCCTTTTGGGATTTTACCACCAAGTGCAGTATATTTTTCCGGTTGTTTTAAGAAATCTACAATTTCCTGAACTTCCTCTTTTGCACCTTCCAGACCTGCCACATCTTTAAAAGATGTTTTTACGTCTGTATTTTGATCAAATAATTTCGCTTTAGATTTTCCAATATTGAAAATTTGTCCTCCGGCACCTCCTCCGGCTCCGGAACTCATTTTTCTCATGATAAAGATCCAAACACCGATAATTAGGATAAATGGGAGTAGCGCCCAAAATAAATCGCCGAGGACATCACTGGAAGTATCGTAAGTAACTACCGTATCAAGATTATCTTCATTCTTGATTTCGTTAATGTCATTTTCGAAATTCTGGAGATCTCCAAACTGAAAGCTATATACCGGAGACTCGCCGGTAGGGAAGAGGTCCGGGTCAATATTCTTCTTATGAACTTCTTTCTCTTTTGCTTCTTCGGTTAGGTAAACTCTCGCTTGATTTCGATTGATAATCTCAACCTTCTTAACATCACCATTCCTTAGATATTCTTTAAATTCTGCAGGATTGGTTTTGGCAGGTTCTGAGAAACCTCCATCACCGAAAAGATTAAGTCCTAAAAATATTATGATGATCGCCGCATAAATCCAGTAGGCACTAAATTTAGGTTTTTTGGGATCTAATTTTTTCTTTGGTTTTTGATTCGCCATTCTATGCTTCTAATAATTTAGATTTAATAACTGCTTTCTATAGAAGTGATCTTTGCATCACCCCATAGGCTCTCAATATCGTAAAATTCCCTGATATGCTTCTGGAAAACATGAACAACTACATTAACGTAGTCCATGAGTACCCATTCTGCGTTCTCGCTACCCTCTATATGCCAGGGTTTATCTTTCAGGCCTTTACTAACTGTTTTTTGTATGGAATTGACTATGGCGTTAACCTGCGTGTTGGAAGTACCATTGCAGATTATAAAATAATCACAAACTGTATTCTCAATTTCTCTAAGGTCCAGGATGCTAATATCATTTCCCTTTACTTCTTCTATCCCTTTTATGATATGTGCAATAAGTTGATCGCTGTTTTTTTCCTTTTTCGACATTAAATTAATTTATTTACGCAAATTTATCATTTTTTGCTCTTTTAAAGAGTTTGTTAAAGAAGATTTTAACGCCTAATCTCCTATATTTTATATGCGTACAATCAAAGTTAATGCCATTGACTCCACCAATTCCTTCGTTCGGGAATTTTACGAAGGTACTGCAGATTTTGAACCTGTTTGTGTTAGGGCGATAATTCAAACTTCTGGAAGAGGCCAGCGTGGCTCCCATTGGGTGTCTAAGGCAGGTGAAAACCTCACTTTCAGTATCCTGTATCCACAAAAGGAGTTGAATATTTCGAGACATTTCCTGTTGAGTGCTTCGGTTTCTCTCGCCGTTATTAAGGTATTAGATGCTCTTGGAATTCCAGAATTAAAAGTGAAATGGCCTAACGACATTCTGTCAGCAAAAAAGAAGGTGGGAGGAATTCTAATTGAAAACATTGTGAAAACCGAAGGAATTGTAGCCAGCGTTATAGGAATAGGTCTAAATGTGAATCAAATTGAATTCAGTAATCTACCCTCTGCGGCATCTTTAAAGAGCCTCACAAGTAAAGATTATGATTTAGATGAGCTGTTGGAAAATCTTGTTGCCGGGATCGAGGATGAGCTTCAGAAATTACCGTTACGATCTGGTGAAGAAATTCTGGAAAATTATGCTAAAATGATGTTTAGGCTGAATGTTGTATCAACTTTTAATTTTAACGGGCAAAAACTTAATGGAATTATCAGGGGGGTTACTACGGAAGGAAAATTGAATTTGGAGATAGAAGAAGGTGTTTTCAAAACCTTTCAGTTAAAGGAAATTCAGTTACTTTATTAAATAAAAAGAGGCTGTCTAAATAGTGAAAGTAATATCATTCTATGTCTGTTGTCGAAAAATCTCAATTTACTTAAAATTGGATATTTAGGTTTATATGAGATTCTTCATTTCCTTCAGAATAACACTTCTTAGACAGCCTCATAATTTTATAGAACTGAGAATTAAAGTTTGCCAATATTTTCTGTCAAAGCAGTAATGAATTTTTTAAGCGGACTTTTTATCATCATGCTCATCATGGCATTAAACTCTCCTTCAAATTCCATATTCACTTCACTTTTATTGTCTCCAGCTTCAGCAATATGAGTTTTAAGCCTGAATGGGAATTTTTCTGCAGTAGAACCCAGCACAACCAGGTTAGGCTCATCGGTCTCGATAATTTTCAACCTTATCTCTGGCATACCTTTCAACTGAAATAGAAAACTATCATCTTGGATTACTTGAAATTTCTCTTTGCTGTCTGGCATTATTTGTTCGTAATTCTCAACATTTGTCAAAAATTGAAACATTTCCTGCTGATTTTTATCGGCAGTTACTTTTGGACTTTCTAATTTCATATTATGGTTTCCAGTTTGCAGGGTCTTCTCTCCACTTACGAAGGATGCCTGCTTCTTCAATAGTTATATAATTTGTGTTCTGAGCTGTTTCTATAAGGTTTTCATAATCGCTTAAAGTATGCAGGTCAATATCTAACTTTTCAAAATTTTTCACCGAAGTGTCAAATCCATACGTAAAGATAGCGAACATGCCTTTTACATTAGCTCCGGCTTCCTTTAAAGCTTTTACCGCATTTAGGCTACTGTTTCCTGTGCTTATAAGATCTTCGATAACCACCACGGTTTGTCCTTCTTCTAAATTGCCCTCGATTTGATTTTGTCTTCCATGGCCTTTTGGCTCTGGTCTAACATATGCAAAAGGGAGGCTTAAATATTCTGCCACGAGCATGCCTATTCCTATGGCACCTGTGGCTACAGCCGCTATAACATCGGGTTTCCCATACTTGTCTTCGATTTGCCTGGCAAAGTTTTCCCTAACATAATTTCTAATTATAGGGTAAGACAAAATGATCCGGTTGTCACAATAAATTGGCGATTTCCAGCCGCTGGCCCAAGTAAAAGGCTCTTGTGGTTCTAATTTTATTGCTTTAATTTGCAATAAAAGCTCAGCAGTCTTTTTTGCTGTTTCTTTATTCAAAATCATAATTGCAAATGTATAAAGTTTTTGTGAATGATATTCCTATAATTGTCTCTACACAGAAAGAAATTGGGGAAAATTATACTTCTTATCCTTTAAAGAAGGTTCGGCTTAAAAAAGTGGTCAAAAAAATTATCAAGGGAAAACTGGCATATGTGAACCTCTATCACCATGATGAATCAAAACTTTTGAAGTTACTTCTAAGGAAGATGAGAGTGGTTACTGCAGCTGGAGGTATGGTAGTGAATAAGAATAAAGAAATTCTTTTTATTTACCGCAATAATAGATGGGATCTTCCAAAAGGGAAAACCGAGAAGAATGAAAGTATTCAGAATTCTGCTATTAGGGAAGTTGAAGAAGAAACCGGAGTTCAGGGACTGGAGATAACACGATTTATCACCTGTACCTATCATGTTTTTAAACGAAAAGGTAAACTGAGACTAAAGGAGACCTACTGGTACGAAATGCATACCGAATATGACGGTGAGTTGGTTCCGGAAGTGAAAGAAGGTATAAAAAAGGCTAAATGGAAGAATTTTAAGAAAAGCCAGAAAGCTCTTAAAAAATCCTATGCTAATATTAAGATGTTATTTCCTGAAAAATTTTTAGCGGGGAAGTCGGAAGACTGGGTAGCGTAAATGTGCCTCCTCATAATTATTCGATTGTTTATGTAGCCAATCCAGCTGGGCATACCAGCTATTTCTGAAATCAGAATCGCTACGCTTTTTAGTTTCAAACTCTTTCTTAAGATCCGGATTGTTTTCCAGCAATTCTTTGGCAACATCTTCAAACACATAAGGAGAGAAACCTTCTTTTTGCTGAAGTACCGTATCAAAGAAATTCCAGTTAAAAAATGAATCTACAGCTGATGGTTCCAATGTTTCTAATAGATATCTTGCCCCATCCTGAAATGTTGTGATTAGATAATCCCCTTTTCTGAATTTCACTTTTTCGGTTGACTTTGAAACTTTGGTGTTTTTATGCAAATAATGGCCTTCGTATGCAGTTTCACTTGTCTCAAAATCTTCAATTTTGTAAACTTCAACATCAATCAGGGTATCTCTATCCAGGGATTCCATTTTAATATTATTCATTTCTAGACGATCTATTACCTGCCACCATCCCTGCGGAATAATATAAGCACGCGGAATCTCAATTTCTTCAGTAACCGTGAAATTATCGTAATATTCAATCTCTTTAGTAAAAGGTTTATCACGATTGTATTTTAATCGCGGCTGGCCTGTTAGTTCACTGGTGATATTTTCACCTTCATAGCCCTTGAATTCTCTTTTTGAAGGATTTTCCTGATCTGCTTCAAATTGCAAATTATATTTTCTGTCGGTTTTGTATTTCCTGAGGGCCTGATTTCTTAAATCTCTGATGACTTCAGTATCTGCATCGGTTATGCTTATCATGGACCGCATAAGTTCGTAGGTTCCCATTACTCTCTTATCATAAGGTTTTAGCATATGGGTTTCTACCATCATTCCCAGCGTATTCCATAACGTAGTATAGCCTGTTGAATATCTGGGAGAATCCATAAACTGAGAAAAGCCATTTTCAGGAACTTCATTAAAGACATTAACATAAGGCGTAATATCCCATTCTTTAACTTTTAATGAATCTTCCAGTGCCGGCATCATTTTATTCTGAAGATAATCTCCCAGGCTACCACCCAGTTTATCATGCTGGGTAAATAAATGGGTTAATGTGTACTGATAGTCTGCACCGTTGCTGACATGGTTGTCTATAAATACATCCGGATTCAGATAATGGAAAATCTCATAAAAGCTTTGGGCATTTTTCGTATCAGCTTTTATAAAATCTCTGTTTAAATCGTAGTTTCTTGCATTTCCTCTGAAACCATATTCTTTAGGTCCATTCTGGTTGGTTCTGCTTCCTGAATTTCGGTTAAGAGCTCCGCCTACATTATAAATAGGAATAGTGGCAATAATCGTATTCTTGGGGGAGGTTATAGAATCGCCCGCCATATCTCTAAAAAGCATCATGGTAGCATCAATTCCATCGCTTTCTCCGGGGTGAATCCCATTATTAATTAACATGACGCTATGTGATTTTTCGAGTTTTTCGAGATCAAACTCACCTTCAGGATTGTATATGGCAAGATGAAGAGGCAGACCACTGTCGGTTTTTCCAAATTCTTCCAGACTTATACTGGGGTAAGCATCTGCAAGTTCTTTGTAAAAAGCTATAACTTCCGTATAGGTGCCGGTTTCAGTTCCTCCCGATTTTTCAAATTGGGTTTCAAAATCATAGTCTTTGTTCAACTTGTATTTAGAAAAATCACAAGATGATAGGCTGATTAAGATCCCCAATACCAACCAAAGTTTTTTCATAAAGTTTCTTAAAAGATAATGCCGTAAACATACTTAAAAACTTAGAGAGTTACTAGAAACCTGGTACATTCTATCTCGGGAGCTGCTATGTTAAAGTAAACCTAATCATTTCCCAGGTCTTTCTATTGCCTGATTTTCATGTTATTTTTATAAAAAATTGAATTATGAAAAATCTAACAACCAGCGCTACTTTTCTAGTAGCAGTTTTGTTTGCTATGAATGTTGCGGGACAGGCAAATGAGAATCTAAGTGAAGAGAAAAAGAGCGAGCTGGCAGAATCAGGATCTGATTATGCTGAAACTGCTATAGGGAAAATTGAACTTCCGGCACCATTTGCTTCGGAATCAGTTCGAAAAGAGAGTAAGATTGTAGCATGGCCGGAAGGGAAGATGCCAGAGGCACCAGAAGGTTTTAAGGTCACTAAATTCGCTGAAGATTTAGAGCATCCACGCTGGACCTATGTGGCACCTAACAATGATATTTTTGTTGTGGAAACAGACGACGCGAAGAAAAGCGCGAATCGTATTACGATGTTCAGGGATAAAGACCAGGACGGAGTGCCGGATGAAAGTTATTCTTTTTTAAAGAATCTGAACCAACCTTTCGGGATGTTGATTATGGATGGTTATTTCTATGTTGCCAATGTAGATCAGCTAATTCGTTTTCCGTATAAAACGGGTCAGAATTCAATAGATGAGAATCCAGAGAAGGTATTAGATTTACCAGCTGGTGGTTATAACCATCACTGGACACGAAATATTATTGCCGGGCCAAATAACGATAAAATTTATATTACCGTGGGAAGTTCAAGTAATGTTGGAGAGCATGGTATGGAAAAGGAAGAGCGAAGAGCAAATATCATCGAGATTAATCCTAATGGTACCGGGGAGAAAATTTTTGCTGCAGGACTGAGAAATCCCGTAGGAATAGATTGGAATCCAGTTACCGGGGAACTATGGACTGCGGTAAACGAGAGGGATAAAATAGGAAATAACCTGGTGCCAGATTACGTGACCAGTGTACAAGAAGGTGGTTGGTACGGCTGGCCATATTCGTATTATGGTGATATTAAAGATCCAAGATGGGCCGAGGACCCACATTTAGAAATGGTAGAAAAATCTATCGTGCCAGATGTGTCGGTTGGACCGCACACAGCATCTTTAGGCTTTACTTTTTACAAAGAGACCGCTTTTCCGGAGAAATATCATAATGGAGCCTTTGTTGGGCAACATGGTTCATGGAACAGGGCAAATTTTTCAGGATATAAAGTTTTGTTTATACCTTTTGACGAAAAAGGAAATCCACAGCAACCTGAAGATTTTCTAACAGGATTTATAGCCGACGATGATGCAAGTCAGGTTTATGGACGACCAGTGGGTGTAACTACGCTTCCTGATGGTTCATTGCTAGTGAATGATGATGATGGTGGAGTAATCTGGAGAGTTTCAGCTGAATAGATAAAAGTTTGACAAAATATATATATTTTTTTCTGGCACTAACCTGTGTAAACGGATTGGTTGCTCAGGAATTTGAAGGTAGCGTTCTGGAAAGTGGGACAGGAGTTCCACTACAGAATGTATCAGTAAGAAATTTGCAGTCAGATGAAGTTGTATTTACCGATTCTGGCGGTAACTTTTCACTTAGTGTGAGCGAATATCCAGTTGATGTGGAATTTTCATTGTTGGGTTACCTGAATTCAACTATGAAAATTGAAAGTAACCTGAAACAAGGGGAGATATACCTTCAGCAGGATGTTGATCAGCTTTCTGAGGTAATTATCAGAAGTTCAAACATTTCACAGGCCGTGAGAAAGACCCCGTCTTCAGTTGGGATTATTTCAGAAAATGATTTAAATCGAACAGATAATTTTATCCTGGTACAAAACTTCAATTATGTACCGGGTGTTTTTGTGAGCCAGGGTGCACTTAATACCAATAAGATTAATATTAGAGGAATTGGAGCCAGAGCCCAGTATAGTACCAACCGCATAAAAGCTTATATCAACGGAATTCCTCTTACTACTGCAGAGGGAGAACTGACGCTGGATGATTTTGACCCGGAATATCTGGATAGAATTGAAATTTTCAAAGGCCCTGTTTCGTCTGTTTTTGGAGCAGGTTTAGGAGGCGCTATCAATCTATTTACCAGTCAAAACCGGAATGACCAGAAATCTGTTGTTACCGATTTTAATTACGGAAGTTTTAATACCAGAAAGACCAGAGCGAACCTTAATTTCGTAAATGATGGTCTGGATTTGTCTATTAATTACAATAATGTACAAAGCGATGGTTATCGCCGTAATGGGGACTATGATAGAAATTCATTGTTGGGCTCGGTAGGTCTGATGAATAAGTCCGGGAACTACTGGTCGTTATTTTTGTCATATACTAAACTGAAGGCTTTTATTCCAAGTTCTTTGAATGAAGATGATTTCAGAAATGATCCTGAAAAAGCGGCATTTACCTGGAACCAGTCAGCCGGATATGAGTCTTATGACAAAAATATTATTGGGATTTCCTATGATCATCGATTTACTGAAAACTTTAAAAATCAAACTTCTATTTTTTATAATTTCAGAGATGGTTATGAGCCGAGGCCTTTCAATATCCTGGATGAGAATAGAAATTCAATAGGCGCGAGGACAAAGTTCAATTACAAAACTTCCGTTTTTAATAGTCCTTCTGAAATCAGTTTTGGAGCAGAAACTATGTTTGAATTCTATGAAACCGGAACTTTTGAAAATCTTTATGAAGAAGTAGAGGAAAGAAGAAGTGTTCAGGGAGATCGGTTAAGTTTAAATGAGCAGAATAGAAACTATATAAATGTATTCGCTCAGATGAATACGGAAATCACTTCAAAGTTATTAGTGGAGATGGGTCTGAATTTTAATTCAACTACCTATGATCTCAAAGATAGGTTCATTGAAGATGGTATAGATCAATCCGGGGATTATAGTTTTGATCCGATATTCTCGCCGCGCTTAGGTCTAAGTTATGAAGCTTTTGAAGGGAAAAACTTTTATGCTTCTGCCAGTCATGGTTTTTCTACTCCTACGGTGGCAGAAACTTTAACGCCGGAAGGGCAGATAAATACAGACCTAAAAACCGAAACCGGCTTAAATTATGAAGTTGGATTTAAAGGAAACTGGTTCAATAATAAACTTTATACAGAGGTTAACCTCTATTCTATACAAATCCGAAACTTGCTGGTGGCGAGAAGAGTGGGGCCAGATCAGTTTGTGGGTGTTAATGCAGGAAAGGCAGACCATAATGGGATTGAATTTACTTCTGCTTACCGTACAAATCTTACATCAGATCTTCAGTTAAAATTATTTCTTAACTCAAATTTCAACTTTTTTGAGTTTGACAAGTTTGTAGATCTTGGGGAGAACTATTCTGGTAAAACTATTCCAGGAGTTCCTGAGTATATGATTTCACCGGGAACCGAGATCAGTTTTAAAGATCTTACTGCCAATATCAATTTTCAGGCATTTGGAGAAATGGCGCTTGATGATGCGAATTCGGGATATACAGATGCTTACGAATTACTTAATTTGAAACTTAACTATAACTGGAAATTAAGCCGGAGATTGAATTTTCAGTTTAATTTCGGCATTAATAATATTCTGGATGAAGATTATGCTGCGAGTATCGTTACAAATGCAGTTGGTTTTGGTGGCTCTGCACCCCGTTATTATTATCCGGGCAATCCAAGAAATTATTTTGGCGGAGTAAGGTTAAAATTTGACTTTTGATTGTCGTTCCGAACATAGCGAGGAATCTCCAGTTTATTCGGATCAGATTAAAGATTCTTCGCTCCACTTCGTTGCGCTCTGATGACAAAAGTGTGTCATTCCGAACGTAGTGAGAAATCTCTTGAGATCCTGAAACAAGTTCAGTATGACGTATTAAAAACTATTTTTTACGCACAACATCTGGTACCATAAACTCATAATTGCCACCATGGTGCATAACATCTCGTACTACTGTAGAAGAAATATGAGCTTTTCCTGAGCTTGAGAGCAGGAAGATACTATCAATACCAGACATTTTGTAATTGGTTTGTCCAATAGATTTTTCAAATTCAAGATCCTGCCCATTTCTTAATCCACGTAAAATAAAACCTGCATTCTGAGATTTGCAGAAATCAACCGTTAAGCCTTTATAAGTTTCCACTTTAACTTTGGATTCATTTTTATAGGTTTCCTTCAAAAAATGAAGGCGATCCTCCAGGCTAAACATATATTTCTTGCTGGAATTAGTCCCAATTGCCAGAATGATCTCGTCAAACAAGGGTAGCGCGCGATCAATAATATCGGTATGTCCTAGTGTAAGCGGATCGAAAGATCCCGGGAAAACTGCTTTTTTCATCAGGCGGGTTTTGGTCAGTTATGAATTTAAAAGATAATCAGAAAATATCACTTTTGGTTTAAGGCTGCCTCAATAGTGCTTCCAAATAGATCTTTCAGGCTTATTCCCGCCTTTTCAGCTTGTTGCGGTAAAATACTTGCCTGGCTTATTCCAGGATTGGTATTCATTTCTATAAAATGCGGTTCTCCTTCATGAAATATAAATTCAGAACGAGAAAGTCCTTTCATTTTTAGTTTTTTATAGATCATTATCGCAATATCCTGAACTTTCTTAGTGTCTTCTTCTGAAATTCTTGCAGGGGTAATCTCCTGTGATTTACCAAGATATTTAGCTTCATAATCGAAGAACTCGCCATCGGGAATAATTTCAGTAACGGGTAAGGCCAGTACTTTTCCTTTGTAAGTGATCACACCAACAGAGACCTCTGTTCCGTCAAGGAAAGATTCAATGATCGCTTCATCGTCTTCTGTAAAGGCAGTTTTTGCTGCTGAAATGATCTCGTCTTCAGTCTTTACTTTGGTCACGCCAAAACTGCTTCCGGCACGATTTGCTTTCACAAAACAGGGAAGTCCAACTTTATCAACAATTTCTTTTGTGTTGATCTCCTGATCTTTATTTAGAAAATAATTAGTCGCTGCTTTGATTCCGTAAGGCCTTAAAACACTTATGAGATCTCTTTTATTGAAGGTAAGTGCAGACTGGTAATAATCACAACTGGTCTGGGGAATTCCGATTAATTCCAGATAAGCCTGGAGTAAACCATTTTCACCGGGGGTACCGTGAATAGTATTGAAAACGCAATCGAATTGAATAACTTTGTCGTTTATCTTCACGGTAAAATTACTCTTGTTAATGGGATATGGTGTATCATCATCTGCCACTACAAACCATTCTCCTTTTAAAATATGAACGCGATAAGGTTCATAAAGGTCGTGGTCAAGATGTTTATAAACAATGTTTCCGCTATTTATAGAAATGCGATATTCACTGGAATAACCGCCCATTGCAATGGCAATTTTTTTCTTCATATTCAATATTTTCGCTTAGAGGTCGTTAAACAAAAATATCACTTAAAAGGGCAGTCACCAAAACCAATGGGTTTTATATCTTTGCTCATTATCTAAAAACTATGGGATTATTTCGATTTATATTCAGCAAGACTTTTTTAATACAGCTTGTGCTTGCTGTTATTATATTAGTGGTAATATCGTTTTTAACGATGCAGTGGCTTGATTATTCTACCAATCAGGATCAAAGGATTGAAGTTCCTGATCTTGCGAAAATGAACCTGAATGTGGTTGAAGATCGGCTGAATGAGAGGAATCTTGATTTCGAAATATTAGATTCTGCAAATTTCAATCCAGATTTTCCCAGGTATTCTGTAATAGATCAGGTACCGGCGCCAGGTAAATTTGTAAAGGAAGACAGGAAGATTTACTTAACACTGAATCCTTCGGGATTCAGGAAAATTGAAATTCCCAACAATCTTATTCGTAAAACCAGAAGACAGGTAGAACCAACCTTAAGGTCTCTCGGTTTTGAAATTGGAGAGATCAGTTATAAGCCAGACATTGCAGAAGATGCAGTACTGGAATTAAGACATAAGGGAAAACTTGTACAGCCGGGGGACGAAATAATGAAGACTTCTATTATAGATCTTGTTCTGGGGGATGGTAGTGGTAGATATAGAAGTGATGATGAAGATACTCTGGATATCCAGAACGAAACTGAAAGCGAAGTAGATGAATTCTAATAAAGACCAAAGGGAAGAGATTGAAGATCAGGAAGAGGACGAAAGTCTTTATGAGCATCATAAGTTTGTAGCTGAAGTAGGGCAGAATCCACTAAGAGTGGATAAATACCTGATGAATTTTATAGAAAATGCTACTCGTAATAAAATTCAGAAGGCAGCGAAAAGCGGAAATATCTATGTGAATGGAGACACCGTGAAGCAAAATTATAAGGTAAAAGGAGGGGATACCGTTCAGGTGATGTTCGAGCACCCACCTTATGAATATTTATTGGTTCCGGAGGATATTCCCCTGGATATTGTATATGAAGATGACACCTTGCTGGTAGTTAATAAACAAGCGGGGATGGTGGTGCATCCGGGACATGGGAATTATAGCGGAACTTTGATTAATGCGCTGGTACATCATTTTGATAATTTGCCCAATAATAGCAGTGATCGCCCGGGACTTGTTCATAGGATAGATAAAGATACTAGCGGACTTTTGGTTGTTGCGAAAACTGAAGAAGCCATGGCGCACCTTTCCAAACAGTTTTTCGATAAATCCAGTGAACGTGAATATGTAGCGATCGTTTGGGGTAACCTAGCCGAGGAAGAAGGAACTATTGAAGGGAATATTGGTAGAAACCCCAGAAATAGATTACAGAATATAGTTTTTGAAGGCGATGATGTCGAGAATGGTAAAGCTGCCGTTACACATTATAAAGTACTTGAGAGATTAGGCTATGTTACGCTGGTTGCCTGTAAACTGGAGACCGGAAGAACTCACCAGATAAGGGTTCATATGAAATATATAGGTCATACACTTTTTAATGATGAGCGTTATGGAGGCGACAGGATACTTAAGGGAACTACTTTCACCAAGTATAAACAGTTTGTAGATAATTGCTTTAAAATACTGCCTAGACAGGCGCTACATGCTAAAACTTTGGGCTTTGTACATCCAAAAACCGAAGAATGGATGAGCTTCAACTCTGATATTCCACAGGATATGGTAGATTGTATAGAAAAGTGGCGCAGTTATGCGAAAAATCAGAAAGAGTTTTTAGATAATTAGGGCGTGCCCCCAATAAAAATTGGGGTCGGGCTTTCGGCAGTCGCTTCCCGGTGAAAACCGGGAGAGCTCCAACAGTGCCTCAATCCCTCACGCAAAATAAAATTTATCTTAAATTATTAAATCACGACAAAATGGATTATATTTACGTAAATTGTCGTGGTTATGGAATCACAAAATATTCAAGATTTTTTAAAAGAACCTGAAACTTTTTACGGTTTAGAAAATAAATACGATCGTATTGTAAGTGTATTGGGTGGTAGCAGCCAGGTTGGGTATATTCAAAGTGATATAGACCTAATTAAAATAACCCGTAAAGGCCTGCCTGTTTCTGTAGTGGTATCTATAAGCAATATATTGGGTATCTCTATGGAGAAGATGAGCAATCTGCTGCATATAAGCCACCGTACTATTCAGCGCAAGCATGATGATGAGCTGCTTAGCGTTTACAGCACTGAACAAATCCTCGAAATTGCTGAGGTTATTTCCCGTGGGATTGAGGTTCTGGGTACTTTAGGAACCTTTACAAAGTGGGTGCATAGGGAAATTCGAGCCCTTGATAATAAAAAGCCTATAGATTACCTGGATACAGGTTTTGGTATCCAAATGGTCAAAGATTTATTGGGCAGGATAGAACATGGTGTGTATTAAAACCCTGGAATTGTGAATATCTATCGCATTGCAAAAACCAAATATATTAATGATTTAAGTGGGGAAGGGGCGCGTTTGTATGGCGGCCGATGGAATAAAAAAGGCACTGCCGTTATCTATTTTTCGGAACATCTTTCCCTTTGTGTTTTGGAGATGCTCACCCGGCTGGATTATGAAGATTTAAGTGAAGGCTTTATGTTTCTTGAAGCCGAGATTCCTTCAAGCTTACTGTCGCATTTGCCAAACCCGGAAAAGGTTTCCCTGTTTTGGCGCAATAATCCGCCTATTTCAAATACGCAAGAATATAGCTCTAATTTTTTATTGGAGAAAAATAGTTTAGGCTTTTCCATCCCTTCGGCTGTATTACCCAATGAACGGAATATTATATTGAATCCATTTCATAAAGATTTTTCCAGTTTTAAAATTCTTCAAACTGGAACCCTGGAACTGGACGCACGCATTTATAATTAGAAAGGGTTCTATAGCAGTTTTGAAGCGAATCTAAATCAATATTATTCAATAATATTCGGGATTATGAGCTGTTAATCCTAAATATAAAGGAATCTTATCCTTATATAAAAAACAAATTTCAGGTGCTTTTTATTCTCAAAAAGTATAGGTTATATTTGATATAAAATTAATCGAAGAGAAATGAAAATCGTTGTTTCCCCTGCAAAAACGCTAGATTACGAATCAAAATTACCAACTACCAGAGGCACTCAGCCTGAATTTCTAGAAACCGCTTCAAAACTGAACAGAAAACTTTCCAGGCAGAGTAAAAAGGAGCTTTCAGATTTAATGAGCATCAGTGATAAACTTGCTGATCTTAACTATACCAGGTATCAGGAATTTCAGGAAGATCATAATAAAAAGAATTCCCGGCCTGCCATCTATGCTTTCAACGGCGATGTTTATACCGGTCTTGACTCCTATACAATTCCAACTGATAAACTAGATAAACTTCAGGATACCTTAAGAATCCTGTCAGGGATGTATGGTGTGCTGAGGCCTTTAGATCTAATCCAGCCTTACCGACTTGAAATGGGCTCTTCTATAGGAATTGAACGTAAAAAGGATCTTTATGGTGTCTGGCAAAAGAAAGTTACTGAGTATCTAAATGCTGAAATGGAAGATGATGAGTTTTTTATAAATCTTGCCAGTAATGAATATTCTAAAGCTGTAGATACTAAAAAATTAAAGGGGACTGTGATCTCTCCCGTTTTTAAAGATTTCAAAAATGGTAAACTAAAGATCATTAGCTTCTTTGCTAAGAAAGCACGTGGTTCTATGGCACGTTTTATTATCGATAAGGATTGCAAAACCCTGGAAGATATAAAAGGATTTGATTATGACGATTATAGATTCAGTGAAGAGTATACTGAAAATGAGAATGAACCGGTATTTATCCGGTAATCATAATTTTTAGTTTCTCAAAAACCTAAGTTAAGTAAAGATTTTAATATAATAATTCCCCGCCGGTGCGGGGATTTTCATTTTCCATCTCTATAAGATAGCTCAAAACCGAGTTTTCAGAAATACAGGAGCGGGAGATATTAAAATTTCATCTATTTGTTCCAATGTTAAATTCGGCTAAAAATATTCATGTCCTGCCACAGTGGTAGTGGTTTCATGAATTTTTTTATTAAATTCCCGAATAGTTCTTATTTACAATACACTAATCAATATTTAGATGAAAATTAAAAAGGTTCTTGTAGCCAACAGAGGTGAAATCGCCATTAGGATATTTCGAGCATGTACAGAAATTGGTCTTGGTACCGTTGGGATTTACACCTTTGAAGATCGTTACTCATTGCACAGATATAAGGCAGATGAATCCTACCAGATTGGGGATGATAATGAGCCTTTAAAGCCTTATCTAAATATTGATGCAATTATAAATGTTGCCAAAAATAATAATGTTGATGCTATTCATCCCGGTTATGGTTTCCTTTCTGAAAATGCTGAATTTGCCAGAAAATGTAAGGAGAACAACATCATTTTTGTAGGGCCGGATGTTGAGGTGTTAAAAAGCCTGGGAGACAAGGTTACCGCAAAAAAAGTGGCGAAGGAAAATAATGTGCCTATAATCGAAAGTAATGAGCCGGCATTAGAAACGTTGGACATAGCACTTAGTGAGGCAAATCGAATCGGATTTCCTCTAATGCTTAAAGCTGCTTCCGGTGGGGGAGGTAGAGGAATGCGTGTGATTAGGGACGAAGAAGGCTTAAAAAAATCTTTTTCTGAATCTAAAAGAGAAGCCTTGAATGCTTTTGGTGATGACACAGTTTTTATTGAAAAATTCATCGAGAACCCCAAACATATCGAAATTCAAATAGTTGCCGATAGTCACGGGAATATGGTGCATTTGTTTGAAAGGGATTGTTCAGTACAGCGCCGGTATCAAAAAGTGATAGAATTTGCACCTTCCTATGGACTTAGCACTGAAATTAAAGAAAAACTCTATCAATATGCCCTGGATATTTGCAAGGCGGTAGATTATAACAATATTGGAACGGTAGAATTTTTGGTAGATGAAGACGGATCCATTTATTTTATTGAGGTTAATCCGCGTATTCAGGTAGAGCATACCGTTACTGAAATTATTACCAATATAGATTTGGTAAAAACGCAGTTGTTTATAGCCGGCGGATATAAGCTGAGTGATCAGCAAATAAAAATTGCCAGTCAGGATCAGCTGAAAATGAATGGCTTCGCATTACAATGCCGAATTACCACGGAAGATCCTTCCAACGATTTTCAACCAGATTATGGAACCATTACTACCTATCGAAGTGCTTCCGGTTTCGGAATAAGGCTTGATGCTGGTAGTTTGTATCAGGGGGTGACGGTTTCCCCATTTTTCGATTCCATGTTAGTTAAAGTTTCAGCTAATAGTAGAACACTAGATGGTGCCTGCAGAAAAATGAATAGAGCTTTGGCCGAATTTAGAATTAGAGGGGTGAAAACCAATATTCCTTTCTTGATGAATATTCTAAAGCATTCAACGTTTAGAGAAGGAAAAGTCACCGTTAATTTTATAAAAAATCATTCTGATCTTTTCAAATTTCAGGAGAGCAGAAACCGTGCTACCAAAATAGTAAAATTCCTAGGTGATGTTACCGTAAATGGAAATCCAGATGTTAAAGAACTGGATCCTACTAAGACCTTTATCAAACCGGAAGTGCCAAAATTTGATGCTAATGCTGGACATCCGGAAGGAACTAAGGATTTACTGACTAAGCTTGGTCCTGATGAATTTTCGAAATGGTTGAAAAAAGAAAAGAAAATTCATTTTACAGATACCACGATGAGGGATGCCCACCAAAGTTTACTGGCAACCCGTATGCGTAGTTTTGATATGCTAAAAGTAGCTGAGGGTTTTGCCAAAAATCATCCAGAAGTGTTTAGTATGGAAGTTTGGGGAGGTGCTACTTTTGACGTTTGCATGCGATTTTTGCATGAAAACCCGTGGGAGCGTCTTCGTTTATTACGAAAAGCAATGCCCAACGTGTTACTGCAAATGCTGATACGTGGTAGTAATGGTGTTGGATATACCGCTTATCCAGATAATCTTATTGAGAAATTCGTTTCCGAAGCCTGGGAGAATGGGGTGGATGTTTTCCGAATTTTCGATTCTCTAAACTGGATGAAATCTATTGCACCGTGTATAGAATATGTGCGAAAAACAGGAGGCCTTGCAGAAGGTTCTATTTGCTATACCGGTGATATTTTAGATACTTCCAATAAAAAATACGACTTAAACTATTATGTACAGCTTGCTAAAGACATAGAAAATGCCGGTGCTCATATTTTGGGAATCAAAGATATGGCTGGCCTGTTGAAACCTTATGCAGCTCAGGAATTAGTTGGTGCTCTAAAATCTGAAATCAATATACCTATTCATTTACATACGCATGATACTTCTTCCATACAGGCGGCCACATATCTTAAGGCAATAGAAGCTGGCGTAGATGTGGTAGATGTTGCATTGGGAGGTCTTTCCGGACTTACTTCTCAACCTAACTTTAATTCGGTGGTAGAAATGATGAAGTTTAAAGATCGGGAAGCCGACTTTAATATGGAAAAGTTGAATGAATATTCACATTACTGGGAGGCGGTTAGAAAATATTACTATCCGTTTGAAAGCGGATTAAAAGCAGGTACTGCTGATGTTTATAAGCATGAGATTCCTGGCGGGCAATATTCAAATTTGAAGCCACAGGCAGAATCTCTAGGCTTGGCTTCCAGATTCCATGAGATCACCGAAATGTATGCCAAGGTAAATAATTTGTTTGGTGATATTGTTAAAGTAACTCCTAGCTCTAAAGTAGTAGGGGATATGGCGCAATATCTAGTAAGTAATAATCTGAGCATAGAAGATGTCATGGAAAAAGGGGAAGAAGTTTCCTTTCCACAATCTGTAAAAAGCTTTTTTAGAGGAGATTTAGGTCAGCCGGTTGGAGGTTTTCCAGAGAAGATTCAGAAGATTGTATTAAGAGGTGAAGAGCCTTATACTAATAGACCAAATGCACATTTGGAGCCGATAGATTTTCAAAAGGAATTTGAAGAATTCACCAATATTTTTGAGGAAGATTTGAGTAGAAAACCTGAAATCACAGATTTTCTTTCTTATAAATTATACCCGAAGGTCTTTACAGATTCATTAAACCATCATAAGGAATTTGGTAATTTAATCAATATCCCGACTCAAAACTTTTTCTACGGAATGAAGCCAGGAGAGGAAATTCTGGTAGAAATGGATAAGGGGAAGACTTTGATCATAGAATTACTTTCTGTGGGTCAGGCAAATGAAGATGGGCAGGTTGATGTATTTTTTAAAGTGAACGGGCAGGGTAGAACCGTAGTAATTCAGGATAAAACCGTAAAAGTTGAGAAAGTAGCTCATATTAAAGCAGAAAAGGATGATTCTAAGCAAATTGGAGCACCATTGCAGGGTTCACTGTCTACTATAATGGTGGAGAAAGGCCAAAAGGTTAAAAAGAATGAACCCCTGTTTATTATTGAAGCGATGAAAATGGAAACAACTATTACGGCGAATGAAGATGGCGAGGTGGTTGAAATTCTTCATAAGGAAGGCACCATGCTATTTTCTGAAGATCTGGTAATAAAAATGAAGTGAATGAATCTATTTCATCATAAACATCCATACCCGCCATTTATTCCTGAAAATGCGACCAAACTTATCTTTGGTACGCTGCCTCCTCCCAGGTTTACTCAAAGAGAGTTTAAGGAAGACGATGTAGATTTTTGTTATGGGAGCAGAGATGGTCAGTTATGGACTATTCTGAATAAAATATTTGATCTAAACCTGAAATTCGAGAATACGCAGGAAGCCGTTCAGCAAAGGAAAGATTTTCTAATAGAGAGAGGAATTGGAATCTGTGATGTGGTAGAAAGTAGCAGAAGAGAAAAGATCGATGCTTCAGATCTTGGAATGCAGAAAGTGGAGTTAAGGGATATGATCGCAATTCTCAGAGAAAATCCAAAGATTAATACTTTGTTGTTTACCGGTGGGAACTCCAAAAATGGACCCGAGTATTTTTTCAGGAAATATCTGAAAGATTCAAAACATGATATTAGATTAAAGGTGATTTCTAATAAATCCCCAAGGATACATCAGTTTATAGTTGATGGGAGACTTATAAAAACAGTTTCGTTGATTGCTCCTTCGGGAGCTGCTAATATTGCGGTTGGAAGCTCACGGCTATATAAATACATGAAAAAGAAAAACCCTGAATTCAATACTCTTGATTTCAGGGTTCTTCAGTATAAAGAATTTTTCTAATTCACTGCAATTCTTTCTTATCCTGGTTAGCCAGTGTGGTTGGCTTGATCTTAAACTTTTTACGTTTAGGTCTTAGTTTCCCACTGGTACCAATTGCAATTTTACCTCTTTTGGTTTTTTTATCACCTCTTCCCATGAACTACTTTTTGTTCTGCTGATCTTTGATGGTTTTTTCATCTATGTCAACCTTATTCGTTTCTTCATTACGGTTTCCGGTTGGGTTCGTAGGATTCTTTTGATCCTTACTTCTTTCTCTGTGATTATCTTCAATTGGTCCTCCCATAATATTAAGTTTTTAAGTTGACTCTAAGATAACAACAACGCCTCTTAAAACCTCTTAAGAGCCTGTTAGAATTAGGTTAAAGCCTTCACTTTCTTCACAAATGAACCAACGTTTGAAGTTCCATTTTCATTTATGTGCTTAATAAAAGCACTACCAATAATGGCTCCTTTTGCATATTCAGTAGCCTGATTAAAGGTTTCGTTATCTTTTATTCCAAAGCCTACAATTTGAGGATTTTTAAGCTGAAGATCATTTACTCTTTTAAAATATGCTCTGGTATCTTCACCAAATCCACTTGTGGAACCGGTCACACTCGCACTACTTACCATATAAATGAATCCGTTGGATACTGAATCTATAAAATGAATACGTTCGTCTGAAGTTTGGGGAGTAATTAAAAAGATATTTCTTAAACCATATTGTTCAAATAACTCCTGATATTTTTCATGATAAACGTCTACCGGAAGATCTGGGATAATGAGTCCATCAATTCCCGTTTCCTGGCATTTTTTACAGAAATCCTCCACTCCATATTGCAAAATAGGATTAAAATAGCCCATAATAATAAGTGGAATTTCAACCTTATTCCTAATACCTTTTAGTTGCTCAAATAATTTTGAGGTCGTCATTCCATTTTTGAGCGCTTTGGTAGAACTTTTCTGAATGGTTGGTCCATCTGCCAGCGGATCGCTAAAAGGAAGTCCGATTTCAATAAAATCGACTCCACTTTTTTCCAGATCTACAATGATCTTTTCAGTATCCTCAAAATCAGGATACCCGGCAGTAAAATATATTGAGAGCAGTTTATGGTCTTCCTGCAATTTTTGATTAATTCTGTTCATTTTCTACTTTTTCTGTCATTGCGAGCGCGAAGCCCGAAGCATATTTTTTCATCATTCTGAACTTGTCTCAGAATCTCAAGAGACGCTGAAAAAAGTTCAGCGTGACGTGTATTATAAATTAAAATATTCGATATAGGTATTCAGGTCTTTATCTCCACGTCCTGAAAGGTTCACTACCACAATGTCATCTTCCTTGAACTTTCTGGTTTCAAAAATTGCCAGCGCATGAGAAGTTTCAATGGCGGGGATAATTCCTTCCAATTTTGCCAGTTCCAGACCGGCTTTCATGGCAGCTTCATCAGTAACACTTATAAATTCACCTCTTTTGCTGGTAAATAGATTGGCATGCATAGGTCCAACTCCCGGATAATCGAGTCCGGCAGAAATAGAATAAGGTTCGGTAATCTGGCCATCACCGGTTTGCATCAATAAAGTTTTACTTCCGTGAATAATTCCAGCTTTTCCAAGTGCTGAGGTTGCTGCACTTTCACCTGAATTAATTCCTTTTCCGGCAGCTTCCACAGCAATAATTCCAACATCAGGATTATCAAGATAATGATAGTAAGCACCGGCAGCATTACTTCCGCCACCTACACAGGCCACAACAAAATCTGGCTCTTCTTTACCTTCTTTTTCCTTTAATTGATTTTTAATCTCCTCAGAAATTACAGCCTGAAACCTGGCCACCATATCGGGATAAGGATGTGGTCCTACTACAGATCCAATAATATAATGCGTATCTACAGGATTGTTGATCCAGTCTCTAATAGCTTCGTTCGTTGCATCCTTAAGGGTGCGGCTTCCCGACTTTGCCGGAACCACTTTGGCACCGAGCATTTTCATCCGGGCCACATTTGGCGCCTGGCGATCTATATCGATCTCACCCATATAGACGATACATTCCATACCCATAAGAGCGCAAACCGTTGCCGTAGCTACACCATGTTGTCCGGCTCCGGTTTCAGCAATAATTCGCTTCTTGCCAAGTTTTTGGGCCATTAGAATCTGGCCAATAGTGTTGTTGACCTTGTGCGCTCCTGTATGACAAAGATCTTCTCTCTTTAAATATACTTTAGTGCCGTATTTTTCACTAAATCGTTTCGCATAATAAAGAGGAGTTGGGCGTCCAACATATTCCTTCAAAAGTTCCTTAAATTCCTTCTGAAAGGATTCTTCCTGCATAATATCTAAATAACGCGAACGCAATTCTTCTACATTTGGATATAACATTTCGGGAATATAGGCGCCGCCAAATTCTCCGTAATATCCATTTTCATTAACCTGATAGCTCATTCTATGAATTTATCTGAGTTTTAAAATCTTTCAATTCCTTTAATTTCTTTAATCCGGGTTTTAGTTCAAATTTGCTATTTACATCTATAGCATATAGCAATTCCGGTTTGCCTTTTTTATGAAAATGGCTTTTTAATTCGGTAATCGCTCTTCCGTGTTCAGGACCAATCCCTCCACTTAAAAAGAACGGCGTGTTTGATGGATAGTCCTTCAGAATTTGCCAATTAAATTCGGTTCCATTTCCTCCTCTTAAGGCACCTTTTGTATCGAATAAAAAATAATCAACGATTCCTTCAAAAGCTTTTATTTCCTGAAAATCAAAATCATCGCCCACAGAAAACACTTTAATTAATTCTGGCGTATTCCCAGATTTCTGAAGTTCAGTCCTAAGATCTTTAGAAAAACCAGCCGATTCTTCCCCATGCAGCTGAACGGCATTTAAATTATATTTTAAAACCTTTTCTTTGATTTCCTGAATTTCAGCGTTTACAAAAACACCGGTTTTTTTAATTTCCGGATCAATTTCCGGCAGGTCACCGTCAAAGTAACGAGGAGATTTATCATAAAATATCAAACCCATATAATCGGGTTTTAATTCTGATACCTGGATCATATTTCCAGAATTTTGCATTCCGCATACTTTTAAGCTCAATCCTGAACTTTGTCCAGAAGCCGAAGTAACCATGGATTTTTCTTTCATGTTTTCTAGATCCATTTATGCCATAGATTTTAATTCTGTAATAAATTCTTTTGCCGCAGCTCCGGGATTATCGGTTTTCATGAAGTTTTCACCGATCAGAAATCCTTCAAAGCCGTAATTTTTAAGATCTGTAATAGCCGCAGTAGTACTAATTCCACTTTCTGAAACTTTAACGAATTCATTTGGAATAAGCTTTGCCAGCCTTTTTGAAGTATCAATACTCACTTCAAAAGTCTTTAGGTTTCGGTTATTTACTCCGATCATATCAGCATTTACATTTAAAGATTTTTGCAATTCTTCTTCATTATGAATTTCTAATAGAACATCCATTCCAAGTTTTTTCGCGGAATCTGCAAGATAGATCAATTGTTTTTCAGATAAAACCGCAGCAATCAATAGAATGGCATCTGCACCATAGGCTTTTGCTTCGGAAACCTGATATGCATCGACCATAAATTCCTTCCGAAGAAGTGGCGTATTTACGGAAGCTCGCGCATAAAGCAAATCTTCTAATGAACCACCAAAATATTTCCCGTCTGTAAGTACTGAAATTCCTGAAACCTCGGCTTCTTCATATCCTTTTACGACATCCTGAACATTCAGGCTTTGATTGATCACAGATTTTGATGGTGATCTCCTTTTATGCTCCGCAATAATACCGGAACCATTTTTTAAGCTTTCAGCCAGAGAAATACATTTTCTGTCAAATAATACAGAATTCTCAAGTTGAGAAACCGGAATCAATGATTTTTTTAATTCTACTTCCTTGAATTTATCTGCAATTATCTTATCGAGAATATTCATTTAATTCAATTTTGACTTAATTTCTGTAATTTCTTAAAACTATCAAAGGCTTTTCCAGATTCCAGGGACTCCTTTGCTTCTGCAAACCCTTCGTGCGGACTCATATTCCTGGAAGTTGCAATCGCCATACCAGCATTTGCGCAAACCACATTATTTTGAGCCTGGCTGCCTTTCCCTTTGAGAATATTGGTGAGAATTTCAGCAGAACTTTCAACGGAGCCACCACCGGCAATTTCGGTTTGTTTTAATTCTGAAACTCCAAAATCTGAAGCTTTTAAAATTCTTTCAGAATTATTACTAATACTTTTAGTTTCTCCGGTAAGAGAGATCTCATCATACCCATCTAACGAATGTAAAATAGTATAATTCTTATCGGTATTTTGATATAGGTAAGCGTACATTCTTGCCAATTCAAGACTAAAAACTCCCACCAGTTGATTTTTCGGAAAAGCTGGATTTACCATAGGTCCCAACATATTAAAAAATGTTTTTACCGCCAGACTTTTCCTAACCGGTCCAACATTCTTCATTGCCGGGTGAAATAATGGAGCATGTAAAATACAAATATTGGCCTGATCTATACATTTTTCGAGAAAACCGGCATCACTGCTAAATTTGATACCAAGATATTCCATTACATTAGAACTTCCACTCACCGAGGAGACTCCATAGTTACCATGTTTAGCGACTTTAACACCAGCGCCGGCAGTAACAAAGGAGGAAGTAGTAGAAACATTAAAAGTGTCTTTTCCGTCGCCACCTGTTCCGCAGAGATCAACGGCATTGTAAGCAGATAGATCTACTTTAATACATAATTCCAATAATGCATCCCTAAAACCTTCAAGCTCCTCAATGGTAATGCTTCTCATCATATATACCGTTAAAAAAGCAGCGATCTGGGTGTCATTATATTTTCCTTCTGAAATATTAAAAATAACCTGCTTGGCTTCGTCGGTACTTATCGTTTCGTGACTGATAAGTCTATTTAAAAGTTCTTTCATTATTATATAAAATCTTATGATTCGTCAAGCTGAACTTGTTTCAGCTTCTCTAAAGATCCTGACCTTTCGACTTCGTTCAAGGAGACAGGATGACGATTGATATCAATATTTTTACTGAATAGTTTTTTCTGCTTTTTCTTGCGCAACATGTTTTTTAACAGGACCTTCCACCCAGTTTTTGATCATTTTCTTACCTTCGGGTGTTAAGACAGATTCCGGATGAAACTGAACTCCGCGAACATCAAATTCTTTATGCCTTAGCGACATGATCTCGCCTTTTTCATCATAACTTGTAGCCTGAAGGGTAGGAGGTAGGTTCTTTTCTACAACCCAGGAATGATATCTTCCCACTATGAGTTCTTTTTCCAGACCATCAAATAAATATTCGTCATCTACGAATAATGTAATCTTAGTCGCTACCCCATGATGAACTTCATCAAGATTCAATAATTTACCACCGAAAACTTCACCAATTGCCTGCATCCCCAGACAAACTCCAAGGATGCTTTTTGTAGCCGCATATTTTTCAATAATTGGTTTTAAAAGTCCGGCCTCCTCAGGAATTCCGGGGCCGGGAGACAATAGAATTTTGTCATATTCTTCCACATCATCTATATGCAGCTTATCGTTTCTTCTTACTATCACTTTGCAATCCAGTTCCTCAAGGTAATGAACCAGATTATATACGAAAGAATCGTAATTATCTATAACCAGTATTTTCTTTATTTCTTTCATTCTAAATTTCTTCAGCAATTTCAAGGGCTTTGGTTAAAGCGCCTAATTTATTATATACCTCCTGTAGTTCGTTTTCAGGTTTGGATTCAGAAACAATTCCGGCTCCGGCCTGATAATGCAATTCATGATTTTTACTCACAAAAGACCTGATGATAATGGCGTGATTAAAGTTACCTTCAAAATCCATAAAGCCAATCGCTCCACCATACGCACTCCTGTTTACATTTTCAAACTTTTCAATTAGTTTGAGAGCCATAGGTTTTGGAGCTCCACTTAAAGTTCCGGCAGGGAACGTATCAGCAACAATTTGTGGGGTTGAAACATTAGGATGTTTTTTTCCGGTTACCTTACTTACCAGGTGAATCACATGAGAAAAAAACTGAATTTCACGATAATTTTCGACTTTTACATCGCTTCCATTTCGGCTAAGATCATTTCGAGCAAGATCTACCAACATTACATGCTCAGAATTCTCTTTTTCGTCAATCGCTAATTCCTTTGCGATTTCAGCATCTTTTTCATCGTTTCCGGTTCTTTTAAAGGTGCCGGCAATTGGATGAATTTCGGCCCTACCTTTATCTACCACTAATTGTGCTTCAGGAGAACTTCCAAAAATTTTAAAGTTTCCGTAGTCAAAATAAAAGAGGTAAGGGGAAGGGTTTACATTACGAAGAGCTCTATAAACGTTAAATTCATCGCCTTTGAATTTCTGAGAAAATCTTCGGGAAAGTACGAGTTGAAAAACATCTCCTCTGTGGCAATGTTCTTTGGCTTCTTTCACTACAGTCTTATATTGCTCGTCTGTTAAATTAGATCTAGGATCATCGCTCCTACTAAAATTATAAGAAGCGAAATTTTTTACTTTTAATAATTGCTCGATTTCATCGATTTTATTTTCAGAATTATACGAGTGATCAAAAATATACGCCTCATTCTTAAAATGATTGATAGCAATGATATTTTGATACACTGCGTAATAGATATCAGGGATCTGAAGATCTTTCTCTTTTCTGGTTACATCTACATTCTCAAAATAACGAACCGAATCATAGGCGATATATCCAAAAAGACCATTATTAATAAACTTAAATTCGGAAGAATCTGCTTTAAATTTTTTCGAAAATTTCTGAATTTCCTGAGGAACAGAAACTTGCTTGTCAATATTTAAAATTTCTCTGTTTCCATCTGGAAAAGTAGTAGTAATTACATCATTTTCAATTTTAAATGAAGCGATGGGGTTACAACAGATATAAGAGAAACTATTGTCACTGGCGTGATAATCACTACTCTCAAGCAACAGGCTATTAGGGTATTTATCGCGCAATTTCAGGTAGATGCTAACCGGAGTGATAGTGTCGGCAAGGATCTTCTTGTATTTTGTATTTAATTTAAACATGTAAAGTCGATTTTATGCAATAAAAAAAGGCTTGTCGTGAAACAAGCCTTTTTAATTTCTATATTGAAAATAGCAGTTTAGCTCACGAAGTTTGACGTAAGTTATTCCACCACCAGTTATTTTTTTTCATTTTAAACATGACTTCAAAGATAGAGATGAAATTTTTCTAAACAAATATTTTTTAAAATAAAATCCTGAAAGATTAATTTCAGGATTTTAATTCTTAGAATTTTAGATTTATATCAAGCTCAAAATTGTCATAAATTGTTTTGTCCCCAAGATTATCAAAGAAACTTCCAGAGCCATATCTTACATTGTATTTTGATCTGTCTATCGTTAATTGTGTAGAGGCAGACTCTCCGTTCATTTCCAGATCAAAAGTGATTGGGTGGGTTTCATTTTTAATAGTAAGATCTCCAACCACTCCATATTTTCCATTTCCTTTCTCAGCAGCACTAGTGATTACCAGTTTTGCAGTTGGATGTTTTTCAACTCCGAAGAAATCTTCAGACTTTAAATGTCCCTCTAATTTTCCTTTGTTCTCACCGGTTAGGTCTGTAACAGTGATCGAGCTCATGTCCATTACAAATTCACCACCAACGATCTTTTCGTCTTCCATCATTAGATGTCCGCTCTCAAGATCTATAGTTCCGTTATGAGAACCAGTCACTTTTTCTCCAGTCCAGGTAATTGTACTGGACTCCACTTTTACTTCTTTCTTTATATTGGCAAAACCAACTGTTGCTAGTACAATAACTGTGGCGATTCCGCCTTTTAAGATTCTATTTTTCATGATTTCTAATTTTTATTATTAAATAATTTCAATAAGGTCAGATTTTGATTTTCTTACTTTGGTTAAATGCTGATATTGATCATCTTCGCTTCTGTAACCAATAGGTGCAATCACAGCCGTGGTTAAATTTCTGTCTTTTAATCCTAAAATTTCGTCGAATTTAGCGGCATCAAAACCTTCCATGGGGCAGGCGTCGATTTTCTGACTGGCTGCAGCTGATAATAAATTACCTAGAGCAATATAGGCCTGTTTTGCAGCCCAGGTATTTTGAGCATCTGCAGGAAGCTGAAGGGTAGTATTTCTAATCATGTCTTCCATGCCTTTTAAATCCTCCCTGCTCATATTCCTGGTCTCGGCAATATTGTCTAAATATGTATTTACATATGCCTCATTAACATGCGTTAGATTTGCGAAAACCATTAGGTAAGAAGCATCGGTAACCTGTGTTTGATTCCAGGCAGCCGCTTTTAACTTTTCTCTGATTTTTTGATCTTTCACCACAATTACTTCATAGGGTTGAAGTCCGTAAGAAGAAGCCGAAAGCTGAACACTTTCCAGTAGTGTGTTAAGATCTTCCTCGCTTATTTCTTTTCTTGAATCGAATTTCTTCGTGGCATATCGCCAGTTCAAATCTTCGTTGTACGTATTTTTAGTTTTAACTTCTGAGTTCATTTAATTTAATATTTAATAATTCTATTTCGTTTTTATTTAATTTATTTGAAAAGCTATTCTCAACATTTTCAATAATTGGATCTAATTCCTTCAGTAACTGAAGTCCCTTAGAGGTAATTCTTATTTCAATTTTTCGGCGATTTGAAGGGCAAACAATTCTCTCACATAATTCTTTTTCTACGAGTTTATCTACCAGTCTTGTAGTATTACTCATTTTACTAACCATTCTTTCCTGAATAGTAGATAGATTAGCTGGTTTACCATTTTGTCCTCGTAGAATTCTAAGAACATTAAATTGTTGAGAACTTATTCCGAAAGGTTTAATCGCCTCCTGTACTCTATCGCTTATGTGATTAGCAGTAACCATTAAATTAAGTGCCAATTTTTTAGATGGCGACATGGTATCTTTTGTTTTTAATAATTCTTCAATTTTCATTTGTATAAACAACATTTGTATGTACAAATATATAGTGAATTGTAACAAGTTATTTTAATGTTCTGTTAAAATTTCCACTCAATTTCATATCAAGGCTTCAGAAAAAAAAATGAGGTTATATTTACAAAACCAATAATAAAACTTACTACCATGAAAGAATTAAGTCAGGAAGAATGGCAGAAGCAAATACAAAACGATAAGGATGCGGTGCTTTTAGATGTCCGTACCGAAGAAGAAGTAGAAGAGGGATATATCCCAAAATCAAAAAATATTGATATATACAAAGGACAGGGGTTTATTGATGAAGTTGAAAAATTAGATAAATCTAAACATTATTATATCTATTGCAGATCAGGTAAAAGAAGTTCGCAGGCATGCACTCTGCTAGATCAAATGGATTTTGCTGAAACCTATAATTTAATAGGAGGTTTTTCGGAATGGGAAGGTGAAAAGAAAACAGATTAATTCTGAAATTCCTTAAATATTAGAAAGCACCAATTTTGGTGCTTTTTTTATTTCAGAATACTCAATTGATTTTTTTTACGTTAAAAACATAGGTCTAACTATTTGATTAGTCTATTAAATTGATATATTTAGCCCCGATTATCTGTCAATTATACTATAGTTATGAATAGAGCACTTTATCTACTTGTTATTGGTTTATTATGCTTTTCAGCTTCTAACGCTCAGGAATTTAGCTTTGGAATTAAAGGAGGTCCCAGTTATGTTATGGGCGGCCAGATTACAGGTTTAGTAGGTGGCGGTACCGATTTTGGAGGTGTTGTAGAAGGCGATTCTCAGTTCAATTTTCATGGGGGGGGATTTTTCGAGATTAGATTTGATAAATTCCTTATTCGGCCGGAGGTAATATATAGTGCTATGGAGGTAGAATTTGGATTCCCTTCACAGCCCGCAATTTATGCTGTTGATAAAATTAGTGTTCCACTTTTGGTAGGATATAATGTTTGGGGGCCAATTGATATATATGGCGGGCCCGCATATCAGAAAATATTAGATTCAACTCTGGAAGGAAACGAAGCTGATGAACCGGTTGTGGTTCAAAACAGTCCATTAGCGGCACAAGCAGGAATTAAAGCAGCTTTTGGTAGATTTGAATTAGACCTTAGATATGATCGCAGTTTAGCCTCGAAGGAACCTTATGATATTAATATCGTGAAATCTGACTATGGCATAAACAGAGCTTCATTTGATGATTCGAGATTAAATCAAATTTTATTAAGTATAAGCTTTAAAATATTCGATAGCGAAGCTAATCCAGGAAGAAGAAAAGGTGGTTGCTATTTCTAGAAATAATTACACAAGATATTTTAATATGAAAGCTCCTCATTAGGGGCTTTTTTTATTCCAAGAGGTTTTACTTCAAAGGTCGCCTCCTGAATAAATATTTACAGTTTGAAAACATGATTTTTCTGAATAATTAGTTGACTTGCTTCGGAAAAATTTAATGAACTATCAAAATTCATTGAAATAGAGTATAAACAAAACATTCTAACATAGTGAATTAGTGATGGGTTTTTAGTTTTAATGGGGTGCGGGTATTACCTTATCTATTTAATGGATACTCAAAACTATTAAAGTCTCAATTATCTAATATTGGAATGACCGGAAGAATGTGAGAACAGGTATTTAGTCTTTATAATAATTTAGCCCACATTTTCATTAATTTATCAAGATGCTTCTTTTTTACCGGTGATAGCACCTCAATTCCATAGGTTGTATGAAAGCTGTGTGATTGTAAAAAATCAAGTTGAATCCTTAGCCAGTCTTTTTCAGTAATTTTTGGTTGAAAATGTCTAAGTTCTAAAAATAATTTGTTTGAATAATAATCATAAGTATCCGTCCCCAGATAAAAGAGATCTGCATCGGCTACAATATCTTCATAAATATTATGGGTTTTTTGAGGAATCCTGGTTGCATTGATCATCCCGCAGATAATCTCGATTTGTTCTTCAGAAAAACCGTACTTAGGAAGTTCTTTAGTCGCAAGTTTGCAACTTTTTTCTTCATGCTCTTTGCGGCCTAACATAAAACCTGCATCATGATACAAAGCAGCTATTTTAATAAGAACAATTTCAGATGCACTTAAACCTTCTTTTTCTGCTAAAAAGACCGATTTTTCAATGACGGTTTTTGTATGCTCGGCATCATGGTATGTAAGATAATGCGGAAGATCATTTTCAAGCCGTTGGTGGACAATATTGAAAATTTCAGTTTTATTCATCCCAATTCGATTATTACTGGTAAAACCTTCCTGACCTAGTAGAGTCAATAAAAATTAAATAAAGGTTGATTGCTGCCTGAAAAGAGAAATTAGTATCCCATGAGCTAATATCAATTGTATTCATTTAGAATAATTTAGTATCCCATATTCAGAATAGGATCATAAGATTTATACCAAGATACTTTAAAAAATTGGTTTTCAGTAATGAAGAGATTAAACAAAAAAGGAGGCAGGCACCCCAATGTCTGTCTCCATTTAAAAATTGAATCGAAACGAATGTACCTGATAATAGTTTGACCTAATGACGCTTACCTATAAAATATTGACTCTATTCATGCTTTCGATTTTATCAGTTTACGGTAACGCTTTAACTCTTCAGCCACTTTTGGACTTAAAATAAACAGGCCTATCATATTTGGGACTAACATGGAAAATATCATGGCATCACTAAAATCTGTGACCGCACCAAGAGTTGCAGCGGCCCCAATAACGGTAAAAACACAGAATAAAAGTTTATAAGTATATTCCGTTCTTTTTCCTCTTCCGAAGAGATAGCTCCAGGCCTGATAACCATAATAAGACCAAGAGATCATGCTGGAAAATGCGAAGAGAATAACTGCAAAAGATAATAAATAAGGGAACCACGAAATCCCACTTTCCAGTGCCTGGGCAGTTAATAGCACCCCTTCTTCATCGTTTAAAGTCATATTTGGAGTTATAACATTTGTGATGATAAGAACAAGAGCAGTCATGGTACAAACTACCACGGTATCAATAAATGGCTCCAATAGAGCAACTAAGCCTTCGCTTGCCGGATATTTTGTTTTTACGGCACTGTGAGCAATAGATGCACTTCCAATTCCAGCTTCATTACTAAAAGCCGCTCTTTTAAATCCCTGGATCAAAACTCCAATAAAACCTCCAATGATGCCTTGCGGATTAAAGGCTCCATCCCAAATTGAGCGAAAAGCATCTGGAATTAATTGGTAATTCATCCCGAGAATTATGAGTACGGCAAGAATATACATAACCACCATAAAAGGTACTATCTTATCTGTTACCCTGGCGATTTTACGAATTCCGCCTATAATCACAATTCCCACGCAGATGGCCATGATCAGTCCAAAAATCCATCCCCGTTCATAAAGGATACTTTCTGAACCTCCGGTAACATGCTCAAATAATTTAAATGCCTGATTTACCTGGAACATATTTCCGCCTCCAAAACTCCCTCCTATACACATTATAGAAAAAATAATAGCCAGTATTTTCCCTAATTTTTGAAGACCTTTTTCCTCTAAACCTTTTCTTAGGTAATACATAGGGCCTCCAAAAATAGTCCCTTCTGCATTTACTTCACGGTATTTTACCCCAAGGGTACATTCTACAAATTTGGATGACATTCCCAGGAGTCCGATTAAGATCATCCAGAAAGTAGCTCCAGGACCTCCAATTCCTAAGGCGATGGCAACACCAGCAATATTTCCAAGTCCTACGGTTGCTGAAATTGCCGCAGTGAGTGCCTGAAAATGGGATACTTCCCCATCACCTTCTACTTTTGAAGGTTTGGAACGATCTTCCTCAATTCGGACAATATTTTCATCTGAAGTTGGATTTTCAAGGTGTTCATAATCCCCGCGAACTACTTTAATCGCGGTAAAGAACTCCTTTATATTTACAAATCTGAAATAGATTGTAAAATAAAGAGCTCCTAAAATTAAAACGATCAAAACCCAGGGAATCCCGACATTTGGGGTTAGAGGAATTTCAGCAAAAATGCCATCTATAAACCAGCCGGTAGCATTTTTAAACTGTTCATTAATGGTTTCATCTAAATTTTGTGGTGTATTTAATAACAGAAATAACATATTGAAGATTTTCAATCAATTTGATCTAAAAATCTTCAAAAGAAAAGCTTACGTACTGCTGTTTCATTTTAAAACGAATGCTTAAGCATGTGCTTGTTCGTCGTTATTTCCAGTTGCATGAGTGATAAAATTATTCTCCATTGCGAATGTGATTAATTGCTCTTTTCCGCCGCTACCACTAATATTGAGCAATTTTTTAATTTGATAGATGTGGGTTTGAAAACCTTCCAAACTAATATTCATGGCATTTGCTACTTCAGAATAAGATGTATCCACTCCAAAATAGGCGAGGTTGCCCAGAACTTCTTTTTGCCGATCTGAAAAGCTAACTTTTTGATTTTCTTTTAGAGTAGATAATTCGGTTTTCATTGATTTTATGGTATCCAAATGACTTTCATTAGAAAGTTCAAGTCGCTCTAATCTTGCTTTCAATTTTGAATTTTCTGAAGTCAATCTTTCTGCCATAGATTCATGATGCTCTTTTTCAGATAGAAATTTCCAGCTATAGAGTAGGATCGAAAATAACAGGATGAAAAGAAATTTGAATGAAATGGCCGTAATACTCCCAATCATTGCCCAGAACTGCTGATCTAAAAATTCTAAGGCTCTATCCTGAGGAATAATTCGGTGACTTACCGCAATTAAAATTAGTAGAAATAAAGAAAAAGTGGGTAACAGCATAAACTTCATCTTCCTTGATGAGAATGCACTGTTCAGTTCATAAAGAAGGGAAATAGCGACAAATATCGAAACTGGTATGTCTATTAGCCAGATAAAGTTATTGCTTGTTTCAGGATTATTATAAGAAGCGGTGATAAACACAAAAATGATCATTCCCATGACCCCACAATAAAGACCTATAAATTCTTTGGTGCCGAATCGTTTTATCAATTTCACAATAAAACTGCGGTTTTTTGAATGTTCTATAGATGGAAGGGAAAGTAAGATAAAAAGCGAATTGGCAAGAGAAATGATCACCCCGGTATAAATCACAATACTGTTGGTAGAAGACCAGTTGAATATTTCTGTGAATATAAGGTTAAGAACCGCTCCAAGACCCCAGGCAAAAATTGCGATCCCAAACCATTTAATTCCTTGAATAGAATTGTTTGCTGTACCCCGCGATCGTTCTTTTATAAAAATTCGTTGAATCACAATTGCAGTAATAATACATACAATGGCTGTAATGGTAAATTCTATGGTGGAGAGCATAAAAACCGATTTCTGCTAAGATATAGAAATTTCGATCTTGTATGTTTTTAAAAGATTGAGATGCTTTTAATCAAATTTCCAGGCGATTATTCTGCTTTTTTTATTTCCCTGACCCATTTCAATTGTTTTGAAATCGGCTTTTAATTTATTCAAATGCTTATAGATCTTTGGCAAGTTTTCTTTTTTTGAAACCAGGCTGGTAAAATATCCTACCTGGGATTTGAATAGTACACTTTCCTTTATCATTCGTTTTATAAATAAAGCTTCCCCACCATTACACCATAATTCGTTCGCCTGTCCGCCAAAATTTAAAGCTGAACCTTTTTCTAACCCAAGATTCTTAAATTTTCGGGAAGTAGCTTTATTTGCTTCTTCTTGGGAAGCATGAAAAGGAGGATTACATATGCTAAAATGATAATATTCCCCTTTTTTAATCATCCCCTTAAAAATACTTCCACGATCTTCCTGATGTCGGATTTCAATATTTTTAGCTATCGTTGGATTAGTTTCAATATTTGCTTGAGCTATTGCTACCGATTTTTCTTCAATATCGGTTCCCAGCATTTTCCAATCGTAAATTCGGCTTGCCAGAATTGGATAAATAGCATTGGCCCCCACACCAATATCAATTCCCCTTATTTCACCTTGAATATTTTCTTCGGAAAGCAAATCGTTCAAATAATGAATGTAGTCTGCTCTACCCGGAATTGGCGGACATAAATACTGCTTCGGAATACTCCAGTTTTCAACCTGATAATGAAATTTCAGCAAAGCTTTATTTAACTGAAGAACCGCTTCCGGATTTGCGAAATTGATAGTTTGGGTTCCATATTTATTTTGAAATACAAATTCGGATAGTTGGGGATTAGATTCAGTAAGAGCTTCGAAGTCGTAAGAATCTTTATGGATATTATCTGGGTGCATTTTCGGAAATTAAATAATCTCAAAGGTATAAGATTTCAAGCTGAATAAACTTTACAATTTTGCTGTACTTTTGGACCATGGCGAATCATATAAAATCTGAAGAAGAAATTCTGAAAAAACTGAAGATAGCAAAGCTAAACCCAATGCAAAAAGAAGCGGGTACAGCAATAAAGTCTTCCAGAAATACCATTCTATTATCCCCGACCGGAACCGGGAAAACGCTGGCTTTTTTATTGCCTTTACTCGAAGATCTGGATCCGGAGGTTTTCAATGTTCAGGCCATGATTCTTGTTCCTTCCAGAGAATTGGCGATACAGATCGAACAGGTGATTAGAGAAATGGGTACAGGATTCAAAGCGAATGCGGTGTATGGAGGAAGGTCTTCTGCAAAAGATAGACTAGAGTTGAAGCATCCGCCGGCGATCATTATAGGGACTCCCGGGAGACTCGCAGATCATTTGCGCAGAGAAACTTTTTCTTCGGAAGCTATTAAAATTATTATTCTGGATGAATTTGATAAATCACTGGAGATAGGTTTTAAGGAAGAAATGTCTGAAATATTTGATCTTCTTCCCGCTATTGAAAAACGCATTTTAACTTCAGCGACTCAAAATGTTGAAATCCCTGGTTTTGTGGGGATGAAAGATCCTAAGAAAGTCAATTATCTGTCAGAGGAGGTAACCTTATTGAAAGTTAAAACGGTAAATTCTACAAATAAGGATAAACTGGACAGCCTTATAAATCTACTGGCTCATATTGGGAATAAACCCGGAATCATTTTTTGCAATTTTAAGGATAGTATTCAGTTTGTAAGTGATTTTCTTTCTGAAAATAATATTCCGCATGGAACTTTTCATGGTGGAATGGAGCAACAGGACCGGGAAAGAGCTTTGATTAAATTCAGAAATGGAACTCACAGGATTATTATTGCGACCGATCTGGCGGCGAGGGGAATTGATATTCCCGCGTTGAATTTTATCATTCATTATCAGCTCCCATTGAAAGAAGCTGAATTTACACATAGAAATGGTAGAACGGCAAGAATGGAAGAAAAAGGAACCGCCTATGTTTTAAAATGGGAAAAAGAACAATTACCTGAATTTATTGAGGAGTCTTTCATCCAGAGTCTGGAATCTAATTCTATAAAAAAGGAGACCGAATGGAAGACTTTGTTTATTTCGGGAGGAAGAAAAGACAAAATTTCAAAAGGAGATATCGCCGGTCTGTTTTTCAAGCAGGGAAACCTAAACAAAGATGAATTGGGGACTATTGAATTGAAACAGGATTGTAGTTTTGTTTCAGTGGTTTCTTCAAAAGCTCAGGAGGTGATTAAAACCCTTGACAATTCGAGATTGAAAAAGAAGAAGGTTAGGATAAGACTGGTGTAGCATTGACTTTGACTTCATCTGAAGTTCCTATATATCTATCCATAACCGAAATAGATATCTTGACTGGGTCATTTCAGCGATTACTCTATGTATATATGAGCTTTCTCGAGAAGCAGGCAGCATCATTATTTTCAATATATGTAATTGCTTTTTTTTGCGGGCTTTATAATCGGTTTACCTTGAGTCTCTTTGGTTCAATTTCAAGGTTTTTACTGAAATTTGAGAGAATAAAAATAAGTTCTAAAAGTTATTTGATATTTAGATCTACCGAAAATGTCGACAGGTCTATTCTGTATTAATTATTTTAAGTTATTGTTTTTCAGCAGAATAAGAGTTATCTTTAATGGTATAAGCCTTTCGGTTTTCTAATTTCCATACGATGAAATCACTAATATTAGTTTTGTTAATTCTAGTAGTTCCTTTTCAATTAAATGCTCAGAAAAAAGATAAGATTAAGGGAGATAAACAGGTGGTAAGCACTTCCGGAGAGATCAAAGAAAGCTTTAATAAGCTTGAGATTTCAGATAACATAACTGTAGAATTACAGAATGCGAATAGAAATTCTTACGTTTTAACCGCTGACCAGAATTTACTGGAGGAGGTTGAAATTGATGTGAGCGATGAAACTTTAAAAATTTCAACAAAGAGCAAGATCACCGGCAGTAAAAAACTTCATTTAAATCTGAATATTCAGGATTTGAAGAGTCTTATTCTGAATGATGATGCTATGGTGAAAAATAGTTCAAAATTTCAAACCGATAATCTTTCTATAGTTTTAAATAATTCAGCAAAAATTGAATTAGAGCTGGATATTCAACAAAATTTAGAAGTGTATTTCTCTGATAATTCCGGAGGGAAAATAGATTCAGATGCCGGGAATATTTTAATTAATATGAAGAACAGGTCTGATCTGAAAGCGAAATTTGACACACCAAACTTACAAGTGAATCTGGAAAATTCTGCAGATCTAAAACTAGACGGATCTTCTAACCATACGGAATATAATCTCAAAGATTCATCCAATTTAAATGCGAAGAAATTAAAGACTCAAACCGCGGTTTTAAACAGTAAAAACAGGTCTGATATTCATGTAGATGCTTCTAAAGAGATCGAGATCGATGCCGAGGGTAAAAGCAAGATTTACGTTTATGGAAACCCGGAAATCAAAGTGAAAGGCCTTACTGATAAGTCCAGAATTATCAAACGTTAGCAATAGAGAGCATCTTTTTTGGCCATTACGAATATTATCATCTATGATTTCTAAGATTAAAGCTTAACTACAGCTTATAGAAATATAGAAGTAGTTCTATCTATTTTTTAATAATAACGCCAATGGCTAAGATTCTAACAGTAGAGGTGCTTGACTTTCCAAAAGAAATTCATATTGGGAATCAGGACACGACGATCAATGTATTTGCAAAAATTGAATTTCATAAACTTGATATGCAATATGAAATGGAATATTGTCTGCATGTTTTTGTTTATGATATTCACGATCAAATAGATCCTCCTATAATTATTTCCAACTGGGATGAAAGCTATGTGATTTCTGTTGCTACTGCTTTAGATAGAAAGGATGATTTTATAGGGGAAGCAAATATTATTATTAAGGCCACATCAAATGAAACCAATTTAAAAATACCGGTGATGCTCAAATTAGGATCAGTGAACACTAAAGAGACCTATTTTTCTCGTAATCTGAAGGTTTTCGTAACAGCTACTCCGGCGATTGGTAGAGTTTCTATGTGGTCCAGCCCCCATAATACCCGTGTGTTCTACTAAATCTTCTGGCTCCTCCTCATCATTGCTGAGGCTAATTTTAGTAAAATTTCTCTTTATTTTTAAGTATCTGCTTACGATTCTATCGGCATAGCTGGAATTTTTCGCCGGTGTCAGGAAATTTTTAAATTCTTCAGGATGGTTAAAGTCATCAGAAGGGCCTATATATCCATAGCCCGCATACTTACCCTTATTGAGATAGATAAAAGACTTTTCTTCTCTTGTACGACCTTTCTCAAGAAGCAGGCAGGAATCATCATATCTTTCGATATATTCAATCGCTTTTTCAACGCGGGCATTATATTCTTCTTTGCTAACCTCACCTTTACATACGCCACCACAATTCGTGATCTTATAATGGTCACATATTTTAACACCCGTCTGTAAACCACAATATTTTGGACAAAGCTGAAACTCCTCACAAAGGAATTCCATAAATTTTATAGCTTCCTCGCGTGTATAGAATTTCATCCAACTCACCGGGGCGATCTTATTCTTATGTAAAGCAAATTGCTCTATTCCTTTTTGATTATGATAAGAAGTGAGGGTGTAGGGTCGGCTTACTTTTTTCTGCGCTTTGTTATATTTCGGAAAAAACTTCAGAATCAACTCAGATTCCCTCAATAGCGCCAGCAATTCATTTCCGGTAAGTTCATAATCGATGCTGTAGGTTTCCTGCATCAATTTATATTTTCGGTTCGATTTTTCCTGAAAATGAGACTTTATACGGCTTTTTATATTCTTTGCTTTTCCAATATATAGCGGCCTGCCATCTTTGTCTTTAAAGAAGTAAACTCCGGTAGTAATAGGAAGTTTTTCAAAATCTGAACTTTTAAAATTCGGAGGTAAATAAGAAGCCGCGGTCTTTTGATTCAGCAACTGATTTATCACTTCAAATTCCGGATCCAGTGAAATACAACGTTGGAAGAGTGTAACCGTGGCGTCGCAATCACCTTTCGCTCTGTGGCGATCTATATGCGGAATATTGATAGAGGTACAAATATTTCCCAGACTATAAGAAAACAGTCCCGGGATTAGTTTTTTTGTAAGCCGTACAGTGCAAAGTCTTTTCCGTTTAAAATCCCTATCCAGACTAGCAAATTCTGCTCGAATAATATTATAGTCAAAATTCACATTATGTGCTACAAAAATGCAGTCTTTGGTGATCTTTGTTATCTCGTCGGCTATTTCTGAAAACTGCGGAGCATTGAAAACCATTTCATCATTTATACCGGTTAAAGTTTCGATATAGAGTGGAATGGCCTGACTTGGATTTACCAAAGATGAATATTCATCGATCACTTTTCCGTTCTGAACAACGATTACACAAATTTCAGTAATTCTGTTTCCCTTAATCCCGTTGCCGGTGGTTTCAATATCAGTAATGGCGAACTTGACATCTTTCATGCGGGAAAATTACTGCTAATTTGGAAATTATCCAAACGATAGGAAATAATCCATTTTGCTGGGAATTATTCATTCAGAATTAAAAATTGTGGCGGCTTAAAATAATTTTTTTTTAAGCTATTCTTCTGTCAGGTAATCCATATTTTCATAGCTTTTTACCAATCTAATGAACTCAGCTCGATAACCTTCATTATCCTTTCCTCTTCCTTTTTCAGCAAGACTAAGAACTAAAGGGATTTCTTTTCCATTAGAAAATTCAGAATCCCTTAAATTCATTCCGAAAAGAGCAATAGCGGTTATAAAATTGAAATCTTCTGAAAGTTCCTTTTCCGAAGAAGTATAAATAATCTCTTCCATCAGTTTACTTTTCTTGCCATCTGGCTCCTTATATCTAAATTTCACCGTAAGAAGTTCACCGGAATTATTCCCTGTTGAAACTTGTTTAGAATACTTATAATCGTCAATATCCTTTAGAAATTTGCTTTTTACACCGGCAGGAATAATTTCATAAACGGCGGTAACATTATGGCCGCTGCCTAGTTCGCCTGCATCTTTTTCATCGTCTTTAAAATCTTCGTCGTTCAGGAGTCTATTCTCATAACCTATAAGTCGGAAAGCTTCCACGTTATCCGGATTAAATTCTACCTGAATTTTAACATCTTTAGCTATAGTATACAGCGTCCCGCCAAACTCAGTTTCTAAAACTCGCTGAGCTTCTTGCATAGAATCTATATATGCATGATTTCCATTCCCGGTTTGGGCAAGGCTTTCCAGTTTTGAATCTTTATAATTTCCCATCCCAAAGCCAAGAGCGGTCAAGAATATTCCAGATTCTCTTTTTTCCTTTATAAGGTCTTCCATAGCCTTATCACTGCTTAAGCCTACATTAAAATCGCCATCGGTGGCTAGAATAACCCGGTTGTTTCCGTTTTTAATGAAATTGTCTTTTGCAATTTTATAAGCTAATTCAATACCCTCACCTCCCGCAGTAGATCCGCCGGCAGAAAGTTTATCTAGTGCTTCTTCGATCTTTGTTTTCTGGTCCCCGGAAGTTGGTTCCAGCACAACCCCGGAAGAACCAGCGTAAACTACGATCGATATCTTATCCTGTTCTCTTAAATTATTGGTAAGTAATTTAAAGGCAGATTTTAGTAATGGAAGTTTGTTTTGCTGTCCCATTGATCCCGATACATCAAGTAGAAAAACAAGATTTGATGCCGGCACATTTTCTAAAGGAATCGTTTTGCCCTGGAGACCTATTTTCACCAATTTAGTATCGCTGTTCCACGGAGTTTGAGCGTATTCTGTCTGAATGGAAAATGGATGTTTTCCGGTAGGTTGTTTATAATCATAATTGAAGTAATTAATCATTTCTTCAATTTTAACCGCATCCTTCGGAATCTGGATTCCGTTGTTGATCATTCTTCGAATATTACTATAACCGGCTTTATCTACATCGATGGAAAACGTAGATAATGGAGATGCTTTTACCAGTTTAAACTGATTATCTTCCCTTTTATTATAAGATTCATTCGCTGTAACAGAAGTTTGGATGTTGGAAGTTCCTCGAATCTTCATTTCTGCCGAATATCCAGTAATTATAACTTCATCAAGAGAACTAGTATCTGCCAGCATGGTGATATTCATTACTGAGTTCTTTCCTATTTTGACCTCCTTAGTTTTTAATCCTACAAAGCTAAATACAAGGATTTCTCCTTCTTTAGCCTCAATAGAATATTTTCCGTCGAAATCGGTTTGAGAGGCGGTAGTTGTGCCTTTCACAATGATGTTAACCCCTGGCAGTGGTAAACCTTCGGTATCAGTAACCTTTCCTGTAATTGTTTTAGCCTGTACATTTAAGCAAACCATTAGAAATAAAACATAGAATAACCTCATAATATGTGGTTTAGAGTTGAGATCAGAAGGGTAGGGGCAACTGACAGTAGTTTCAATATAGAAAAATTTGAATCAAAATTCAGGCCGAAGTAAAATTAGAATAATAGTCCTGAACATTTAAAATATTTATAAAACCAGAATGGATGGATAGAATTAATAAATTATTTGTAACAGGTGCGATTTAAAATTAAGAAAAGTTTGATGAATCTTTAACTTGTACTTCAGTGGGTGAATAAATTCAGAATTATAACTTTAGTGGACTAAAAAAATTAAAGATGAAGGAAGATAAAGGCAACGCCAAGCAAAAAGACATGCAGCAGAACACCTCTGATGCCGAAGGAAAAACAATGACCACCAATCAAGGACTTAAAGTAAATGATACTAACAATTCCTTAAAAGCGGGAGAGCGTGGAGCAACTTTGCTGGAAGATTTTATTTTAAGGGAGAAAATAACACATTTTGACCATGAAAGAATTCCGGAAAGGATCGTTCATGCAAGGGGAAGTGCGGCTCATGGATATTTTGAGTTATATGAAAGTCAGGAGAAATATACCAAAGCAGGTATTTTTACAGATACTAAAAGAAAAACTCCGGTATTCACTCGATTTTCAACCGTTGCAGGTTCTAAAGGATCGGCAGATATGGCCAGGGATGTAAGAGGATTTGCCGTTAAATTTTATACCGAAGAAGGAATTTTTGACCTTGTTGGGAATAATATGCCAATCTTCTTTATTCAGGATGCGATGAAGTTTCCAGATCTTATTCATGCTGTAAAACCGGAACCGCATCGTGAAATTCCGCAGGCAGCTTCTGCACACGACACATTTTATGATTTTGTTTCCCGTACGCCCGAAACATTACATAATCATATCTGGGTGATGAGCGACCGGGCAATACCCAGAAGTTTGAGAATGATGGAAGGTTTCGGGATTCATACCTTCAGATTAATTAATAAAGAAGGGAAATCTCATTTTGTTAAGTTTCACTGGAAACCATTGCTAGGGGTAAATTCTGTGACCTGGGATGAAGCAGTGAAGTTGCATGGCGCCGATTCAGATTTTCATCGTAGAGATCTATGGGATGCTATAGATTCCGGTCAGTTTCCAGAGTGGGAGTTGGGAATACAGGTAGTTCCAGAAGAGGATGAGCATAAATTCGATTTTGATCTACTGGATCCCACTAAATTAATTCCTGAAGAAATGGTGCCGGTACAGCGTATCGGGAAAATGACCCTTAATCGCAATCCTGATAATTTCTTTGCGGAAACTGAGCAGGTAGCTTTCCATCCGGGACATATAGTTCCTGGTATTGATTTTAGTAATGATCCGCTGCTGCAAGGGAGACTTTTTTCTTATACAGATACACAGCTTTCAAGATTAGGAAGTCCGAATTTTCATGAAATTCCAATAAACAGGCCAGTCAATCCAACGCATAATAATCAACGTGACGGACACATGAGAATGACGGTTAATAAAGGAAATACAGCATATTTTCCAAATTCCATGAGCGGAGGATGCCCGCATTTGGCTAAAATGGCCGAGGGTGGATTTACCAGTTACGAGGAAAGAATTGATGCTAATAAAGTTAGAGCAAGAAGTGAAAGTTTTAGCGATCATTTTTCTCAGCCGGGGATTTTTTATAGAAGTTTAAAAGATTGGGAAAAGAATCATGTGGCAGAAGCATATTCTTTTGAGCTTGGAAAATGTAATCATGACTATATTAAGGAACGTATGTTATGGCTCATTAATAATATAGATGAAGATCTGGCAAAAAAGGTAGCCGATAACTTAGGATTGAAAATTCCTTCTAAAATTGAAAAACCGGTGAACCAGGCCATAGGAGCAGATGATGATGGCAAGAAAAATGAACCGCAAAAAAGAAAAGATTATATCGAAAAATCTGAAGCATTAAGTCAGACTCATATAAAAGCAGATAGTATTGCAACCAGGAAAATAGCCTTTTTGGTAGGTGATGGCTTTGATGCTGAAAATGTTGGCAGTATGAAAGAAGCATTGGAAAAGAAAAATGCAGTAGTAAATTTAGTTGCAACACACGGAGGGAAAGTAAAATGTTCTAAAGGTGAAATGCATAAAGTGGATGCAGCTTTAATGACTACGGAGAGTGTGGCTTTTGATGCACTTTATATCCCTGGTGGATCTAAAAGTGTAAAAGCTTTGAAAGATAGTGCCAAGGCGAAAAAGTTTATCAATGAAAGTCTAAAACATTGTAAAGCCATTGCGGTGGATTCTGAAGGTGAGGAGTTATTTGATGAGACCTTCGGAAAGGATTTTAAAGATGACGATGCCATTTGTATCAATAAAAAACCAGCAGATTTTATAAAAGCGATAGGGATGCATAGAAACTGGAATAGAGAGGAAAAAGCAAAAATGATTCCTGCGTAAGCTTATTCGGAAAGTTACTTTTTAATAAAAAATCCCGCCAATTAAATTTGCGCGGGATTTTACTTTTAAATGCGAAGCATCAAATTGATCATCTGGCCGGGTATTATAAATTACCGAAGCACGTCATTCTAAACTTGTATAAACGCTTATAACACAATAGTTATTAAAATTTAATTGGCAGGGATTTTTAACTGACTCAACGCTTCAACGATAACTTCGGCGGCTACTTTGCTGCCTTTTTTTGAAGGATGAAATTTATCAGAACCATAATAGTCAAAATTGCCAGTATTATCAAAATGAGCTTTCCAAACCTCGCCTGCAGGGAATAGAAGGGCATTGTGCATTTCAGCGGCTTCTCTGTAATTCTTTATCACCCCATCAAACGTATGAAAATATGCCATAGATGGCCAAACCATAAAATATCCCATTTCCACATCATTCTTTTTGCATAAATCACTGAATTTTTTTCCGTATTCCAATAAGAGCTGTCTTCCGTAAGCTTGAGAAGATGGTCCCTGCTGAACTATTACCAGATCATATTTATTATTTAAAATCAATTTTTGAACTTTACCGTCTTGCCAATGATCTATCAGAGCATAATTGGGATAAGCGATCATTTCTACCTGAATATTTATTCCCTTATTTTCGGCAGCTTCTTTTACCAGTGTTGGAAGATCATTGGTATAGGTTAAACTATTTCCGACAAATAGAATTTTAAGATCCGGATTCCCTGACATGAAGGAACTGCAGATAAAACAAATTAGAATAGTCAGAATGATATTAGGGTTTTTCATAAATTCAGAGGCGTATTGAAGGATTTTAGGTTTCAAGATAGGTTTTATTCAGCAGCCAGACTTTGTAACTCAGCCTTAATGGATTCTGGTAATCTCCATGCAAAATTTTTGAGGATCCCATTATACAGTTCCTTCCATTTTAGAGAATTCTTATCTGCTAATTCCTGCCTATTCTGCTTTAAAAGCCTCAGGATCTCGTATACACTATGATATTGAGGAAAAATCCTTTCGCATTCTTCAAGATCCTGGATGGCCTTATCTATCTCCTTGTCCATTAAATGTTCCAATGCCTGTTTTTCCAATCTTGCAGCTTGTTTTTCCAGACCATCTGAGCCTACTTTATTGTTTTGAAACTGAAGTTTTACACTATTATCAATTTCCGGGATAGTTTCAATTTCTGAAGACATTGCAATTGGTTTACCATCTACAAATACTACATTCTCAGTTTTTCTACCGCGGGCATTTTCATCTTCCTTAATAGCCATCACCTGCGGATATAACCTGGTTTCTGAATCGTAAATCTTAGATTTAATTGTCGCTAAAGCCTGCATGGCATTTTGTATGGTGGTTTGATTGATTTCCGATGGTAAGGGCAGTAAGGTAGTGACATCTTTCGATTTTATTCCAATGATCTCAATTATTAGAGTGCCACTTAATTTTCCGGACTTAGCAGCCAAACCTATAGAGTACAAATCGCTAATGTTAATCCCTGCTTCAGCAGTAGTAATAAGCGAAATTAACCTTAAGCCGACTCCTACACGTTTATAGCCAATAAAATTATTTTTCTCATCCTCCTGACCTAAAGTCGCATATTTCATATAATCCATAGTGACTTTGTAGCTGGTATTTTTTTTGGACATTGTAAAAGGGATATAATTAATTTCACCTTCTGAAGTTATCTGGCCAATAGATACCAGAACTGTCTCATTGTTCAAAAATCCCAAAGTCTCTTCTGAATTTAAAAGCCTGAGGTCCTTTAAAATAAGCTCGTCGTTTGATATTATGAGAATATCATCCCTGAATTCTGTTGGATCCACCGGTTTGAAACCTCTAAAATTTTTATAGGTTTTAGCTTCTTCCAGAATGCTTTCGTTGGTTTCCTGAAGGCTTTCACTTTTGAAAATTTTACAGCTCAATAACATGCAACAGGCAATAAGAAGATAAATGGTGATTTTCATTCGTTATATTTTTTATGACTTAAATTAAATTTCACACGTCTGTCAACTCTGTATTTAAAATCAGTTATACCGGTAATGTGAAATATGAGTCGTAAGTACCTGTAATAGAGTTATTAAAGTAGTGCTTTATTTTGGTAAAATATTTTTTTACTGAAAATATTTCAGAATCCTGTTTGGAGTACATTCATCTTTTCTGTGATTTTCAGATAAATGCATGGAATGTTGGCAGATACTTTTTTAAATTATGCTTCTTTATATTTGAGAACTCATTCTGAATCAAAAAGAAGCTATGGATAAAGACTTTTGGGTAAAACTAAAATCACAATTACTGGAATTCCTGATTGAAATAGGCCCCGAACTTATATATTCTCTAGTCACTTTTATTCTGGGAATTTTCTTTATAAAGATCATAATGCGTCTTTTAAAGGGAGCTTTAAAAAAATCAAAGACTGAACTCTCCCTTAAAACTTTTGTGGAAAGTCTTAGCATCTTTTTACTCTACGGTTTTTTGTTCTTTATCATCGGTTCAATTTTAGGTATTAAAACGACCTCGTTTATTGCTGTTTTTGGAGCGGCGGGAATCGCAATTGGCTTAGCCTTACAAGGAAGTTTATCTAATTTTGCGGGTGGCGTCCTTATCTTAGTCTTTAAACCGTTTAAGGTAGGAGATTTAATTCACGTGAATAATAATCTGGGATTTGTAGAAAAAATTGACATTCTATATACCCGTATCAAAACATTTGACGGTAGAATTATAACCATGCCTAATGGAAATGTCTCCAATAGCGATGTAGACAATCGTACGATGGAAAAATATCGTAGAATTGATCTTAATCTGAAATTTTCTTTTGATACCGATATAGATGAGGTGCGGCAGATGATCGTCAACGGAATGAATAGGCATCCTAAACTTGCCAAACATTTACCTGTTGATGTGTGGTTAGATGAAATTGGTGAATATCAGATGAAATTGAAAGCCAGGTGCTGGGTGGAATCGGTAGAATACTGGCCGGCATATTGGGAACAATTGGAAGCTGTTAAGAAAGAACTGGACAGGGAAGGAATAAAAATACCCATTCCAAAACATGCAATTTATAAGGAGGAATAGGTTTATAAGATTTCAATTCAAGCTCAAATTCTAATTTTAAATAGTTAACAAATTAATATTATTTTTTTCGTTCCGTCAAAAAGAGAGAACTTACGCAGCTTTTAAAAATTTTATAATTATATGGCCTCAGGATTTTTTGCATTACTGGATGATATAGCAGCATTAATGGATGACGTCTCTGTGATGACCAAAGTCGCCGGGAAGAAAACTGCCGGACTTTTGGGCGATGACCTGGCTGTAAATGCTGAAAAAGCCTCAGGTTTTATGTCTTCAAGAGAGCTGCCCGTTCTCTGGGCTATCACTAAAGGCTCGTTATTAAATAAAGCCATTATTCTACCTGTGGCATTTTTGTTAAGTGCTTTTGTGCCTACGGCAATCACTATTATTTTGCTTATTGGCGGACTCTATCTGGCGTATGAAGGAGCAGAAAAAATATATGAATATTTTTTTCCCCATGCTCATCCTTCTGAAAAACCCGTTCTGGAAGAGCTAACTAAGGAGGAGGCCCTGGAAAGGGAAAAAGAAAAGATTAAATCTGCAATTCTTACAGATTTTATTCTTTCCATTGAAATTGTGATCATCGCTTTAGGTGCAGTTTCTCAGGAAATACTTTCTACTCAGATCATTGTAGTAACTATTATTGCTTTGATAGCCACGGTAGGGGTCTATGGTGTTGTAGCGCTTATTGTTCGTATGGATGAATTTGGTGCCAAGCTTATAAATTTGAATGAGCAGGAGGACAGTTTTTCAGATAAGGTTGGGAAATTTCTAGTAAGAGCACTTCCTTGGGTAATAAAAAGTCTTTCGGTGATTGGAACCATTGCTTTAATGTTGGTTTCCGGAGGTATTTTTACACATAGCATTCACTTTCTTGACGGATTATTTGAAAGTATTCCTTCTATAATTGTAGAATTTGTAATTGGTTTAGTAGTGGGTATCATAATGGTGCTTCTTGTAAACCTGGGGAAAAAAATTTGGAAGGCAGTTAGGAAATAAAAACGTCTTTTCGAGGACATTTAAACACTCTCCGTTTTCATCCATTAAGATGTAAAAACAGTCTGTAAATGATTCTGACTTCTGAATTGTGGTAGTGGTAATAATCAATCAATAAGCTTTGAGGTGTTTTGTATTTAAGGTATTTATCTTCCACTTAAAGTGCTATCGATCTTTTTGTAACTGCCTGCCAGATTACTTCCCCAGGAACAGCAGGTAGTAAGAGCTCTTAAATCTTCAGGTTTTTCAGGCTTTATAGAAAGTATTTTATTGGTGATATTTATTAAGATCCTTTTTCCATTAATGAGGGTCGTAAACAAACTATCATTATTCTTATATACCACTGCTTCAAAAATAAGCGAGTGCCTTTCTTTTTCTATCCTGGGAATCACTTTCAATTGTAGTTTATCATTACCTATCATACTAACCAGCACTCTTATTTTATCACAGCTTTTTTTATCAACTGGATCAATTTCAGATATATAATTTCCTACGATCGACTGCTCTTCGACATTCTTCTTCTCTTCAAGGTCAATAACTCCAGCAATTTTAGGGATTATTATTTCTGAATGGGCCGTATTATTCTTACATCCAGAAGACTGGAAAATAATTATCATTATGAATATTATTTCTTTAAATCTCATATCAACATGAATTCGACCCAAACCTGATTTAAAGGAAACACCCGCTTCCAATAAAAATTTAATTACTAGCAATCCTAATTTTTTATTACCGGGGGAACAGCCATTTTATATGGTATAACATCAAAACTATTCACGATGATCCTGTGCTTTCTGAGATTTATAAATTGAATTATAATTATCAGGATAAAGGGTATTATGGAAATAGATAAAAAGACAATTTCCCAGTTGAAATTGGTCTTTAAAATCCCAAGCAGTCCCGCGCCTGCAGCACGGCCCATATTAGACAAGGCCATATAAAGGGCAAATTGCGTTGCAGCCACGGTCTTCCAGCATAAATGCATAGCAGATGCAAAAACGGCGATACATAAAAAAGTATAAAGGACGGAATAGGATAAGATGAAAGCAATTACTACATAAATGCTGCCCCATAAATTGGTCATAAAGGCAAAGATTGTTATTATGCTGGTTATTAAGACCAGGTAAAGCGTGAGCATCTTAATTTTACCAAAATAATCTACGAGATAACCTCCAATTAGCATTCCTGAAAACCCTCCTATTACCGTGGTTATGGAAAGTATATTCGAAAAATATGAATTTGTCCAGCCTAATTCCTGAATACTAAAAATTGGTAGCAGGGTATCTACAAGACCGAACATTATGCCTAAAAGAAAAATTCCAATACAAAGCACTAAACTAGATTTTAATATTACCACTTTGTAAAGGCTCTTAAAGATATGTTTCCAACTTCTTAGCTGGGTCTTTTTGGAGTCTATGGAAGCCTTTCCAGAAGTCCAGGGAAGAAGCTTTTCCCCTGGTCGTTCCTTAAAGTAAATCGGAAATATCATGATTATTGCTACTTCTACTGCCAATGAGGAAACCGCAACAGAAAAACCAAAATTATTGATCAGCCAGGTACCAATGATCAAAGACAATGAAATGCCTATAGTTTTTGATCCCCACATTAAGCCATTGGCCCTTGCCTGTTCCTCGCGGGGGATTACCTCTACAGCCATTCCGTCTGTAGCAACATCCTGAAATGCTCCAAAGAAATTAACCATAAAACCTGCGATCATTAATCCGCTAAGATTATTTAAGGGATCGGGTACCAGCCCGAGATTCAAAAAGCTGAGTATCAAACCGAGTTGACCAAAGATCACCCAGGGCCGTTTTCTACCCATAGATAAAAGGGTGAAACGATCCATCAGGGGTGCTATTAAAATTTTGAAGCTCCAAGGTATAAGCATCATACTAACCAAAGCAGCGATTTCCATTGCCGATTTTCCATTCATAGCTAACCAGGCAGGCATCGCCAAATAAGTAATGCCTTCAGGAATGCCCTGGGCTGTATAAAGGGCTGAGAATGTAAAATATCGTGTTACTGCATTGTCGGTTAAATTTCTACCTAATCTGGTTTTTACACCGGTTATTTTCTTTTTCATGATTTAGATTTTAAGATTAGTAGGTCTGTAAATGCATCCGGTTTTAATCATGGACCGTAATTTCGGTAGTAGCTAAAATTTCACTTTCGTTAGTTTGTGCAGTGAGCGCACCGATGCTGAAAAGCGCTACGATAAATGTTGCAGTAATTAGTTTAATTGCTTTCATAAGTTATTTTTATGGGTTAATGAAAATTTTCACAACAACCCTAAATAACTGATATTCAGTGAAATTAGTAAACGAAGTAGGACGAAAGTAACCTTATGCTGTCCGGGAAAGAAAGATTATTTAGCAAAGGGATCAAATGGTTTGGAGTCGCTTTAGCAATTCTTTTTTTAAGGATTTGCTAATGGGGATGGCTTTTCTCCCAATTACAATATGGCTGGTGGAAATTTCTTTTATCTGGGAAATATTGATAATATAAGACCTGTGAATCCTTAAAAAATGCCTGGCAGGTAATTTTTTATCCATTTCCTTTAGCGTCATAACCAGCAAATATTCCTTGTTATTGGAGAAGATGCGGCAATAGTTGCGTTCAGCTTCAATGTAAAGAATATCTATAATATTAACTTTCACCATTGAATTTAAATGCCTCACAAAAATACAATCACTTAAGATGAAGGCTTCTGTATTTTGAGATTCAACATCAGTTTTATTATCATCCTTGCAACTTATTTGAGTTATGGTAAGTTCGATAGCTCGTTGCAGATCTAATTTTTTAAAAGGTTTGGCAATAAAACCATAAGGGTGCGTTTCCTTGGCGCGATTAAAGTGAACGTCATCTGCATTTGCCGTTAAATAGATAACAGGAATATCGTGGTTTTTTTGCATTTCCAGTGCCGTCTCTATTCCATCCAGATTCCCTTTAAGGTTGATGTCTAGCAGCAATATATCTGGAGCTTCAGATTTAATGTGCATTAAAGCTTCTTCGCCTCTGGGAACAATACCGGTTACTTCATATCCTAATTCATTTAATTGTAAGGATATATTGGCAGCGATAATCATTTCATCCTCAACAATAAGTATTTTGATCTTCTCGCTCATTATGCACTTTTTCTAATTAGAAAGTCAAATTCAATATGAGTTCCGGCATCATTGCGTTCAATCATTTTTCCATTAAGTTGCCGGGTGAGTAATTTCACCAGTTGTGAGCCAAAACCTGTACCTTTTGGAGCAATACCTTCTGTTTTCCCAATCCCATTATCTTTAACCTGTAGTTTTAAGTTATGATCGGTATCTTTTTCCAGGCTGATATTAATAATGCCTGTTTGCTGTTCAGGGAAAGCATATTTCAGCGCATTGGTAAGTAATTCATTTACAATGAGGCCTATGGGAACGGCGGTATCTACATCCAGATCTAAATTATCCATGGCACATTCAATTTTCACCTTGTCTTCAGCATTAAAAGTATCCAGAATACCTTCACTTAGATTGAGAAAGTAATCCTTCATTTCTATACTTCCCAGGTTTGTACCCTGATATAATTTTTGGTGAATGATCCCCATAGATTGCACCCGGTTCTGACTGGCGATCATAGCATCCTTAGTCGCAGGATCTTCTATTTGAGCCGATTGTAAGGCGATAAGACTTTTTACCATTTCCAGGTTGTTTTTTACCCTGTGGTGTATCTCTTTCAGTAATAGTTCATTCTCGGCATTCTTAGCTCTAATAATTCTGGTAGCTTTTTTGCTCTTATAGAAGAAATAAAGTAGAGACAGTAAAAACACTAATAACAGAGAGGCGATCACGATAAATAGCGTCTGGGTCTTCCCTTTTTGGACTAGCACAGCGGCTTGCGATGCCAGGGCTTCATCCTTTTTTTCAGTTTCATATTTAATAGCCATCTCAGATTCTATATTATCGATTTTACCTTCCAGTAAGTTTTTAGAATTGGTATAGGCTTTATCTTTATAAAACAGGGCATTTTCAAAATCACCTAACTGAATATAGGTAGCTGCCAGATCTAAATAAGGTTGAATGAGCCCATTTTGATCTTTTTCTTCATAAGCATTTACACCGGATAAAAGATGATCTAGAGCCAGTTGATAATTTTGCTGTAGCAGGTAAATTTTTCCAATTTCGGTTCGATAAGTGGCACAGCGTTCTTCACCAATATGCTTTTCGCACAATTCCCAGGCTGCTATATAATTTTTTAGAGCATTGTCATAATCCTGAGCTTTTAAATAGACTTCACCTCTATAAGAGTATGCTCTAACGGGGACAAAAATTTCTTCTGGAACTTTTGTACTAACAATTTCCAGGCAGTCTTCTGTTGCTTTATAGGCTTTTTCGTATTCACCCAATTCACCATAACCAATTATTAAATTGAATTGCGCGATGGCTAAACCACTGTAATTCTCCGATTTTTCTAATAGAGGAATTGCTTGATTGGTATAGGCTATAGATTTTTCATAATCTTCCATTACCCGATATTTAACACCTAAAGTACGATAGGCACTTCCCAGGCCGGCATCATCATTTAAGTCTTCGTACAATTTAATAGACCTGAACAATACCTCCTGTGCCTTATCTAATTGCCCGGTATTTAAATAATCTATTGAAAGAGATCTGTAGGTATCTGCAATTTTCTTTTTGTCATCCCCTTTTAAGTGATAGGCCAGGACTTTCTCTGCATGATAAACAACAGAATCTGAAGAAAACAAACCATTATAAGCGTGCCAGTTTGCTAATGATTCATGAATTTTGACAATTAAGCTATCATTTTCTGTTTTCAAACTTCGTTTTAGAGTTTTTAATCCTATGCGATGAAATTCGGTTAGATGCTCCCCGGAGTTTAAATTAGCGTTCATCCAGGAGAGAATTGAGTCTACAGGTTGGTTTTTAAGATCTTTCTCACTTAAAAATTCAGACTGTGAAAAACCGGACCCGGCAAAAAAACAAACCAGTAAAATTGTGTAAATTATTTTAAGCATACTTCTTGAAAAACTGGTTGTAAAGAATATCTGTAATAGACTTAAAGATACAGAAATTCCGAAGAAGAATATGCTGCTGATTTTTATAAGTATCTGAAATACAATTTATTTCAAATATTATGTTGGCGTTTAATCAAAATTTTATAACTCTGAAACTTACAAGGATTCATTACACAGCAATATTTTTATTCAGAGTATTCAAGTTTCGTTTAATGTAGATATTAAGAACTTCTTATAAGAAAAAACCTTTGATTGTAGTTGCGGCACATTCTAGGGAACGACCATTTTTCTGAGATTTATCGTGTTTTTAAGCTTTCGCAAAATGGCTTCGAAAATTTGGTCACCAGAGTGGTATCGAGTTAACAATTTTAACTCTTAATCTAACTTTGAAAGATTCGGTCAGCCTTCGTATTAGAATTTATAGTTTAAAGCGGAAATATTTTAAGACATGCTCTTATTCTATTCGGCTGCATGCAGTTCAGGTGAAATTAACTTTATAAGGAAGATTTTAGTTTATTGAACTCTTCTTCTAAGTATGACAATTTTTCTTGGACTTCATTGTTTTTAAAGTCTAATACTCTATGGAAGAAAACGTATTTTACTTCCCATACTTCTTTAATCTCAGAATATTTTATCTGTAAATCTTCAATTCCACGATGATCTGCTTTCAAAATGAATTTCTTATTAGCCTGGAACAACCTTCTCATTAAAATTTTATCATCGGTTATTACCAGGAATAAGCATGAGCTTTGGATATCTGTAAAGTTTTTTCTGGCAACCTTTTCACCAATCACAACATCTTTCGGGTAAAGACCTTCATTATTCTTACTCATTTCCAGGTTATCTATAATAAAACCTCTTAACTCGGCATTATTATTCACCGGTAAATTTAGGTCAGGTAAATCTTTAATAAAATTCTTATTATCACAATGATGTATGTAATCTAAATGATTACCGGGTGTGATGCATGGTACTTTTATGAAAGAATTATTTTTAATTGACAAATTAGGATTCTCCAAATCACCACGAAACTTCAATAATTGATTTACTGTAAGTTCTTCTGTAAGAATATCTCCAATAGGAATGCTAAAATGATTAGCAATTTTAATTATTGTTTCGATTTTTGGTTCACTGCGACCTTCTTCGTAAGCCCCCAGTGTGCCACGTTTTAAATCAAATATTTCTGCAAAGGATTGCTGACTTAGGGATTTTACACTTCTTATCTTCCTGATATTTTTTCCGAATAATGACATTTTATTGCTAATATAATTTGCAAAACTAATTATTTGTTATATCTTAGTCTAACAATATTAGCAAATAGTTTCATCAATCGCTAATATTTTTAGTTTATTACCACTGTTCGAACAGTATTTTATTTAGCGAGTCATTCATCAATCAAAAAACAACATTCTTATGATTACTGTAATTTTATATATAATAACTGAGCTTGGTAAGATTCTTTAACAAAGTCTTAATACTTTTTTGTAATATTAAGCTCTTAAAATTTTAGTACTAACCGTAACCAACACCTATGAAAAATCATTTCAATATTACGAGAGATTTTTTACTGGAATTAAACTTTAATATAACCAGGGAAAATCTTGAAGACGGTCTTTTGGTAATTCAGAAAGAAAATTCTGGAATCAGAAATCTAATTATTGGAGTAGCTCCGCCAATCTTAATAATGGAGCAGTTTATTTTTAAAATTAATAATCAATCAGAAAAAATTTTTAAAAGCCTTCTACAAAAGAACAGAGATATTGTTCATGGTGCTTTTGTTCTGGATGAGTCAGGCGAAAAGGTAATATATAGGGACACCCTTCAAATAGAGAATATGGATTTAAATGAATTAGAAGGTTCTTTAAATTCTTTAAGTCTTTTAATGAGTGAATACTCAGGTAAAATTATTGAATTTTCAAAATATTAAAAATTAGCGTTATGAATATCTTTAGAAGATTATTTAAAATAGGAGAAGCAGAAACTAATTCTGCAATAGATAAAATGGAAGATCCCATTAAAATGACCGAACAGGGAATCAGGGATATGAAATTAGATCTTGACAAAAGTCTGGAAGCATTAGCTCAAGTAAAGGCATTGGCAATAAGAGCCCGTAATGACCAGGAAGAGCATCAAAGTAAAGTTGATGATTATCAAAATAAAGCGATCATTATTCTTAAAAAAGCACATGCTAAAGATATGGATGCTGCTGAAGCAGATAGATTGGCCCAGGAAGCTCTTGTGCAAAAAGAAGCAGCCGAACAGCAGGTTTTAAGGGCTAGGGAGGAATCTGTGAAATTTGATAATAATGTTGCTCAGCTTCAGAAAAGCATTCAGACCATAAAAGCGAATATCGGGAACTGGGAGAATGAGCTAAAAACTTTAAAAGCCAGGGTGAAAGTTAGCAATGCCACTAAGAATCTTAATAAACAGATGGCTGAACTGGACAGTACCGGTACGGTTTCAATGTTAGAACGTATGAAAGAGAAAGTTGCGCAGGAAGAAGCTTTGGCCGAAGCTTACGGAGATATTGCCGATGCTTCTAAATCTATTGATGAAGAAATAGATAAAGCTGCAGATACATCAAAATCGAAAGCAGGCGATGAGCTGGAAAAGCTAAAGCAACAATTGGGAATGAAAAATTCTAAAGACGAATAAACTTGGATGAACTAACCAACATATTATTTTCAGAGGTAAATGTAATACTAAGCGTTCTACTGCTAATTCTTATTCTTTACTGGATCATAACGATGATTGGAGGTTTGGATTTTGATCCTGACTTTGACGTGGATATCGATATAGATGCAGATGTGGATATGGATACTGGCATCGAGGGAGGGAATATGGATTTCGAAGATATTTCCAATACCGAGATCAACCAGGAAGATGTGGTAGGTAAAAGGAGAAAGCCTTTAAAATGGTGGCAAATCTTTCTAATTTACTTCAATTTTGTAGGCCTGCCCTTTATGTTCACCTTTACGTTCTGGATTTTTATTTGGTGGTTTATGACTGCCATCACCACAGCTATGACCTATACCTATGACAATTTTATAGGTTTTGGTATCATGATCGTGGCTATTTTTCCGAGTCTTTTTGTAACCAAAATTTTAACCACCCCTTTTAAAGGATTTTTTAAGAATCTGAATAAAGATGGTGATGCACCAATAGATTACCTGGGTAGAAAAGCAACCTTACTTTCAACTATTTCCGAAGAAAAAATGGGGAATGCTGAAGTCAGCATAAATGGAGATTCACTTTCAATCTATGTTAAATCTTTAAATGGTGAACCTTTAAGCTATGGCAGTAGTATTTTGATCATCAAAAGATCTGCCGATCGTAATTATTATCTAGTACAATCATATAACGAATAACTAATCTAATCAAAATGGAATCAATTTTACCAATCATTGGAATTGGAATAGGCATTTTGCTGTTCCTTATCATCGTTTACTTCGCGATTATCGCGATGTTCTACAAAAAAATCCCACAAGGCCAGGCGCTAATCAGGACTGGTTTTGGAGGCACAAAAGTCGCTACAGATAAGGGACTTTATACGGTTCCGGTTTTTCATAAGACAGAAATCATGGATATTTCTGTTAAGAAAATCCAGATAGAAAGGATTGCACACGAAGGTCTTATTTGTAAAGACAATATGCGTGCAGATATTAAAGTTGCCTTCTTTGTTCGGGTGAATAATGACATTGAATATATCAAGAAAGTAGCTCAAACCATTGGCGTAGACCGTGCTTCCAAAATTGCCACACTGGAAGATCTTTTCGAAGCTAAATTTTCTGAAGCTCTTAAAACGGTTGGTAAGAAATTTGATTTTATTGAGTTATATGAAGCACGAAGAGAGTTTCGTGATGAGATAGTTAATATTATCGGAACAGATCTCAACGGATATACGCTGGAAGATTGTGCGATCGACTTTCTGGAACAAACTTCAGTAAAAGAGCTAAAGCCAGATAATATCCTGGATGCCGAAGGTATCAAAAAAATCACCGAGCTTACGGCAGTTCAAAACATGAAGGCAAATCTTATTAAGCGTGATGAAGAAAAAACCATCAGAAAGCAAGATGTCGAAGCGAGAGAAGCAATCCTGGAACTGGATAAACAATTGGCTGAAAAAGAAGAGCAACAAAAACGTGAAATAGCGAATATTAAAGCTCGTGAAGATGCAGAAACTCTTAAAGTAAATGAAGAAGAAAGGTTAAAATCTGAAACTGCCAGAATTGCTACGGAAGAAAAAGTGAAGGTTGCTGAAGAGAATATGCAACGACAAATCATCGTAGCACTTAAGAACAAAGAGCGTACAGATGCCGTAGAGAGTGAAAGAGTTGAAAAGGACAGATTACTGGAAGCTACAGAGCGTGAAAGAGTAGTAACCCTGGCACAAATCGAAAAAGAGAAAGTTGTTGAAGTAGAGAAGAAAAATATCCAGGACGTTATTCGCGACAGGGTAATGCTGGAAAAAGGAGTGGTAGAAGAGCAGGAGAACATGAAAGATATCCAGGCTTTTAAAACTGCCGACAGGGATAAGCAGGTTAAAATCACTACTGCTGAGGGACTTGCAGAGGAAGATCTTATAAAAACCACCAAGGCAGCTGAAGCACAGAAACAAGCTGCAAAGCAGAAGGCCGAAGAGATCAATATTGAAGCATTGGCACATAAGGAAGCCAGCCAGAAACAGGCAGAGGCACGTAAAATTCTTGCGGAAGCCCAGGCGAAAGAAGAAGCGACCGTTGGTATGTCTGAAGCTCAGGTAATGCATGCGAAAGCCGATGCGAATGAGCGTCAGGGATTAGTGGAAGCTAATATTATTGAGAAGAAAGCGAGAGCAGAAGCAGCCGGAATGGAAGCAAAAGCTGATGCCAAGCGTAAAGATGGGCTTGCCGAAGCCGATGTCATTAAAGAAAAAGCAATTGCTGATGCTTCAGGAATTGAAGAAAAAGCTGCTGCCATGAAGAAACTTGACGGAGTTGGAAAAGAGCACGAAGAGTTCAAACTACGCCTTAATAAAGATCTTCAGGTAGATCTTGCGAATATCAATATTCAAAAAGAGATTGCGGATGCACAGGCACAGGTTATTGGAGATGCATTGAAAGCGGCTAAGATTGATATTGTTGGTGGAGAAACCATGTTCTTCGATCAGATTGTGGGACAAATCACCAGGGGTAAAGGCTATGACAGGCTGGTGCAGAATAGTACCAACATCCAGGAAGTGAAAACTGCCATTTTGGGAAGTGAAGATGTAAAAGGAAATCTGCTTGAAAAAGTGAGTGATTTTGCTTCTAAATATGGCGTGGGCACAGAGGATATTAAGAACCTGAGTATTGCTGCGTTAATTGCAGATCTTAAAATAAAATCTGATGATCAGGAGGAACAAACCATGTTAGGAAACCTTCTGAACCTGGCTAAAGGCTTGGGAATTTCTGAAAAGAAGATTTCGCAACTCAAATAGAAAAATGGAGCCGGTGTTTATCGCCGGCTCTTTTCATCCCAATCATCAAATTAGCAGTAAACTTAATTTTTAAAATTCAGCAGAGGATATAATGGCAAAGGAACCCATAAAGGAAGAGAATGCTCAAAAACTGGATATTGGTACCTATGAGGTGATCCAAAACCGGCTTCAAAAGCAAAAGACTGAATTACAGCAACGTTTAAAGAAACTCAACAGCGGTAGAAAGGAAGTCTTCGGTTCCCTGGAAACCAAACTTATTGCCAACGATCGTATTAATACTGAAAACAATTGCATCGCCCGGGATATAGTGTCTCTTGGGAATACCTGTCTCTTTGGATATAACGTTCATTTTGGACTGCGTACAGATATTACGCTTGAAGATGTGATGAGTATTTATAAGTTCAAAGACAATAGCTTTGAAGCTATTTCTCTGGATCTTTTAAAAGATGAGGTTTTTGAAACAGATTTCAAAAATCTTTATAAATACTACCGTAATACCATATTTTCCAAATACGCGATCATAGGGAATTACCTGTATATGGTATTTCAGCTAAGTGAAAGCGTGACAGATATTAAAACCTTTAAATGGCTTATTAAAGATCATGAACTGCAATACGTAGATAACCGCAGTGATCATGAATATAAATTGCCAAAACAGCATGAATTCAACTGGCAGGAAGCTACCCGTGATAATCATCGACAGGGAATTCATGCCCACGTCTCTATTCTAGATCGTGTTTTTGTGGAAACCATTGGTGGCGATCTCACCATTAAAATTGAAGATAATACCGAAGATGGCAGGGGGATTTATGCTGAAGAGGTAGAACATCGGGATCAAACCCTGGATGATGGTCAATATAGATTTGCAAATCTTGGTAATCTTATCATTTTGGAAATAAAACCATTTCAGGAAAGTCCGCGCTATTTTGTTTACAATCATAAACTAAAGGAAGTTCAGAAGATTGACAGTATAAAGGATACCTGCGTCCTGTTACCAGATGATCATGGTATTATTTTTCCAACAGGATATTACCTGCAAACGGGAGAGTACAACATCTTCGATAATAGTATTCAGAATGTAAGGTTTCAGGAGAAAGTTACTTCGCCAAATGGGGAGGATTATTTGTATGTCTTTTATTCCGCAGAAAAAGGGCTCTATAATTTAATGAGTTATAATGTGATTTCACAGGAGATCCAGACACCCATAATTTGTAATGGGTTTACAATTCTGGAGAATGGGGAATTGTGCTATTTCAGAAATGAAAATGAGCAAACGCGGCATCACGTAATCCAGATCTGGCAAACACCTTACCTTAAGGGAGATTTTATTCCTTCTGAGCATCAGGAAAGTCTGTTGTTCAAAATTGGAAATAAGGACATTGTAAAGGCAATGGCCGAGGTGAACGCTTTAATTAATCTTCTGAATAAAGAGGATAATTATGATGGTTTGTATGCAGATCTTGCCAAACAATCTAAAGATATTCTGGATGCTTATTACTGGTTGAAAGAAGAGGAAACGCAGCTTTTAAATGAGCCTTTAAAAGAAATTAATCAGGCGGCGAATGCTGCTATGGATGAATTTCAGAAGGTTTTACAGCTTAAAAAGAGTGCCAGGCAAAAAACCGAAGAAATTGCTAAAAAAGCCGATCAGTTATTCAATAAAATAAAGAGTACGGGTTTCAGGACGATCAATGATTTTGTAAATGCGCTTACCCAGCTTCGTGCTTTGCGTGGTGAAGCTATCAGTTTAAAGGAAATTCGCTATGTAGATGTAGCCTATATCCAAGAGCTGGAAAAGCAAATTGCCGAACAAACCTCAAAAATTTCTGAACGTTGTGTCCAGTTTCTCTTAGACGATAAAGCTTTAAAACCCTATGAAGACGCAGTAAAGGAGAAAGAAAAATTTCTGGAAAAAATCACGAAGGTGATTGATGCTAAAAAGCTGGAAGAGGAGGTGAATGGAATTTCCAAAGACCTGGAACTTTTAATTGATATTGTTTCCAATCTTGAAATTGAAGATACTTCGCATTCTACAAAAATTATCAATACGATTTCGCTCATTTTTGCAACTATAAATCAGTTAAAGGCGAAGATCAAAAAGGCTAAGAAATCTCTGGGTAGTGAAGAGGCCCAGGCCGATTTTGCTGCACAGCTAAAATTGATCGATCAAAGTATTATCAATTATCTCGATATAGCAGACACTCCGGAAAAGTGTGATGATTTTCAAAACAGGATTTCCATCCAACTGGAAGAATTGGAGGGGAAATTTGCAGATTTTGATGAATATATAAGTCTTATCATAGAAAAGCGTGAAGAAGTTTACAACGCTTTTGAGGCCAGAAAAAATAGTCTGGTTGAAAAGCGAAATAAAAGAGCGATTTCTCTGCAGAATTCGGCAGAAAGGATATTAAAAGGAGTTCGAAAGAAAGCAGATTCATTTGGAGAAACCTCTGAGATCAACGCTTATTTCGCTTCAGATATCCTGGTGAATAAAGCCCGGGATATCGCAGAACAGCTTCAGGAAATGGATGATAGCGGGAAAGCTGAAGAGATCCAGTCGCTATTAAAATCTGCTCGCGAAGATGCGCTCAGAAAATTGAAGGACAAAAAGGAGTTGTATGAAGATGGTGAGAACATCATCAAATTAGGAAAGCATAAATTTGGCGTCAACAATCAGGAACTCGATCTTACCATAGTCTTTTCAGATGGGCACTTGAAATATCATCTCACGGGAACCGATTTTTATCAGAAAATTGAGAATGAGATTTTATTACAATCTGAAGAATACTGGGATCAGGACTATATTTCTGAAGATAAGAATGTTTATAGGTCAGCTTACCTGGCGTATAAGATTTTTCTAAAGTACAAAGGAACTATTTCAGAATATACAGAAGAAGAGCTGGTAAAACTGGTTCAGGATGAAAGCAGTAAAGATTATTCCGAGGGTTACGTAAAAGGAGTTCACGATCTGGACGCCGCTAAAATACTCTCCACTTTTTTACAAAAATATAAGACACTGGATCTTTTGCGGTTTCACCCGGAAGTTAGAGCCTGCGCGCAATATTTCTGGAGTTTCACCAATGAAAAGAACCGAAAAAACCTCAATGAAACTATAAAAGCTTCGGGAGATGTGATCCAGTTTTTTCCGGAAGCAAAAGAATATGAATTTTTACTGGAAAAGCTTAGCAGGGAAATTTTCAATTTTGCTGAAGAGACAGGTATTTTTGAACCTGTACTTGCCCGTGATGCGGCAGAATATTTATTTGAAGAACTTCAGAATGATGACAATTTTCAAAAAAGTGGTATTGCTATTAGAGTAAAGGAAGACTTCCAGACAAAGTTGAAAGAGCAAAAAGCCGATCTCAATTTTAGAAAAAATCTCGAAAATCTCGAATCTCAAGCGGCCAAAGTTGCCCTGATAAGGCAATGGGTAAAAGCATTTTTAAATAGTCAGAAAGATGTAGACTTGGGCTTGAAATTAAAATATGTGAACGAAGTTGTTTGTTTGCTACTTTTTGAAGATGAAGCAGTTTTAAATACAAAATTCACATCACCTTCAGAAAAAATTGAAGGTTTGCAGGGAGAGCACCGCTTAATTCAGAATGGAACTTTTGATTTCAATTATCACGATTTTGTTTTTATCCATGAAAATTACTTCAGAATAAATGTGCCTGCTTACCAGGAATTTCGAAAAGCTAAACATGAAGTGACCGTTCAGTTAAAAGAAGACCTGAAACTGGAGGAATTTAAACCGGGAATTTTGAGTTCTTTTGTTAGAAACAAACTGATAGATCAGGTTTATTTCCCGCTGTTTGGGGATAATCTGGCCAAACAACTGGGCACAATTGGCGATCAAAAGCGTACCGATAGAATGGGACTACTTTTGCTGATTTCGCCACCGGGATATGGTAAAACCACGCTGATGGAATATATCGCGAATAGGCTTGGTCTTGTTTTTATGAAGATCAACGGGCCGGCGATTGGTCATGAGGTAACTTCTGTAGATCCGGATTCAGGAACCAATTCCGCAGCAAGGGAAGAGTTAAAGAAACTAAACCTGGCTTTCGAAATGGGCAATAATGTGATGTTGTATCTTGATGATATCCAGCATTGCAATCCCGAATTCCTTCAAAAATTTATTTCACTATCTGATGGAACCAGGAAAGTAGAAGGTGTTTATAATGGAAAGTCCCGGACTTATGATTTGCGCGGTAAAAAATTCTGCGTAATTATGGCCGGCAACCCGTATACCGAAAGTGGTGATAAATTCAGGATTCCCGATATGCTCGCGAACAGGGCAGATATTTATAATCTTGGTGATATTATAGGAGATACGGCACACCTGTTCAGGCTAAGTTTAATTGAGAATTCACTTACCTCTAATCCTTTACTACATCAGTTGAGCAGTAAGAATTTCGATGATGTTTATAGATTATTGGATCGTGTGGAAAATGAGAATCAGGAAGTTCAGCTCACCGGAAATTATTCAAACCAGGAAATTGAAGAATATGTTTCTGTCCTGGATAAAGTGATCCAGATTAGAAATACCGTACTTAAGGTAAATGCAAGTTATATCAAAAGTGCAGCGATGGAAGATGAATATAGAACCGAACCTTCTTTTAAACTTCAGGGATCGTACAGGGATATGAATAAACTGGTGGCAAAAGTGGTGCCGGTAATGAACGATAAGGAATTGCAAACGCTTATTCTTTCCCATTATGAAAGTGAGTCCCAAACGCTTACTTCTTCTGCGGAAGCAAATCTTTTAAAATACAAAGAACTGGTAGGGCAATTGTCTGAGGAAGAGAAAACCAGATGGGAAAATATTCGGGAAACTTTTCAGAAGAATAACAAACTAAAGGGTTTTGGAAATAAAAATGAAATGGCACAATTGCTTTCTCAGATGATGGAATTTACGGAAAATCTTGAAGGGATTAAGAATGCTCTTCAGAATGGATTTCAGAAGTAGTATATTGTAACTAATCGGAAAGAATTAATTTTTTCAATTCACTTAAAAGATGGAATCAACCTCTTAATTGTCGCAAATAACAAAGTATCTTGATTTTATAATCTTTTAGATAATATTGTGCCGTATTAAACGATGTTTCAAAGAAAAAAGTCTTTGGGAAGAAAACGACCGATATTGGAGCTGCGCTGCCCAAAGTGATCACAAATTTTATAGAAACTGGATAGATCCAGTTTCTATTGATTTCAGGGAAATATTTTCCTGTAACCTCTATTTCTTAAAAGGATTCCCTCTATAGCAGTAGAATTTTCTTAGGCATAAACGTAGTTATGGTTCTAGCGAATGTACTTTCCTGAAATAGGTTGACTAAAAAAAGAAACTGTCTCACGAGTCTAACTCTTCATCTTAGATTTAATTCAGGATCTTAATAATTGAATAATGAAATCAACGAGAAACTGAAATTAGTTTCGCTTTATGAAAAGAAAAACTTTTGAGACAGCTTACTTAATAAGATAACTAAAGTCTATTCTTCTTCATCAGATTTTTTTTCAGATTTCTCCTTCATATCTTTTTCTTTCTCATCTTTCGCAATTCCCTTTGCGTGGGGAATAGGATGTTTTCCTTGTTGTTCTTCGTAATTGGGAGTTTTCATATGTTTTGTTTTAATGGTTAATAAATCGTTCGCATGCTAATATTAGACCATACTTACCGGGTCCCAACTATTTCTAACAGTGTTTAACAGGAATCTGTTAATGGCTTTAAAATATTTGAATAGTTTATAGAAAGATCAAAAGAAATCTGAAAGCTTATTCCCGATGTACTCGAGATTATATATTGAAAAATAAATGCAGTTTAGCCTAATTTAAAAATCATATTTTTTTTCCAATGCGTATCTTAATAATTCCCCGGCACCCTGTAAACCCAATTTTCGAATCATATTTTTTCTATGTGTTTCCACGGTGGTTTTTCCAATAAATAACTGATCGGCTATTTCCTGGTTTGTTCTTCCCTGGCCTATCAATTTTAAAATTTCCCTTTGCCGTCCTGTTAGAACTGCCTTTGATTTTGGTGAAACTGATTTCTGTTTTACCGTAATGTTTGGGTCATAATAGTGTTCCCCCTCGTGAACTTTTCTTATTGCATACAACAATTCTTTTAGGCTGGAATTTTTCAGAATATAACCGCTGGCCCCGGCCTCGAGCATCTGCTGAACCGCTTTGTCCTGATCGAACATACTAAAGGCGATAATTTTAATATTAGGGAATTCCTCTAAAATTTCTTTTGTGGCCTGTATTCCGTCCATCACCGGCATCCGAATATCGGTAATAATGAGATTGGGTTTTTTTCTGCGCGTGAGTTCGATTAATTCCTGGCCGTTATTGGCAAATCCTACAAACTCAATATCCTCTTCATATTCAAAGAAAACTTTGATCCCATCAATAAGTGCAGTATGGTCTTCAGCAATGACTAAGCGTATCATTTTATCGGGATATTTATAATTACTGATGTTCCTTTACCTTCAACCGACTCTACATCAACGGTTCCGCCCATATATTCCACCCGTCTTTGGATGGAGTGAATTCCCATACCTTCCTGGTATTTAATTTCTGAAGTATTAAATCCTCTTCCATTGTCCTCTACCATAAGGTTTAATTCCTCACCATGGTGGGTAAGGTGGATAATGGCTTCGGAAGCTTCAGCATGTTTAATAACATTTGTAATAAGTTCCTGAACAATCCTGAAAACGGTAATTTCAAACGAGTTTTCCAAACGCTCGTCCATTCCATGATCTTCTACTTCTATAACGAGTTTGTTGGCGGCAGAAACTTTCGTAGCAAAATTGCGAACCGCAGGTAACAATCCTTCGCTGGCATGAACCCCTGCATTTTTTGCATGGGCAATTTTACGAACTTCCTGATAGGCTTCGTCCAGAAGATCATCTGTTTGTTTTAAGATTTTATCCTCTTCCTCTTTTAAGCGATCTTTTTTCACTTTTAAATTCTGAAAATGGAGTTTGATTGTTGCCAGTAAACTACCAAGATTGTCATGGAGATCATTGGCAATTCGCTGTCGCTCTTTTTCCTGACCTTCGATCATTGCATCGATCCCCGCCAATTCCTGTTCCTGCAATAGATTTTCTAATTTTTGGCGCTGTACCTCATGTTCTTTTTCTGAAAGTTTCTTTTTTCGTCTCAGGTTTTTAAAGGCTAGGTAACCAATAGTTAATAAGAGCAATAAACCGCCAATTGCTATAAATAACCAGATAGAACGCTGCTTTAATTTTAGGTTTTCATTCTCTTTCTTCTCTACTTCGTATTTTGTTTGAATATCCAGCATGGAAGTGTGCTGCTCCTCATTCATCAGGCTGTCGCGATAGCTATTCTGAAGCTTTAGATATTTGAGTGAATTATTGGGATCATTATTTAATTCGTAAGCTTCAGCGAGCCAACCATATCGCAGCCTATAATTTTCTTTGGAATATTCCCGTGGTGAAATAGAATCGGCTTTCAAATAATTCTCGATCGCCGCTTCATAATTTTTCTGCTGTTTATAGACTGAAGCGCGGTTATTATAAATGTAGGACATAAAATCATTATGTCCGAGTTCTTCATATTCCTGAAAGGCCTTGTCATAATGATAAAATGCCGAATCAAATTCCTTTAATTTTTCGGCATATACTACCCCCGTATTATGATGAATTTTAGCCGTAAGTAGTGAGTCAGCAGTTTTTTTGCTTTGTGCTAACGCCAATTTAAATTGCCGAAGAGACTCCAGGGAATCGCTTGCTATTAAAACTTTGGCCAGTTGATCGTGTGCCAGGGCCAGAATGTGCGGATCGTCCTGTTTTCTGGCGTATTGAAGATACTCGTCCATAAATGGTTCCGTATCTAATTCTGCGTATTTCGAAGAATTTAATGTTTGTACAATACGAAGATTAATCTGGGCGACTTTGCCAAAACTATCAATATCCCTAAACATTTTCCTGGAAATCATCCAGTATTCATAGCTTCGGTCTGACCGGTTATTGAGATTTTCAGCGGAAGCCAGTAAATTGTAATATTCGGCTTTCAGGGGTTTATTCAAGTTCGCGGAATCGATCTGTTTCAATTTTACATAAGCCTGCTCAGTTTCTCTAATAGTTAATAAAGAATCGATAGTTGCTAATGAAGCGGACTGTGAATATGAAAAAACAGTAAGAAGTAAACTTCCGGTGGTAAGGATGATATTTATAAGGGATTTTTTCAAATTAAGTACCTACAAGTATGCTGCCCCCTACTGTTTCCGGAGATAATGGTTCTCCCTCGGCGTGTTTCCAGACTAAGGATATATTAAGTTGGCTTCTTACTTCCCACTGTCTATCCTCTACAACTACCTTTACGTTAAATTTTTTAGTTCCGCTTGACTGTTTTAATAAGTCTCCTAATGTAGTTGGTGGTTTTCCTTTGTAAAAGAAAATTGTGATTTCTCCCTGATTTGTGAATTTGGCATCAAGCTTATTTTCGTCAAAATTATCAGGAAATTTTCCCTCTAATTCAATTTTAGAATAGTATTGACCATCACTAGTGAGTTCAATTTCAAATTTCTTTGCAGACAGATTAAATCCGCTTTTATAACTTTTTTTGCTCATACTTAATTTTAAAATGTTATTAAATCTACAAAATCTATTTTACTGACTCTTAATTATTTCAGTGTATAAATTCTTACCAATTCAAAAGTAAGTTCTCCATAAACATCAAAAAATACCCATTGGCAGGTATATTTTGCGTTAACCCAAAAATTGTATGGCTAATTTTAAAATACCCTTTTGTGGGTATTGCGGCCTATGCTATAAATCGAATAGGTTTGATGCTATAAAACTGAAAATCAGCACTCATGAAATTAGCCAAACTCACATTTGTAGTAGTAACTGTATTGTTGTTCCATTTTAATCTAAGCGCACAACAGGAATATGAAAATGCAGGCCCGGATATAGATAGACCTTATAGAATAGGTTTCAAACTGGGTTATCCCAATATACTTGGGGGTAGCGTGGAGTATATGCTTCCCGTACTCAACGGAAAGTTTGGTGTTAGCCTTGATTATTCAAGATTAAGAAGTAAAAATTTATTTTCTGCCGCAGGTGTAAATGAAGATGGTACAGAAGATCTGGACCTCAACTTACAATATATCGAAGGAGGTATTAACTATTATTTATTTAAACCCGGGAAGGGACTTTATGTAGGGATGAGTTATGGAAATTTTAAATTTGATGGAACCGAGGATAATATTGAATCTGAAAATGAGCCTAATAAATTTGGAACAAGAAAAATAGATTTTTCAAATGGGTCTTTTAACCTAAAGATTGGAGCGAGATGGGGCGGATTGTTCTACTTCCGCCCTGAAATTGGGTATGCGTTCAGTCCTATTCCGGAGACTATCGATGCTACCGTATTTTTTGATGATGGATCTACTGAAACACAACCCCAGGACTTGATGGTAAACGATGGATTGAGCCCGCTATTTTCTGGCCTTATCTTCAATTTCGGGATAGGAGTAGCATTTTAAGAATATGTATAAATAATCTTTAATCTAAATAATCATGATGAAACCAAATTTCAAACTAGTACCCGTATTTCTATTTATTTTTTTAATTGGATCTATTCATCCGTGTAATGCAGCGACTGTGGAAGTTGGAAAGAAGAAAGTTCGTGTAAGCACCTCAGAATCTGACGCTGAAATTTTTGTAAACGGAAAAAAAATAGGGAGCGGTTCAGCTGAAGTTCTGGTTCCAAAAGACGATTGTGTAACCGTTACTGCTGAAAAGGTTGGTTTTCTTTTTGAGAGTATCGAATTCTGTAATCAGAAAGGTATGGCCTCGCCTCCTAAAACCCATTATGTGGAAATGAGGAGGGATGATGCTTTTGACGCTTCGGTACAAACCGATATAGCAAATGTAGATATTGAATTTAAAGTAAGTGATATGTCTAAAGACAAAGCCTGGAAATTGATAAATCAAATCGTTTTAAATTATATAGATGTAATTGAAATGACCGATAAGGAAACCGGTTATTTAAGAACTGCCTGGTCTTTGCAAACTTTCAAGCAGAATACAATAAGAACAAGAATGATCGTAAAGGAATCAAATTCAAACCCTTTAGTATTTAAAATAAAACTGGTTAGTGAAGAAAGCGGTAATTCCATGACCAGTGTGAAAAGTGATCATTTGTACAAAGAATGGGACAGAGTTTTGCGTAGCTATGATGATGCCATTGGAGAATTCCAGGCAAGGGTGAAATAAAATAAGTAGTTTTTTGATTTAGCCTAAACCCCTGGATGATTTTTAGGGGTTTTTTAATGATTTTTTAAAGTCCTTATTTTAGAAGTAGGGGGGTAGTTTTTTTTGAAAGTTTATAGTGTTGTAATGGTTTTCGAAATGCAAATTACATTGGTCACTGGCTTGGTCTAGCTTCTATAATTTCAACTTTCAATCAATCAAATTGATAGTCTTTTCTAAGTTGTACACCAATTTCGGATATAGCATAACTACCCACAGCGATCAAAAGTATAGTCGAAACTGAAACTATCTTGGTTCTATTGATTTTAGGAAGAAAATTTACCTATAACCCCCATTTCTTTCAAGGATTATCTAAAAACATTCCCTCTATAGTATTAGAATTTTTATTAGGCGTAAACGTGGTTATGGGTCTAGCGAGGGTAGTAAATCTTGATAAAAAGCGCAGAATTCTATTTTTAGAAAAATGGAAAAATCTATTATTTTGAATTTTATAATTTCCTTTTCAGCTTTTGGAAGGGTGCAGCGAACTTTCGGTAAAATTAGAGCTACGTTGAATACCGGTTTTAATTATAATAAAATCAACCAGTTTATACAAGATCGGAGATCTGTGAATGAAAGTTTTACGCAAACTTATACTCCGGCTTTGCGAACGAATTTTAAAATCGCTCCCAACGTGGGAATAGAATATAAGTATAGCGTATCTAAAAATTCACAGGGAAATAATCAAACTAATTTTTATACAATTAGTCCCTCGATAAATTTTGATGCTTATATATGGAAATCGCTAACGTTTGTTACAGACTACTCTTTTACCAGTCAAAGACGTGCTGGCAGGCAGGAAAATTCTTTTGAAACCTGGGACGCTTCCATAGCCTATAGAAAAGATAAAGATTCAAAGTGGGAATACGCGTTGAAAGCAACGAATATCCTGGATAACGAAGTCAAGGTAGATAATATCGCCACCAATTTATTTGTTTCTTCCGTTCAGACTTTTATTCAACCACGGTTTTTAACCCTACGCATAATTTATAATTTATAGCGCTTGGTTGTTTTTGTCTGATCTATTTTTGCCTGAACTATAGAATGATATAATTCTGAACCTGGAATTTTAATCTGAATAGGGGGAGGATAGGCTTAAAATTTTCAATTTTGAAAAAGTATTTATGTATATCCGTTTTTCATCCTAATCGTTCTTTCGTCACCCTGAGACCTGAGATAAAAAATATCTAGCGTAGGAAATTGACATTTTTTTTAAGATGCTCGTTCATTTTTTCCATTGATGAAAAAACGAACCAAAAAAATCTAGACTTACGAAAGTTTATCTAAATTAATCGTTCAGTACCTAAATTTTAGGAACTCGCCATAGAGATTCACCTTTACTGAAGAATTTGTTTAGCTCAAACAGCCTAAAATTTCACGGTGCTTTCACTTCAATTTTTACGATAAACTTTCGATAGGCCGGTAATTAGAAGTATTTACAATTAAATAGTTAGCTTCATAATTACCAATTTTGAAAAATGCGTCAATGGTAATTTATTTCAGGGTCTCCATATCGCAATGATTTACATTAAACTGAGATTCTGAAACAATCCCGAAAGCTTTCGGGACTGAATGACCCCATTTTTCTGTTTAGGATTTTTTACGGAAAAACAAAAAGTATTATTATTAAATGTTTCGTAGGCTTGCCCCGAGAATTATTTACTTACTATAATTAGAACATATTGATCAAATCAATAAACAAGACTTTGACTTAGAATGATTTATAGCTTTTAGTCATTTTAGCTGAAAAATTAATAATAGCTTTTCTTTTTATCTAATCTTTCATTCTTTTGAATAATTTTGATGATGCCTCTATATTTTTTGTGACTAAAAACGTAGGTCCAGAATTATTAAAGCATTTAGTTTCTTATTTGGAAGATACTTCTATAAACTCAATCATCTCTTGATATCTGTTACTCCAGGGCCATAAATATTGGGTCATCATGGGGATATGCTTCTTATTAATTAAGACAGGTTCAACTTCCGGCTGGTATTGCTGCAGATCATTCAAAAACCTTTTGTTTGCAGTGGTTATAGAGGGATAGGTTTTTTTACCCAGGTAAATTAAAAACGGAGGTATTTTTTCATTGAGATAGAAAATAGGCGATGCTTTCTTCCAGTTTTCAGGATTATTAGTCCAGGTAGTTAAATAATTATTGGTAGAAGTAGGTGGATTTTGCTGAAGATAATGGTGCATATCCAAGCCTGCTGCATCATTAAGAATAATTCCCGAAATATCTTCTGGATCAATTCCATACTTGGGATTCATGACCGCCAGGGAAATTAAATGTCCGCCGGCAGAATGTCCTGTTAGAAAAAGCTTTTCTGGGTTACCGTTATAATTGGAAATGTTATCTATTGTCCATTGGATAGCACTGGCAATTTGAGAAGTCATTTCCTTATAATCTGCCTGTGGACTAAGGGTATAACCAACCACTACGGTAGTAATTCCTTTTCTGGCAAAATTCTTACCAAAGAAGCTATACATTTCTTTTTTCCCGCTATCCCAATTCCCACCATGTACAAAAATTAGAACTGGGGATTTTACTAAACTATTTTTATCCTTAGGAGAAAAAACATTTAAACTCGGCTGATTCGATCTTTCAGCTTCCTGTAAATATAAGATGTCTTTATGTTTAGAAACTCCGCAACTGGTAAACAAAATTAGAATTAGAATATGGAGAAGGTAGGAACGCATTTTTTTTTCCGAAGATAGGAGAAATTTAAGAGCCCACTGCGTTCTGCATATTTTCAGTAAAAAGTATGGAAGGTTTAATTTTTAGGTATGCTATATAAAATTATATCAATTTCAAATCTTTCATAATGCCAATAAGATGCTTATTGGTATTGGCCCGAAATTCTTTACGTAACTCTTTTAAACGTTTGTCAATCGCAATTTTACTGCTGGGTTTGATGTTTTTCATTTTTAACTTCTGTTGAATTTGATCCTGGACAAATCCAGTTGCAATTGGCAATATTAATCTCAAAATCATTTAAAGTCAGTATGTTATTTTGTTTCAGAACTTTTCTCTAGAAGGTGACTTACAGGTTTACCATCACTCAAATGTTGAATTACTTCTTTCAGTTCTTTTAAATCATTTCGATCTTTAAATGTATAAGCCTCTATATTTGCAGAGTCCTATAAATTCTTAACAGTTTGGGGCGCTTTTCTATAGAATCGACGATTATTTTTATGATCGTATTTCCTTATACAAACTAATTATTAGTTACTGACCCAAGGTTATTCTAACCTTTCCAATGATCAGTTTTAATACCGGGATTATAGGGACATGTTCTAATTTAGTTAACAAAATCACAATTAAATTGTAATATTGTTTTATGATTAAGGCAGTAATTATTGACGATGAAATTAATGCTCAGAATTTGTTGGAAAAAACTCTGGATAGGCATTTTCCTAATAAATTTAATATTGTAGAAAAATGTAATTCGGTAGATTCGGGGGTGCTTGCAATTAAGAATTACGAACCTGAATTAGTTTTTCTAGATATTCAGATGCCTGAGAAAAGTGGATTTGAATTATTCAAATATTTCGATGTGATAAAATTCGAAGTCATTTTCACTACTGCTCACAGTAAATTTGCCATTAAGGCAATTAAGCGCAGCGCACTGGATTATTTGTTGAAACCAATAAACCATGTAGATCTATTTGAATCTATAAAAAAATTTGAGACCAGAAATAGGGGGAGTTTTGCCCAAAAAAGACTGTCCTTGTTACTTGAAAATCTGAATGTAAATGACCAGAATGTAAATAAAATTGCTTTTCCAACCGTTGAGGGCTTTGAGCTTATTCACTCAAACCAAATTTTATACTGCAAGGCTGAAAGCAATTATTGCTGCATAAAAAAAATTGAAGGCACTACTAAAACGGCTACCAAAACTTTAAAATATGTGGAAGAAATACTTCCCGCTACTTCCTTTAAAAGAATACATAAAACCTACGTTATTAATTTAAATTATGTGGTTAGGTATAATAAGGCAAATAAGGAAGTGGAATTAACCAACGGAGAAAAACTTCCCGTTTCTTTTCGCAAAGAAGAAGAATTTATCAATGCCATTCTGCAAAACAATTAAACTTTCGTTCTTCTTAATTTTATGGGCGAACCTTATGTTTTCCCAAAACTATCCCAGTATAAATTATACTGCAGCTAATGAATTGCCAAATAACGCGGTTAGATCCTTGCTGATAGACAGTAATAATATTCTGTGGATAGGCACCGAAAATGGCCTGGTTAAAAAAGAAAATGATGTTTTTAAATATTTTTTTGAAGAAAACGGATTAGCTCTCAATAGCTGCTGGGCAATTGCAGAAGATAAAAATAAAAACCTATGGTTTGGCAGCTACGGCGAAGGCGTTAGTATTTATAACGGGTTTAATTTTAAAGTGCTTTCAGAAAAAGATGGATTGGTTCATAACGAAATAACCAAACTATATGCTCATAGAAATTATATGTACGTGGGAACAAGTAACGGCGTTTCCTTAATTGACATAGATACATTTAAAGTATGTTCCTTAAATATCCCTACTGGAAAGGAACTTTTTAGAGTTCAGGATTTTTTTGAATACCAGGAAGAAATTTACGTGGTCACGTACAATTCAGGCATCTTCAAAATAATTAATAAGAGTCAACCGGTGCTGATTAAAGTGAATGATCATAAATTCATTTATTCAGTTTTAAAAGATGGGGATAGTATTTACAGCAGTAATAAGGGTTTCTTTTCGAAAATTAGGCTTGCAGATTATGTAGATAATAATGCTTCTTCATCAAATAAGCTTGGTTATTCTATTATCTGGGATTATGTTAAAAGCAGGGACGATAAAATTTTTGCGGCAGCCTGGGGAATATACGACCCTAACGGAGGAATTTATGAACTGGTAAATAATGCTTTAGTTTCCAGAGCTTCCGAATTCAATATTCCCAGTAAGCAAGTAATTTCCCTGGCTTATGATCCAGGCTTTGAAAAATTATATGTAGGAACCAAGGATGCCGGATTGTTTGAAATTTCTTTAAATCCTCAAATTAAATTCCATGACATTAAAGGAAAAAATGTCCTTGGATTTGCAGAGACTAAAAATTCTTCCGCAGTATTAATTAACGATGCCCTTCTTATAAAAGTAGCAGAAAAAGAACAGACGATTAGCCTGTCCCAATTTAAAAAATGGCAGGAGAACTATGTTCTAAATACTAAAGTTCCATTACCAAAACATCAGGATGATTTTTATGAACTGGACTATACTACCAGGGCTAAAAACATTCATTTTTATGACCTAAAGGTCTTCCAGAATATTTACTGGATAAATACGAATATCGGACTATTCGCAATAAAGGATACCGGAGAATTGCAGCGATATTTACCCTTACATTCAGAAGAGATTAATTTTACCCGATCTGGAAATCTTATAGAAACGAATCCTTATGGTGGCGTTAGGATCTATAGTGACCTGGATTCATTGAGATATACTCATTACAAAAAAGAAGACCCGCATACACCCACTATGATAGTGAGCAGTATGCAAAGGGAAAATAAAACCTATTTTCTGTCTGTATTTTCAGGTCTTTATGTTTGGGAGAATAATGGGTTTAAGTCTTATTTGAAAAATGGAATTTGGAAGGAAAAGAAATTAAAACACATCAGCACCTTAGATAACAATCTCGCTATTGCAAATGAGTTTGGGGATGTGTTTATCGTTAATGATGAGAATACATTTGAAATACTAAAGAAAATACCGAGGGCAGAAATTCAGGGAAATTCGATTTCTTTTCTAAAGGCCTATAAGGGAACTTTACTAATTGGAACAGAAAAAGGATTGACGCTATTTAAAAACGACCGCTTTATTTTTATAGATAGGGAACAGGCACTGGAGCCACCTTTGCTGAGTGCCCGTTTGAGTGAAAATACGCTGTCTATAGGAAGCGATAATGGGTATTATAATATAGACCTGGATGCAGTTAGTGATACTCAGGCTTTGGTCGATAAAATAGAATTGAACGAAATCTTTATCAATAACAGTGAGTTTACTTCTGAATCATTATCTAATATAAATCAGTTAGATCTGGCACACGATGAGAATACAGTATTGCTGAAATTCAGTACCAATGCCCATCCTTATCCGAATAAATTAAAGTATCAATATCGATTAGATGCTGATGAGCCATGGAGTCTCTCTACCTCCGAACCCGAAATATTCCTGCCTTCCCTGCCACCTGATAATTATGGTATTGAAGTAAAAGTTTTAGATGAAAGTACCGGTTTAAGGTATACCCGGCCGCTATTAAAGATGGCTATATTTCCGCCTTTTTGGAAAACCTGGTGGTTTGCTTTGCTAATTGCAAGCATAATAACTGTCATGGTTTATAGCATGTATAAATTTCAAATTAGGCAAACAAAACAATTTGAAGAACAAAAGGGATTGATCCAGAAGCGTTTTGAAGAAACTAAAATGGAAGCTCTTCTGGCGCAAATGAATCCGCATTTTATTTTTAATGCCATGAATTCTATTCAATACTATATCCTGGATCGTGATATAGATAATGCCACCCTGTTTTTAGGGGATTTCGCCAAATTGATCAGGCTTAATCTGGATCATTGTACTAAACCGGGTATTTTATTAATTGAAGAAATTGAGTATTTGCAGTTGTATATCCAGGTTGAGAATACGCGGTTTAACAATACCATTAAGGTGATCACGGAAATAGACCCTTTAATTGATCCTTATGATATTGAAATTCCTACGATGTTATTACAGTCATTTGTGGAGAATGTCTTTGTTCACGCTTTTCCACCCGGTGTACCCGATCCCACTTTAAAAATTTATTTTAAGTTGCTTCCCGGCAATATTTTACAATGTGAAATTGAGGATAATGGGATTGGATTTAAGGACGGTCCCACCAATAAATTGCATGAATCTAAAGGTGTTACCTTAGTAAAAGAGCGATTAACATTGCTGGGCTACAAGGTTGAAGAAGCAATCCAAATAATTTCAGAAAAAAATAAAGGCACCTCCGTTATTCTGAAACTAAAGCTTTGACGATTACTTCCAAATTCCATACGTTTACTAAACGAATATCTTTCGCTTTAACATAAAATTTAGTTTTATAGAAAATTAGAGAAAGTGGCAGCTACGCCTTAAACGGTTTTGCTTTAAATGAAATATTATGGGTAGGGTCATGATATTTTGTGGGGCTATGGTAGATGTCACTTCTTTAAGCTTAAAATCACTCTGAGGATACCAGTCCAATTAATTGTTTTACCAGATTCCTAAGTCTGTTTCTGATTTACTTTTTTCAATATTGTAACTGGCAGGTTTATATATCAGCTTCAAATCTTTCATAATGCCAATAAGATGCGAATTGGTATTGGAATGAAATTCTTTACGTAACTCTTTTAAGCGTTTTTCAATCGCACTTTTACTGTTTGATATTCTTACTTTTTAGTTCCTGCTGAATCTGATCCTGAGTAAAACCATTGGTGAGAAATTTTATAATATTAATTTCAAAATCGTTTAATGTTAGCACATTATTCTGATTTAGAATTTTTTCAATCGAGGGTGAATTATAAGTTTCACCATTATTCAATTGTAGAATTACTTCCTTTAATTTTTTTAATCCGTGGCGATCTTTGCAAACGTAAGCATCGATATTCCCTGAATTCCATAAATCTTTTACCGTTTGCGGATGATCTTCAATAGAATTCACGATTACTTTAAGCTCAGGGTTTTCAGATTTTAATTTATCGATGAGTTCTTCTCCCGAAGTTATTTTTTCTTCCCGATGATCCTGTTTAAATGAAATGTCACAAATAAGTAAATCGAAAGCTTCCTGATCCTGCGAGGCTTTTTTAGCAAGAAGCCATGCTTTGTCACAATATTGCGCATGAACAACCTCAATTATATCAATCTCTGGAAAAAACCGGATATCCAGGTTTCTGGTTTCTTCTGTGAAAATTTTTTGATCGCTATTTTCAGTCAGTTTGTGCTTATGTTGGATGCGGCTCATATTCCTTACCGCACTATGTGGGGCTAAACCAAGGTTATTTTGGGTGGTCCTACCTTCAAAAATCAGCGTAGGTTCGGCCATATTCAAGGGAATCAGGCGGGGACCGGTAATATCGGGCATAAATTTAATGTAAAGTGACGTAGCTCCTTTGGCATGCTAAGACGAATCCCCGTCTTTAAAAATAAAATTATGTTCGTTCCAAAAGCGGTTTTCAATAGCTATACTCAATTTTTCAGCGACCTGGCCGTGAATCAGTTCTTGATTTAATTTAGTCCATTTCAAATGGTCTGCAAAGTATCTTGATTTTAAAAGATTTATTGATAGAAACCACTATTGTACAATTGGTAAACTCAATATTTTTCACAAAGGTAAATTAGATTCAAATATCTGTTTTAAATTTTTAGACTGGATTATTAAAAATTAGTAATGCAAAAACCGGTTAGTTTAGATTTATTCGATGATTAGTTATGCACTAGAATAATCCATATCTAAATTGGATAAAAATCCGTATACTTCAATGCGGCCCTAAAATTTAAAATCAATATATACCCACATAAGGGTATTTTCCGGTGGAGTTAGATGTTCTATGTTTGCTATTAAAGTATTCATTATGAAAAAATTCCTGTTTTTACTGTCTTTGGTATTTTTTATTACTGCCTGCGAAACAGAAGAAGATCCTGTTATCGAGAGAGAAGAAGTAGCAGAAGAGACAGAAGAGCCTGCGGAGGAGGAAAATCAACAGGTTGAAACCTTAGATTTGGGGGATGTCAATACCCAAGAAATTATTAGGTTTAATAGTGAAAAATTGGCTGCACAACAGTATGAAGGAACGTTGGATGGGCAGGCAATTACCATTGAAAAATTCAATGCTATTGAATATATTTTAGTAATTCCTGGGGACACCAGTTTAGGTAAACAGGAAATAAAAATTTCTGGTATAGATGATTATGTACTATCTGTAACTATTTCAGAAACGACAATAACAAATAGTGCGGAGGAGGCTCTAGAACCATTCTTTGATAATATTTCAGCTTTTGAAGAATCGATAAATCCAGCATCTGAAAAGGGCGCCAACGTCTTAGCAATTCTTGAAGCTTTCAAAAAAAACTACCAAACATTGTCTAATGACGGTAAGATGGTGTTGGCAAAATTATACTTAGCCAATAAATCATTTATGGATGATACAGTTTTAGATGACTATGAGAGTAGTAATAACGACCAGCTGGCGATTGTTGGGAAATATATTTTATCTGTAACTACATTTTCTACTGCTACCGTGGCAGCTACCATCGACCCTGAACTCATCTCCAAATCAGGATTGGTAGCCATCTCCACTATTGCGTTGTACAAGTCCTATGAATATAAAGATCAGTTATCTGCATCTACGCTGAAAAAAGTGGATATAGCTATTAATTCGATTGAATCTTCGCTATCTACGCAGAATGAAGATAATATATTGGAGTTATACAATAATGAGAATGAGGTATTTCCATTTGAAACTAGAGAAAGAGCTATTATAAGTTCAGATAAGAATGATACAAATGAAAATTTAAAAGACTTCTTTGAAAGTTTTTCAACGTTCAATGAAAGATTGGAAAAGCTAAATAGTGCAATACAATTTGTAGACGATGAAATATGGTTTTCAAATGTATCTTTGTTTGAAAGAGATTTTTTTCCAGATTCAGCACAGGTTGAAAAAATGCCTGCAAATCAGACAATTTTTTATGCTTCAGAATTTACCATTAGTGATTCCCGGATTAATTTGAACAATGTTAGCTTTAGCGATGGTCACATATTGATTAATGCCAGTTATGCAGATCAAAATTCTACAGAAAATTACCTGGATACTTTTTTAGAATTCACTTATACTGATGAATTCAACGAATTGGAGGGAAAATTCGCAGTAAGGCTTCACAAAAATTATAATTATAAAATCCAGTTTATAAAAAATCCAAACTATGGCGAAATAGTACCAGTTGAAACACTTAGTAATAGGGATTCATATACGGCACCTAACTTTGTACGTCATTACTATCGTGTATTTTTAGATAACGAGCCAATTTTATTAGATAATGGAAATGAATGGTCCAACGTAATCCTGGGGGAGGTTCCCACATCTGCTGATACCCTTACTGTTAATAATTATCCAATTTACATCAGGGACGCAACTAATGATAGAGTTATTACCATAAACCTTGACTTAACGTTTACCAACGAGGCGTATGCAAAAATTGTAAATAAAAAATTCACTATCGAGGGCGGCAATTACGGAGAGCCAAATGGGAGCATAGTAAAAGTTAAGTTTAATGATAATGGCACTTATGATACCTATTCTAAAGATGGAACTTTTATACGTGAAGGAAATTATAGTTTTACTCCTCTAATTGATAATTATGGTTGGCTGGACTGCCAGGATTATGTATTTAAAGGCAGGGGCATTGCTGCTATAAATTTGCCTGGGGCGGGTTCTGGTGGCTATTGGATGTTTTACGCGGATGGTCAAATATTAGCGGGTAGTACTTACGGATGTATGAATCAATATCAGACCACTCATATTAGTGAAGGCTGGTAGCATCGCTAATTTTATAGATATTCTAGTGGAAATTGGTGGTAGTTATGCAAGTCACAAACTATCGCCATTATTCATTGTCTTAATTCCAATATGATTAAAGGGATCTTTGTTTTTCCGAAAAATATTTTGGTGATCATTAGATTCACTGATGATAACTATTATTCTGAAGAAGGAAAACTATATTGCCAGAATTTATTCAGAAAATGTCCGGTCCTAAGCTTGTCCTGTGATTTTTAAAGCTATAGAAAGAAAAGAGATATACAAAAATTCTGTATAATATATGATGTGGTTTCTTGACCGAACCTTATAATCATACATTCATATTTACTAAAAATGACTCTGCTTCCTCTAAAAAAGTAATCATTTTTCATGAGTAAATATTGAAAGTAATTATTTTTCATGGAAGCCATATTATTATAACCATAATTCATGCTTCCTGATTAATTTTCATGTTGGTCTCATATGTGGAGATACCAGAAAATCTTTCAAATATTTTAGGTCTTGAATTAGGGAATGCCGTGTGAGATAATTGAAAAATTACATTAAATCATTAATTGACCCTATTTAACTAAATTGGATAAGAAATTTAATTTATCTATATCAGCTTCAAATCCTTCATGATTCCAATAAGATGCGGATTGGTATTGGCATGAAATTCTTCCCGTAACTCTTTTAAGCGTTTCTCAATTGCACTTTTACTGCTGGGTTTGATATTCTTACTTTTTAGTTCCTGCTGAATCTGATCCTGAGTAAAACCATTGGCGAGAAATTTTACAATATTAATTTCAAAATCATTTAAAGTGAGCACGTTATTTTGTTTCAGGATTTTCTCAATAGAAGGTGAATTATAAGTTTCACCATTATTCAAATGTAGAATTGCTTCCTTTAATTCTTTGAGTCCGTGACGATCTTTGCATACATAAGCATCGATATGCCCTGAATTCCATAAATCTTTAACCGTCTGCGGATGATCTTCAATAGAATTCACGATTACTTTAAGCTCAGGGTTTTCAGATTTTAATTTGGCGATGAGTTCCTCTCCCGAAGTGATTTTTTCTTCTCGATGATCCTGTTTAAAAGAAAGATCGCAAATAAGCAAATCGAAAGGCTTATGATCCTGTGAGGCTTTTTTAGCAAGAAGCCAAGCTTTATCACAATATTGGGCGTGAGTAATTTCAGGAATATCAAGCTCCCTCAAGACAGATGCTACTGCATGATTAATACTATCCATATCTTCTGCAACCAGAACTTTTTTAAACATGTAAAGAATTATGACGGAATCTGGATCAATATCTTTAAGCCTTTTTCCTGTTCGGTTTCAAAATTAAGTTTTCCCTTGATAGAAAGAATACGGTTTTCCATATTCAGTATTCCGTTGCCGGTTTTCAGGTTTTGCAGGGAGGTGCCAGTTCCGTTATCTGAATAATTAATATTCAGTAAACTTTTTTCTTCGGAAAAGATCACTGCTACCAAACTGGCATTGCTATGTTTTTTCATGTTGATCATGATTTCCTGAAGCACCCGGTAAAGAATGATCTTTTTTTCCGGAACCAGTTGATTCCAGTTAATGCTATTTTCACCGCGTAGGATCAATCTGGTATCGTCTGGCACCGTAGCGCTAAGCGTGGAAAGTAAATGCGGCAGGTAATTGGTTCCGGTAGGAATACTACTATTCTCCCTGGATATATTTCGGGTACGGTCATAAATATGTTCCAGTTTATCTATCATATTATTTGGAACAATAGACTGCAAACCACTCATTACATTATAAACGTCATTCGCTAATTCATCATGGATCTTCTTGGAAATTCTTGTTTCAGTTAGATGAGCCTCGCGAATTTTTTCTCTAGTATGTTTTTGCCTCAAATAATAAAAACCGAATCCGCCACTCACCAAAATCAGCAGCCCTACCAAAGAAAGAATGATTATCTGGTTTTGTAATTCCATAGCTTCTATGCGCTGTAATGCAGTTTGTGTTTCCAGAGTATCGATCTCCTTTTGTTTCTGTTCCTCATCATACCTGATCTTGGCAAAGAAATTTTTCGCCCGGATATTTTCAGACCTTATACCATCATTTAATTGTATATATCTATCTGACAGGTCTTTTGTTTTATTAGCTGGAGAAAGTTGTATTAGTTTCTGGATTGCGTTGAGCTGGGCTGTCTTACTGCCGGTATTAATAGCAGTTATTAATAAACTGTCTGCGTATATTCTTGAAAGGTTTGTATCCTTATTTCTGAAATAATCTGAAAGATGGTTATAACTGGCCAAAAGACCATTACGATCGTTTTCTTTGCGCCTAATTTCCTTTGCATACAATAATTCATCTTCAACAACTGCTGAAGAATCTTGCAGCCATTTGGTATAGGCAAGATTATCCATAAATCGAGCCCGGGATTTTCTATCTGTGAGATTAGAATTTTCCAGGATTTTTTCAAAAATTTTTATAGCCTCTTTGAATTTCTTATCATCCTGAAGTGCCAGTGCAATATTATTCAGATTGCTTAGGCTATCCCGGCTTCTGGAAGCATATTTAAGTGCATTTCTCCATTCTTTTGCCGCATCTTGATAAAATTCCTGGTTTCTGTATGTGGTGGCAATGGTATTATACATACTGCTTAAATAAACAGAATCATTTTCTGATAGATATTCCAGGGCTTCAGTAGCTGTTTGCTGCGCTCCAGTATAATCGGTCAACTGACTCTGGGCGTTAGCCATTTCCGCTGTCCTGCGTCCTGCGCTCGCGGTGTCTCCAATTTTTAAATAGATCTCACGTGCGGCATAGGTATTTTCAAATTGCTTTTCATTTTGATTTAAATATTGGAAAATAAATGCTTTTCGATAGTAGCCCGTGGCTATAAAAGCAGAATCATTCTGGATTTGGGCGGTTTTGATAAGGCGATCTGCAAAATGTAGGGAACTGTCATATTCTTTTAAGCGGTTATGATAATAAATTTTGTTGTCCAGGATATCCAGCATAAGGGAATCCTCTATAGTTTTTATGGATTGAAGAGCTTTATTAAAGTTTATTATTTTTTCTTGTATCTCTTCGGAATTCTTTCCTTTTTGAAAATAGTAACTAGTGGAATCTTTTCTAATCTGGGATTTAGAAGAAATTTCTTTGTTCGTGCACGAGGATAGCGCTAGAAAGCAAAAGATACCAAACGTATGAAGCAGGGGGCGTAGGTTCATAAAGCGAAAATAAATAAAAAAGCCGCTATAACAGCGGCCTTATTTAATAAGCACTAATTACCATTGCTGGGAGGCTCTTCAGATGGAGGATTTGGATCTTCTTCTCCTTCAGAAGCATATTGCCTTTGAGGTTCATCTGTAGCCTCACCTAAACTTTGTTCTGTACAAGAAATAATAGATAAATTTGAAATAAGTAATAATAGTAGAAGACTGATTTTTTTCATGACTTAGTTTTTAAAAATTGACATTAGATTGTTAACCCGGCTTATGCGGGTTTTTCGATTTTAAGCTCAGAAATGAGCTAGTGGGAAGTCATGAGTTGATAAGCCAGAAGTCCTTCACTTCCCTGTAAGTTGTACTGACTTATCAATCACAGGGCAAAGTAAATAAGGGCAGTATGGTCAAGGGTAGACAAGATCTGGACAAGCTTTGGACATTTCTGTCCAAACGGAATGTCCAATAGATTTGTTAGTTTTACATCGCTGAATTTCTAAGAAATGACCCACCAAATAATTATTGCTGCTTTTAAGAAAGCAGAGGCCGAAACGGAAAGAAACTCTACCAATGCGAATGCAGAGTTTTTATCTGACTATATCTTTGAAAAATTCAAATACTCGATTTCCACAAAATCCTTAACCCGGTATTATAAAGGTGAGTCATCTCCAAATCAAAAAGTAAAAGATTATTTAGCTCAATATTTAGGCTATGAGAGTTATGATAGCTATATAAAATGGAATTCAACTTCCAGCCAAATCAATGAACTTGAAGAAAAAAAGAAGAGTCATTTATTTTCCAATAAGAAACTAATGGTTGCTTTAAGCTTTCTTATGGTGGTAGCTACTTCATCGTACTTGGGTTATATAGGAGGGAAGGAAGAATGCATGATCTGGAGTAATGATCACTATATCAAAACTGAATGCAGCGGAAGCAGTGAAGAACGAAAGTTTATTCCACATATCTATAGAAACCTTAAAGAAGTGGAAGTTTCTGAGGCCACAACTTTTTTTAAAAATGGTGAAGTTCGAATTTGGTACTATAAAAGCAATGGGGGATTAGAGTATTTCTCATCTCCAGGAAAACATCCAGTAAGTGGAAAAACCTTAAAGCCAATTACAAAATATATGATTGATAAATACGTCAGGAACTAATTTTACCTAATTAATTTCTCATTTTACGGGAAACCGTATGATCTTCTTTTTAGTTGGCCTTAGTTTTACGACTGGATATTGAACAGATCAAATGTTTAGTAAAAAACTGGAGTTTTCTTTTTGCCATCAATTACCTGAAAGATCTTTTTTCTTTAAGGGTAAACAATTCCCGGTTTGTGCGAGATGCACGGGTATCCATATAGGCTATTTAAGCTTTCCAATTTTTTTATTCAGTTTTTTTACTCTTAACCTATGGTTAAGTTTATTTATTATGCTTCCAACGATAATTGATGGTTTAACCCAGGCATTTTCTAATTGGGAAAGTACAAATGGAGTAAGGTTTATAACTGGATTAGCCGCTGGTATTGGCTGTATGTCTCTAATATCTATCTGGGGAAAACAAATTGGAAATTTAATACTATCACTAACCTAAATTATTTATTATATGTCTCATAATGACCACCGGGATGAACTCGGAACCGGATTAACCATTTTATCATTTTGTATACCACTGGCCGGGGCGATTGTATATTTCTCAAAAAAAAATACTCAACCAAATAGTGCGAGGTCTGCTTGTCATGCTGCCTTATGGGGGCTCGGAATTGGTTTAGTACTGAATATACTAATGACAGTGGCAGGGGGAGTTTAACTAATATCAATCCCTTCGAGATTGAGTAAATCGAATTGTATTAGAAAAATTAACATTTTGAATAAAGCATTGTAACAAGATTCGGTGGAATGTGTTAAGTATCACGTTATAAATTAGATAACGTGGATTTTGAAGTCATTAATTAATTAAAATTTCTATAAACTAATTAGCATTAGTATTAAGTATTAACATAAATTTTGGAATAATCGTAAAAAAAGATTATTTATGCTATCCCTACACCAAATACTAACTAACCTATCCTACTTTATGAAACAGATAACCTCTGTTGTATATTTTTTCTTGTTACTTATTCTCTTTTCATCATGTAAAAGTGATGGCTGCAGAGGATGTGATTCGAATGATAAACCTATTCCGACTTCTTCCTCAAAAGGAATTAAAAAAACTCTTCCTCTTGATGCCACTGTCAAAATTTACTTCGAGAACACTCTTAGTATGGATGGTTATATAAATGGAAATACCGGCTTTAAAGACGTGTTCCGTGAATTATTGGTAGCTGTTGAAAATGAAGATATGATTGATTTCCAAACAGAATTTTATCTAATTAACGATAAACTAACTAAGACAGATTTTGGAGTAGGAACCACTAAAATTTCTGAAGAACTTACACCTCCAAATACAGCGGGAAAAGGAAATAAAGGGAGTAGTCATTTTGAAGAAATACTTGATAGAATTCTTGAAAATCAGGAAGGTGATGCAATCTCAGTTATTATGGCAGATTTTATTTATTCTCCTGAGGGTGAAAGTCACGTTCCTTCCGCCTTAAATAAGTTAAAAACATATACACAAAATGCTTTTTTGAAAGCCGGCAAAAATGACGATCTCGATACTAGAATATATCGATTTCGAAGTAATTTTAATGGTCTTTATTACGATAATAACAATAAAAAAATTACGAATATAGAAGAAAGACCATTCTACTATATAGTTATTGGCCCTAAAAATTTATTGAGTCTTTTTAACTCAGAGATTGCTTCACAGCTCAAAGATAATTCAGGTTTTGAAGATGAAGCTTTATTTACTGCCGCTAATTTCAACTCAATTCCAATTAAGGTAATTACTTCTGGGAATAATGGACGAATAAAAACTCGAGGCGGAGACCTGGAGGTTATAAGTTATCCTAAATCTGGAAATCTGGAATTCATAGCTTTAGTGGATTTGGAAAAATTGCCTGTGAGTCAAAGTTACATTTTGGACGGGGAAAATTATAAACTTTCTAATCCGGAATTCGGCATAAATGAAGTAGGAGTTGTAAAAGGGAAGAATATAAAATTTTCGAAATCTGGTGTTGTAAAAATGGATCCTTCAACATTAGTAGATATAAAAGGAGAAAAGTACACACATGCTATTAAGTTTTCTGCTGATGGCCTTGTATCGGAAAATCTCAATTTTTCATTACAGAAAAGAATTCCGCATTGGGTTGAAAAAGCTAATAGTGATGATGACCGCGAGATTAAGTCCGACTCACTTGAACAGACAAAAACTTTCAGTTTTGGTCATCTTGTTTCAGGAATATCTGAGGCTTATGAACAGCAAAGTGGAAGCAACAAATATTTTAATATCACCATACCAGTAACTCAAAATTAAACAACGAAAAAATGCTAAAAGATTTTATCGCAAATTTCTATGAACTATGGGGAGGAGCTTATTTAGGTGACTTTTCAGAACAGATGTATAATAATGATTTATATTTTTCTGTAGCTCTCTATTCCATTATTGTAGCACTAATTTTAACTATCGCATATTATTATGTTGTAGATCGACCTGGAACAGCGAAGCTTAGTATATGGTCTTTAAACTTGCTGGTTGGAGCTATAATTAACTTTATCATAGCTTTTGTTTCGGCTAATAATGATTTGACCGAAATTTTTGCTTCCGTTGGGTCGGCAGTTCCGGCCTCTTTTACTTCAGATATGATGGTGTTCTCAATCATAAATTCAATGTGGACTGTACTTTTTATGTTTTTGGTGTCTGTTCTAATTAAATGGAAGAGCACGAATTCATCTTACGTCCCATTCTAAATAAATAAAGCCATGTCTAAATTATATGTTTTTGGTATTGGAGGAACCGGTGCCAGGGTATTAAAGTCACTTTCATTCTTATTAGCTGCCGGTGTTAGGTGCAATAGTTCATCAGTAATTCCAATGCTAATTGATCCCGATGCTGCAAATGGAGATGTTAATAAAACAGTGGATATTCTTCAGCGATATAAAAACGTAAGGGAAAAATTATCTTTTGATGGAGAAACCTCTAATGAATTTTTTAAGACCCCAATTGAACCTTTAAGCAAGAATTGTAGGATCAATATCCAGGACTCAAAGAAAAAATTTAAAGAGTTTATTGATTACCAGGACCTGGATAAAAAAAATAAGGCTCTTATTTCATTACTGTTTAGTAAAAAGAATCTGGAATCAGATCTTGAGGTTGGATTTAAGGGTAATCCCAATATGGGGAGTGTTGTTTTGAACCAATTCAATACTTCTGAGGATTTCGAAAATTTTGCAAGTAGTTTTTCACAAGGAGATAGAATATTCATTATCTCATCAATTTTTGGAGGAACTGGAGCAGCAGGCTTTCCTCTACTTCTTAAAAATATAAGATCTGCAAGTCCAAATCTCAATAACCATTCTCTATTGCAAACTGCACCTGTAGGGGCAGTATCGGTTCTACCTTATTTTGGAGTTAAAAAAGATGATGAAAGCGAAATAGAGAAGTCTACTTTTATATCTAAAACAAAGGCAGCTCTTAGGTATTATGAATATGGAGTGAATGATTCTGTTAACTCTATGTATTATCTCGGAGATAAACTGGTTAAGGATTATGAAAATAATGAAGGGAGTGTGTCTCAGCAGAATGATGCTCATTTTATTGAATTGGCATCTGCACTTGCCATCTTAGATTTTGCCAATGATACCGATGTTTCTACCAATAAGGTTAAGGAATTTGGAGTTGAAAATGAGACCCCTAGTATAACATTTAATGATTTAGGGGATGAGACTAAGATGGACTTGGTAAAACCGCTAAGCAAATATTACTTTTTTCACCTATATCTAAAAAATCAACTTAGGTCTAATCTGGGTGCAGATTTCGCTAAAACACTTAAAATTAAGGAACCTTTCCTCAACGAAGATTTTTATAGAAAACTATCGAAATTCAATGATTATTACTGGAATTGGCTTCAGCAAATGAGTAATAATCAAAGGGGATTTGCACCTTACACAATGTCTACAAGTCAGGATATTTTTGATGGAATAAAAGGGTTTAAGGCTCATAAAGGATTTTTGGAAAAAACGAAAGATTATGAGCGTATAACTGCTTTTTTAAATAAAGAAGCAAAGAAAATGAATACTTCTGATAGTATTGAAAATAGGTTCCTGGAAGTCTTTTACGAGACGACTGATAAGTTAATGGCTGACAAATACAAATTATAATTATGGCATACGTTTTTAGATTTCATAGTGGAAAAAATTTAAAAGGATGGGAAGATTCTAATCCCTTGAATTCGGTTGCCATAAACGCAATTGAAGATCCAAATGGAGCTCACTCCAGTAGAGAAATAACTTCTATTCCTAGTCCTTATGCAAGAATTGACTTGGTTAAGACTGCATTTAAGGAAGTTGCAAATTTAGGGCCAGAAGGGAATACTACTTTTCATAAAATGGTATCTGATGCCCTCGATATAGGCCAGATCTTTTTTAATGCAGATAAGTATAAGGATCAAATAGAAATTATTAGCTGGGATAGGAAAGCAGATCTTGATAGATTAATTGATTCCCCGAATCCACAACATAAACTCCTGGGTGAAAGTTTAAGGTTATATCTGGAACAGGATGCAAATACCTATAATTTTGATTCTCTGGCAAAGCTATATCTGGTCAATTATACCAGAGGTCCAGAGCCAATAAATATAATTGGAGGTACGTCCCCCTCAACACTATTCTTTACTTCAGCTAATAGATTTAATTTAGATGGATTTCAGGAGGGAAGTGACAAGCTCCTGGATGATGAATACCAGCCACTACATGAAAGAGACCCTGAATACATAAAATATCTTTTTACTCTACGTAATAATATTTCCGGATTTTCATCTAAGATGAAAGAACTGGATGATTACTTTGAACTTACTTATAAACATCTTAGCAGGGAATTAAAAGATCAGGTTGGTCAATTAGGCAATCACTATAATAATCTACCGAATTTAAATATTGATGGGGGAGGAGAAATAGTAGAAGTTTTAGGTGTGAACCTGAAAAAAGCAAAAGGTAAAGAGGATGCCATCAAGGATAGTGATTTTGTAATAAAATCAGAAAGAAGCCAAATTGGTGAATATCCTCCATTAGTACTGCCTAATGAGGTATTTAATACACCCCTAAAATACGTAAGTGCTTCATGGGAATCTAAGGAAAAAGCTCCCCATTTCGATGAAAGATCATTAGAGGATAGGACCTTGCCTGTTGATGGTAATAAGTATCCTTATTTGACCATTAGTGATTTCCTGGAACCTGTTATCATAAGAACAGAATTTCCTGTAGATAAAAATTATTTTATTGACGGCGGATTCAAATCAACCGATGATGAAGGGAAAGGTTTTCTATTACCAATTAAGCCTGCTTATTTTAAATATTTTGACATTTCAAGCCTATCCCAAACTATTAATGGAGAGAAGAGATTTGAATTAAATTCACTTTCAGGTGGTTATGTTGAAACAATATTGAGAGTTCCGGTTCAGAAAGGTCATCATATTACATATAGAAGAACCTATAATAACCCTGTGAATGAAGCTCAAAAACCGGAGTACAATGAGCCCGCAAATAAGGGAGCAATTATAGAGAACAGAATTAATGTTGGAATTACACCATTCTATAAATTTCCTCAATCTATAAATCCGGAATATAACGTTGCCTTGTATGATGCCGATTTCATCTTTGATAATAACCAATTTGAGCTGTCATATTTTGATCAGGAAAACAAATTAATTCCCGCCAATCAGATACATAAAGTTCAAAGAAGATTTAAGGAGGAAGAAACATATAATATGTTCGGAGATGTAGTCAAGGCTAACTTTGATTATATTCAACTGAAACATGATTTCGCAAAGGGAATTCTGGTTCCTCAATTCTTTGATCGAATAGGAGGTACATCAGAGTTTGCTTTTTCAATTGATTTCGGGACAACCAATACTCATATTGAATACTCTATAGATGGAGGTAAGCCTCAACCTCTAGAGATCGATAAATCTGAAAAATATCATATTGGAAGTCTTATAGCTTTTAAAGATCTAAAGGAAGGTTACCTAAAAGCATTAAGGGATGACTTAATGCCTGAAGAGATCCATGCTGAAGGTAATTATCAATTCCCACAGAGAACGGCTATTAACTTTCATAAAAAAACGAATTTTAACCAGCCGGTTTTCTCACTTGCAAACATTAGCATTCCATTCAAATATGAGAAGGAGTCTTTTGATCTTTCCTCAAAAGTGAAAACCAATTTGAAATGGAATAGCAAGACAAGTGAGAATCAGAAAATACTTTTTGCGTTTTTTGAAGAGCTCATCAAAATCATTCGAAATAAAGCTTTATTGAATGGCGGATCTACCGATAATCTGGAAATCACCTGGTCCTATCCGGCAAGTATGCTCAAGTATCAGTTAAATCTGATGGAAAGCGACTGGGGAAAGATTATCCAGGCTTATTTAGGGGATAATGTCAAGATTAAAAAGGTATGTGAAAGTTTAACTCCTTACTACTACTATTATAAGTTTGAGGGAATACCTGCTATGGAAAAACCTTTAGTCTCTATTGATATTGGTGGAGGAACTTCAGATGTAGCTGTTTACAGAGAGGAAGCTCCTATCTTATTCAGCTCATATAAATTTGCTGGCGACGCGATCTTTGGAGATAACTTTAATAGAAATATCAATATTAACGGGTTCGTTAATAAGTACTATTCAAAGGTTATAAAGAAACTTGAAGAGAACGATCAACGCGTACTAATCGAAGCTGTTAATAAGATAAAAGCCAGTGATTCATCGCATGATGTGATCAACGCTTTCTTTAGTCTCAAGGATAATAAGGCTTTAAATGATCGGAATGTTGATGTAGACTTTCTTCATTTTCTGAAAACCGATTCAGATTTTAAAGTGATATTTCTTCTTTTTTATGTAAGCCAGATATATCATATTACTCAACTTCTTAAAAAGAAAGAAATCTCCGTTCCAGGAGTAATTAGTTTCTCAGGGACAGCCTCTAAGCTTTTGGGTATTATTGACTCAAGTTCCAGTCATGATAGTTTAAAAAGACTGGCGGCTGAAACGTTTAAAAATGTATTTAATTTAGATTCTCTACCTGAGATTGATATTAAATTACCTTCTAACCCTAAACAGATCTCCAGTAAGGGTGGCCTTTCTATCGGTGATAATCATCACTTAAATTTAGATGAAATAAAGGCAACTCTTATTACTAATTCCGAGTTGCAGTCTCAAAATGGTAGTAAAGTTAGCTACGAAAGAGTTAAAGAATTTGAAAGTGATGCGATAAAAAGTTTTGATGGCTTTTTAGACTTTTTCTTTAAGTTGAATAAATCCTATTCCTTCAGAGATAACTTTGGAGTAGACAAAGCATCCCTGGACTTTACTGAAGAATTTTTGAATAAGAAAAAAGTGAATGCTTTAAAGACCGGTATCAAGAATAAGCTAGATGAAATTAGCAATGAAAGTGATGAAGAAATAAGCGAAACTTTATTCTTCTATCCCCTCGTCGGAACTTTGGGTGAATTGGCTTATGAACTGGAGAAAAAGAAAGTAAGATAATATGAAGTATTTAACAACTACATTTCTTATTCTATTAATAATTATCAGTAGCTCTTGCGATAGGAGAGCCCAAGAAAACGCAACAAATTTTCAGTCAACAAATCAGGATATTGAAATTAAGTCTGAAGTTGATGAATATATTGAAAGTCCAGAAGATAACTCAGCGTCTAAGGACTCCATCATGGAAGCGGAAAATAAATCTCAAGATGAGGTCGTAAATTCACAGTTTCAAAATGAGCAATCTAATGCAGATACCTTGGAAGTTCCAGAGCATTCAGGTTGGAATTGGTGGATGGTTGGAGCTATTAGCTCAATATTAATGAATATAATCCTGGCTTTGCTGCTAAAAAAAACTATAACTAGTAAGGAGCATTACAAAAAAAGGAAAAAACATTATAAAAATGAGTTACATAGGCTTGAAATAGCTTTGAAAGAAGCAACAAGAAATAAATCTCCATCTATTTCCAAACGTCAGCCGATTAGAAGAGAGAGTAAGGAAAATCCTCCAGTACAAAAGGCTATTGAAAAGAAACCGACTTTTGACGACGAAAAACCTGTGGAAGTCCCACTATCAATTCATTCTACTACTAGGGTAGTTGAATCAGAAGTTTCGAAGCCAGTTATTCTTTTTGCTGAGAAAGCAAGTGATGATAAGATTTTTTCTTCGGTTACTGACCAAAAAAATGAACATAGAAGCGTTTTTAAACTGATATTAGATGATGCAGCAGCTGAAAAAGCGGAATTTGAAGTTGCAGATTCGGATTATATTTTAAAAATGGCTGTGAATTCACCCGATACTTATTTGTATCCAGTCTGTAAGCCGGAAAACAGTAATCAAAATTACAGTGGTGAAATCATTACCACCAAAAGAGGTGTGGCCCACAAAGTGGACGGTAAATGGAAAGTAAATGAAGAAGATAAAGCAACCATTAAATTTCAGTAGAAATGCATGATTACATAATAATCCTAATAATAGCTGTAATTATTGGGATACAGGTATTGATTTTTTGGAAGAATATGTCCAAAATAAAAAAATATAAGCAGACTATTGAAGATGTAAAGGATTTTGAAATCGT